>LUQO01000040.1 GCA_001627865.1 SAR324 cluster bacterium REDSEA-S27_B3
CTAGACGGATGTCCAATCGTGAAAGGTGTTTGTGTTGATTGTCTGACTGTGAGGAATTAAATAGGGGTTTCTCAAAGGAGATGATGGTTTGCTTATTCTACATATGTCATATTACTTCCATCAGGTAAAAGGAACATCAACATCTGAAAAAGGAGATAAAGTGGGAACTAGATACAATAAAGAATATGAACAATATTACATCTATGCATTGGAACAATTTTTAATTAACACCTATGGATATTCGGAATATGATGCAAAAGTGAAGGTAATGCAGGAATTTGATGAGGTGAAGGAAGATTTTGAATTGAAAGAAATAAAATAATTTAGAACTGTGAAGAATTAAGTGGGGGTTATTTGGAGTTCCTCTGACTCTGTGAAGAATTAAGTGGGGGTTACTTACAGGGGATGATGGGGAGGGTTTAAGGGAGGGTTATTGTTCTATTCCTTTTCCATTCAACATCTTTCCTTCGATGTTTCCGTTATTGTCGTAAAATTTTCCAGTTCACATTTCCTCATCCTTAAATTCCCCTACATACTTCTTTCCATTAGGTGAAGTCCATGTTCCTTGACCATGTTTTTTCCCATCCTTCCATTCCCCTACATACTTTCTTCCATCTTTCCTCCATCAGACGAAGTGTCTGTTCCTTGACCATGTTCTTTCCCTTTCTTCCATCCTCCTACATGCTTGTCTCCATAAGGGGAAGTCAAAATACCATGACCATTTGGTTCCCCATTTTTTATTTACATCATCATCCCAAAAAGTTTTCCATACGACTATTTTACCATCCCACAAACGGTATAAGACACCAGTTTCCTGACCTAACAGAGGAGAAGAAAGAAGAAGTATTGAAATGAGGAGAATGAGTAGGTGTTTCATAGGATTCCTAATTGGTTAGTTCAGGAGAACCTTACATATACCAAAATTTGAGGTATTTTACAAGAATGCGAAGGTGTTATTGAAAAAGTTTGGGAATGAGTGTATATTTATAAGTCAATTTCAATCATAACTGTGACCCAAATTTAGATTTGGTGGGGTTTTGGGGTGAGAATTTGAGAAATTTACTCGAACTATCTGGAATGATTTAAATAGTTTGTGTTTTAACCAGAATTGGAATTTCATCAATAATATCAGTTATGCCGAGGTGGTGAAATTGGTAGACACATCAGACTCAAAATCTGACGACCGTGAGGTTGTGGGGGTTCGAGTCCCCCTCTCGGCACCAGTTATCTTCAATTGTGAATTCGACTGCAGTACGGCATTTAAAATAATTACTGTTTGAAATGCCTTGCGGAAAATGAATTTACCTCTTCTTTTCGGGGTGTAGCGCAGTCCGGTAGCGCGCCTGCTTTGGGAGCAGGATGTCGGGAGTTCGAATCTCTCCACCCCGACCATCAAGATGAACTATAGTTTCAGAACATCTTGTAATCATTAACCTTTCTAAAACCACCTTTCCAAAAATCAACACCTTAATGAAGCCAAAAGTTTGTGTTGGTCACAGTTTTAGTTCCACCTTCGTGTTAGTGCCCAATCGTTTAAAATAGTAAAAAAGGTGATTATCTCAAAGCACAGTATTTTCCAATTACAACTGAAGCAAGACAAAACTCAAAACAGTTATCCATTTGCTCAAGAAGGCTTGGACTTCCAATTATTAGAAGTCCAGCTGAATGGGGAATTTTGAAGAAGAAAATTAATGTTTTATACAGAATTTACTATCCTGGACTGGCCGCTGTATTACAGAAAGTAGAATAATTTTCCTTCCATATTTCTTCAGACTGTACAAGTCATATCCTGTCCACAGCACAATGGAGACTTTATTTTCCCATGTTCATTTGGACATTTAGAAATCTGCACTTCTGACCCATCATCTAAAGTCAGCATATCATTTTCCAGTGGGGCATCACATTTTCCACATGTTGCATTTACTGACATGCCACATTTGCTGCATTCATAAGTTGCCATATTTTCCTTTCATGCTATTTAGAAATTTTAACTGGTTCGTCGTCAATACTATAATAGAATTATAGAATTTGAAACATTAAACACCAGCCAATCTCCTCTCTGACTATAATTACCAATGGACCGGAAGAATGTACAGATTAAAGGCTTTCCCTGACTGCATGAAAACGAATGGTTCATGATGAGAAAAAAAGAATGAGAATAAAAAACCATGCACAATTTTTGAGTTTTTCAAAAAATAATTGTTCAAAACAAAATTTTTCTTGACCTCCGGTTAGAGGGTCGGATACATTGGTATATGAAAGTGAATTGATACAACTCCCCCCTCTAATTTTTTCAATGGATTGATATGAAAAGTTTACTGATTGCAATACATGCTTTATTAATTATTTTTTTAGTTGGCTGCTCAAATAAAGGTGTTTATATCGGTGAACTTAAAGATGGGAAACCACACGGCCAGGGAATAAGTACCTGGGAAAACGGTGTTCAGTATGTTGGTGAATGGAAAGACGGGAAAAGGCATGGACAGGGGAAAATTACCTGGAAAAATGGTGTCAAGTATGTCGGTGAATGGAAAGATGGTGGAAAAAACAGTGAAGACATCATAACACATGATATGGAGGTCGTTTGGGTAGGAGAGTTCAGGAATGACCAGCCATGGAACGTCACAAGTTACGACAAAGACGGAAACATCGTTGGAAAGTATGTGAATGGGAAACACAATCCTTTCTATTAATATTTCTTAGATACCTTGCAAAATTAAGAGCTTAACTGAGTTTATACAGTTCACATAGCTCAGACCTCAAGAAAAAATCTGTCTAAATTTACACCCCCCCACCTATTGGCATTCAAATTATTACCATTGTCAGATGAGGGAAATATATTTTTTTCATTTCCCACCATCACTAAGATTTCATTCGGAAATGTGGTTTAATAATCAAATTTCACTTTGGTTGCTGAACTGGGTTCCAAATTATTTTAAAAAATGTTAATTTTTTATGATGAGTTGGCAAGAAATCAAAACATTACTTTTGTTCAGATTTCACGCTCACTGATCAGGCTGCAAGCAAGCATCTTGAGTAATACACACAATCTTATTGCTAACAATACATTTTGGACAGAAGTTGCACGGAAAAAATGACTGCAAAAGAGAGAGGGAATTATATCAAAGAGCTGCTTTCAACTCTGGCTTCAAAAGAAGAAAAGGTATTAATCTCATATTTTGGTATACATAAGCCAAAAAGATACACTCTTGAAGAAATCGGCAAAGGAGATCAAAGATCAAGGGAACAAATAAAAAGAATAAAAAACAATGGTGTGATGAATTTCAGGAACCGTGTGATTAATCTCAGACAGATTGTAGAGCAGGAAAAACAAGGAACGTTTTTAAATGATAAAGAAAGACTTATCATAATCTGCGACAAACTAAAGGAATATCTTGAAGAAGTAAAACCGGAGATGATCAACAAAAGCCTTCCCCTGCATTATTCAAATTACCTTGATGAGTTCATGCTGACTCTAATTGATGGAGTTGACTGGAGTGGTCATTACAAAAGAAAAACTTTGTTTTGATGTTACAGACTGACTGCTGTGAGCTGATTATCAATTCTGCTGTTTCGGGCAGATTTATTTTCAGCCTTGTGAAAATTCGTACAGCTTTACGATGGTATTTTGGGAAAGCTTGTAAACTGCTTTTGCAGCCTGTTTTTATTCCGGGAATCCGTTCAATCTGATTCCGGAACTATTGAAGCACAAATATCTTTGCGCGGTGATTTTCACAGTATCTTCCGGATTCCATAATAGATGAGGTGAACCGCTTACCTGTATACTGTCGCCGCTTTTTAATTCCACTCCTACTGTCTGCACCGATCCGGAAAAATCCACAGTTTTCACCGTACCGTTTGACTGACCATCAGCAGCAGACTCCAGTATAAAATCCTCCGGACGTACCATCAGGATACGGGCATTCCTGCCGATTTCAGCAGGCACATTCAATTCACCTAAAGGTGTTTTTAAAGAGTTGCTCTGCCATTCAACAAGAAGATGATTGGCTTCACCAACAAAAGATGATGCCCAAATTGTTTGTGGATGCTGATAAATATCCGCAGGAGTTCCTTCCTGCACCAGCATCCCCTGTTGCATGAGCAGCATGCGATCGGAAAAAGTTATTGCTTCAACCTGGTCGTGAGTTACAAGCACAGTAGCAACGCCCTCATGCTTGAGAATTTCCCTGATATCTCGCCTTAGCTGCTGACGAAGCTGATAGTCCAAATTACTGAATGGTTCATCCATTAATATCAGTCGAGGCTTCGGAGCAAGTGCCCTTGCCACAGCAATACGCTGTTGTTCTCCACCACTGATTTGATGAGGCATTTTAGCAGCAAGATGGGGTAAGCTGACAAGTTCCAGCAATTCTTTCACGCGCTGTTGTTTTTCACTTTTTGATCCGGTTGCTCCATAAGCAACATTATCTTTTACACTAAGGTGCGGAAACAAAGCAAAATCCTGGAAAATCATTCCGAATTTTCTACGCTCCGGCGGAAGAATTATTTTTTTGCCGGATATTTCCTCACCATGCAAAAATACCTGTCCCTTGCTGGGTACTTCAAGGCCGGCTATCAAACGGAGCAGTGTGGATTTCCCGCAACCTGAAGGTCCAAGAATAGAAAGAAATTCGTGCTCTTCAATACCAAGGCTGATGTCACTTACTGCCTCAACCGTTCCATAAGTTTTGCCAAGGTTTCTGCATTCAATCATGGTCATATTTCCTTGTAGTGAAGTGGCGAAGTTTCTCTCAGCTGACGGTTCAGATAAAGTACAGGAAAGAGTCCCACCGCCACTATCATCAGGCACCACAGCGAGGCTTCCTTGAGCAGCTCTTCAGTTGCGTAACTGTATGCCCTTGTGGCAAGAGTGCTGAAATTAAACGGCTGCAGCATCAGTGTGGCAGGCAATTCTTTCATTACATCCACAAACACAAGTAGTCCCGCCGCCAGCATACTGCCCCTAAGTAAAGGCACATGAACTCGTTTTAGAGTCTGTAAGTTATTTTTCCCCAATGATCGGCTGGCGTCCTCCATTTGCGGAGTAATACGTTCAAATCCGGATTCTGCAGCGCCGAATGCCAGAGCCAGAAAGCGAACAAGATATGCAAACACCAGGATGAATATTGTTCCACTCAACAAATATCCGGAGGATATGCCAACAGTCCGCTGTAACCAAGCATCAATTGTGCGGTCAAACCAGGCAAAAGGTAAGAGCACGCCGAGCGCGACTACGGGGCCGGGAAAAGCGTAACCAAGACTGACAAGTCTCGCCGCCCAGTGAACTCTACGGCGTTTACTGAGTCGAGTGCCATAAGCCAGCAATATCCCCAGAAAAACTCCAAGGAAAGCAGTCAAACAAGCCAGTAACAGACTGTTTCCTGCATCACTGAAAAAACGGTCCAGCAGTACATATCTCCAGCTTTCCACGGCCCACTGCACTAATAAACCTGCAGGTAAAGCAAAGCCAAAGATGACAGGTAATAAACAAAATGTTATTGCAGTTAGTGCACGTATTCCGGAAAGAGGATAGCGGGGATGCACGTTCAGAATGTTGTTTTTTGTGTGGAAGCGCTGCTGCCTTCGTGAATACCTCTCAAGAAAGATAAAGGCGCAGAAAAACAACAACAATGATAAAGACAGCTGAGCGGCGGCAGGAGCATTATAGGTACCAAACCAGGTATGATAAATACCTGTTGTGAAGGTCTGTACGGCGAACAACTGCATTGTACCAAAATCAGCAAGGGTTTCCATCATTGCCAGACTGACACCGATCACAATCGCCGGCCTTGCCAGCGGTAATGCAATATTCAAAAAACTGTTTCTTACACTTTTTCCAAGCATCCTGCCTGCTTCAAGTAAAGCAGCAGGCTGCTGAAGAAAAGCAGTCCTGGCCAGCAAATACACATAAGGATACAGAACCAGCGAAAGCAGCGTAATTGCACCACCCACAGATGCAATGGGCGGAAACCAGTAATCCTGAAAATTCTTCCATCCAAACCAAAGCCTGAGCTGCGATTGTACCGGTCCGGAGTATTCAAGCAGTTCCACATAAACCATGGCAATAATGTAGCCTGGGAAAGCCAGCGGTAAAAGCAGCGCCCACTCCATCACACGTCTTCCGGGAAATTCAGTCATGGAAATCAGCCATCCGGAACTAACTCCTAATAGCAGAGTGCCGCTTCCAACACCAAGCATCAGCCAAAACGTGTTTTCCAGATATCCAGGCATTACTGTGCTTAAGAGATGCCCCCAGACGTTTTCTACTCCGGAACCGGCAGTTATTATCAAGGAAATGATCGGCAATGCAAAGAGCGTTACAAGTGCCAGCGTGAATATATTCCAGCTTCCTGAAATTTTGAGGGAAGAACTCATATTAATTATGAAAATAAATTACTGTTGCTTACGTGCAGTTTTGTTTCTTGAAACCTCAAACACAAATATTTTTTCAGCAACATGGAAAGGAAGTGAGGTAGGCCCTTTATCAGATTCCAAAGAAATAGTACGCATGACATCTGTTTTCTCAACAACTGTGTGTTGATTACCCGGCATGATGTGATGTTCCTGCAGAATTTTCATCAAATCAATTGAATCCTCTAAAACCTCGCCAATCATGGCGATTTCCACTGTCATCCCCTGTTTTGTTTCCATGAGATTGATTGTGTTTTGCGGCAGGGCTTTTCCGGGCATTGGCGTACCATGAGGACAGAATTCAGGTTTTCCTAAAAATTCTGCCAATTTCTCCACAACAACAGGAGTCATTGCGTGTTCAAGAAGATGAGCGTGCTGATGCACTTCATACCATGGAATGCCCAAAGTATTGCAGAGAAAAAATTCAGAGAGGTTATGACGGTAGGCAATGTCTTCGGCGATTTTCTGACCATCTTTCGTCAAAGACAATAATTTTGATTTATTCACATCAACAAGTCCATCTCGCTGCATGCGGGCAATTGTCGCATGAACGGTTGGAGGACTTGTATCAAGGCGGTTTGCAAGAGTAACCGCTTTAGCTTTTTCTCCGGAGCGATCAAGTTTGTAGAGTGTCAGCAGATACTCTTCAATAACTTGAGAATGTTCAGACATGGCTGTTTTTTCATTAAGTTTAAGAAAATTATCAACCTGTCGCCAGAATTTTGGGAGTTTCCTCCCAACATTCCATATTTTTCAACAGTGTGTCACTTATCGTAATTCACTTCATCCAAAATTTGAATAGCTTTCTTCCGGTAACTTCCAATTTCACTCAGATTTCGCTTATCCTGTTTGAAAACTCCTTTCTTTACGCCTTCCTGGCCGCTGCCAAAACTCTTGACAATCCCGGAATACTGGACTCCTGATTTTACAGGATATTCATGATTAACCTGGGCATACATGAATTGGGCTAAATCTCCGGAAAGGAATTCCAGCAAACGCACAGCTTCCTTCTTATTCACCGCGGATTTTGTCACTGCTCCTCCGGAAACATTCATGTGTGTGCCCCTGTTATTCTGGTTAGGGAAAAATATTCCCACAGAGGCGGCCCATGGGCGCTGATCATCCCTTTCGAGCATTTTAACCATGTAATAGGTGTTGCCGATCGCAACATCACATTGACCCTGATAGATGGCCTTAACCTGTCCTCGGTCATTTCCTTGGGGCTTGCGTGCCAGGTTGTTTTTTAAACCCTGCAGCCATTTCTTTGCTTCAGCAACTCCGTGCTCTGCAATCATTGATGAAATGAGCGCTACATTATATTTGTTGTATCCGGAACGTGTACAGATTCGATTGGCAAATTTTGCATCTGCCAGTGCTTTATAAGTTGACAATTCATTTAATTTAACACGCTCCCTTGAATAATAAATAACACGAGCGCGCGCTGTCAGCGCTGTCCAGAGACCATCTGGATTGCGGTATTTTGAGGGGACGTTCTTATTGATAACTGAGGAATTTATCGGCTGAAACAATCCAGCGTCAGCAATAGCTGTAAGATTTGCAATGTCCACTGTCAGCAAAGCATCAACTGCACCGGGCTGTTGCTTGAGACGCTCGAGCGAACCTTTTTTCAGATAAACTACATTGGCTTTGATGCCGGTTTGTTCCTGAAAGACATCAAGAAAAGGCCTGAGCAAAAATTCCTGCCGTTCAGAAAGTATGTTTACTTCAGCTGATAAAACCACCTGTGGGACCCACAGCAAAGAAACACAGATTAAGGTTAACATTTTTTTATTCATTGAGATTATTACTCCTGGATTAAATGATTAAAAAAAGTCCTGACCATCAGGACGATGAAAAAATAAGATCCTATTTCAAGGATCTTCCACGGGGTTGTTTTCATTAAAATTCCTTGTGTTTACTCAACACAGATTAAATTACTGAGCTAAGCATTGAATTTTCGGGTTACCCTGCCAAAAACATGATGGGTATTATAATGAGCATAAATTATTTATTAGTCAAGACTAATTTTTTTATATAGTAAATATTTATAATTTTTTTATGCCTATCGTTGGAGGGAATTTCTTATTCATGAATGACGTATCCGTAAACAAGGAACAATGATGATGACTTTTTGCTTTTGCATCTTGAAAATAATTGACGCAGTTTTCAATCTTACTAAGAGATCTGAGGTGAGAAACAGATGATTAACCAGCAGGTTTGACTGGTATCAGGAAGCAGCAGAGAGCTTTTCTGAGAAGTGGCAGGCAACTGAATGCTTATCGCTGAGTTCCCGCCAAACAGGAACTTCCTGACGGCAGCGATCTTCAGCAAAGATACAGCGTGTATGAAATTTACAACCTGAAGGCGGATTAGACGGACTGGGGATTTCACCCTCTAGTTTTTGTGCTTTTTTGCTGTCATCTGGATCAAGAGAAGGAATTGAGGACAACAGTGCCTTTGTGTATGGATGACGTGGATTGGCAAACAATTTTCTGGTTGGGGCCGATTCAACCAGTGTTCCGAGATACATCACGGCAACATGGTCACAGATGTGTGCGACCACACTGAGGTCATGACTGATGAACAGGAAAGTAAGTCCCAGTTGATTTTGAAGAGACTTGAGAAGATTGAGGATATCTGCCTGAATGGAAACATCCAGAGCGGCTACACTTTCATCCGCAACAACAAAGTCCGGATTGCACACCAGCGTACGGGCAATTGAAATACGCTGTCGCTGCCCACCTGAAAAAGCATGGGGAAAGCGCCTCAGGTGTTCCAGGTTCAAACGACATTTGGCAGCTATTTCACGTACACGTTCATCTGTCTCATCGCGGGACTTTGTTAATTCCATCACTTCCAGCGGCTCAGCTATGATGTCCCTGACTGTCATGCGCGGACTCAACGCGGCATAAGGATCCTGAAATATCAGCTGTGCCAGTTTTCGGTAGTTTTTCAGCTCAGTCTGTGAAATTGTGACCAGGTCATAACTTACATCACCGTCATCAAATAATATCTTTCCGGAACTGATTGGTACAGCCTTGAGGATGGCACGACCCAATGTTGTTTTGCCTGATCCGGATTCGCCCACAAGACCATAGAACTGTCCAGGCATGATGTCCATTGAGACGCCGTTAACTGCCTTCAACATTGGAGGTTTGCCCAGCAGTTTCCTTCCCAATGGAAATTCCACATTGAGATTATCAATATGTACCAGAGGTGTTTCCGTCATGCGGCCTCTTCCATGTCTTTAATTGCGAAACAAGACGCAGCATGTCCATGACCGACGTCTGCTCGAGCGGGAATGGAAGCATTGCAGCGATCAGCAATGACTTCGGGACAGCGTGTGTGAAACACGCATCCGGGCGGACGTTCCAGGGGGCTCGGTATATCGCCGGGAACCGGGGTCAGTGGCTCGTCCAGTGCATCGAGCTTGGGCAGCGCGTTGAGCAATCCCTTTGTGTATGGATGCACTGGAGAGTGAAGAACTTCGCGTACAGGACCGCTTTCCACAATTTTTCCAAGGTACATCACCGAAACTCTGTCCGCAACCTGTGCGATGACTCCAAGGTCATGTGTAATGAAAAGAATTGCCATACCAAATTCCTTCACCAGATCTTTCATCAATTCCAGCACCTGTGCCTGAATAGTCACGTCCAATGCAGTGGTAGGCTCATCTGCGATAAGCACTTTCGGCCTGGTTGAAAGGGCCATGGCAATCATTGCCCGCTGACGCATGCCTCCTGAAAGTTCAAAGGCATACTGAAAGAAGCGTTTTGCAGGTTCATTGATTCCGACTCGCTCAAGCATCTCCACAGACAGCTCAGCGGCTTCCTTCTTTGACAGTGAAGTATGAATCAGCAGCTGCTCAACCATCTGGTTTCCGATTGTTATTGCAGGAGCAAAGCTGGCCATAGGTTCCTGGAAGATCATGGAAATTGCGCCACCTCTCACTATCTCAAGTTCCTGTGATTTCTTCAGCGACAACACTTCAACGATTCCGGAGTCCAGCTCGAGGTGAATGCCACTTTCCGGACCATATACAGCATTTGACGGATTTAGCTGCATCAATGACTTTGCTGTAACTGACTTTCCGGAACCTGATTCTCCGACCAGCCCCAGCACCTCGCCCTCGTTCAACTCAAACGAAACATCTTCAACAGCCGTGATGCGGCCCTCGTCGGTGTCAAATTGCAGATGCAGGTTTTCGACTGAAAGCAGGCTCATTTCTTGGTTTGCGAATAAGGGTCAGCTGCATCACGTAAGCCGTCTCCTACAAAGACGAAGGCCAGTACGAAAGCAATGAAGAAAATGACCGGGATGAAATACCACTGATAGTTCAAAAGCACGTCTGCCTTGGAGACATTTTGCATCATGGAGCCAAGTGAGCTTACCGGATCAATCAGACCCAGACCAATAAAGCTGAGTGCTGTTTCCAAACGTACCATATAAGGAAACGTAATCATTAAATCAACAATGATATAACTGGTAAAGCTGGGAAGCAGATGACGACGGATGATATGGTTTGAAGAAGCTCCACAAAGCTGGGCCGCAAGGACATAGTCCTGGCTTCGCTCACTGAGCAGATGGGTACGGATCCTTCTTGCAAGTGTAGGCCAGCCGATTAACCCTAAAATGGAAGAAATTACAAAGAAGACGGCCTCGGCACTCCATTCCTGAGGAAGAAACGCCGCAAGTGCCATGAATAAAGGCAGGGGAGGCACCGTACGGATGGCATCGGTGATCATCTGCAGAATCTGATCAATCCAGCCTCCATAATAACCCGAGATACCTCCAATCACTAACGCCAGCACGAAGGCAATAAAAACTCCCAGAACTCCGCACTTGAGGGAAGTCATGATCGCACGCAGGGTCCTGGAGTAAATATCCTTCCCGCTCTTGTCAGTTCCAAACAAGTGAATACCTCCTTTATCAACACCAAATAAATGTGTGCTGAATGTTAAGGCCTTGACGTCCAGATCAAAGGCTTCTCCGGGTAAATCCCAGTCAAGGTTTATGTAACTGTATTCCCAGCCATCAACGAAGAACTGCAAGTAACGCCGATCCTCTCTGTCAACAGAAATCACCCAGCGGAAGTTGGTCTTAATCGAGCGTTCCCGCTTGGTCCCATAGGTGAATGGTCTGAAGGAAAAGCCGTTTTCATCCCAGAATCTTGGTATCTGCGGGGGGCCATTCTCATACTTCTTGTCCCTGCCTGCCATCGTGGGTTCATAAGGAGAAAGGAATTCGCTGAAAAATCCTGCCAGGATCATCAGGGTCAGAACCCATCCCGCGACCATGGCGGTACGGTTACTTTTGTAACGAGCTCGAATCAGCTGTCCCTGGGAGGCAGTAAAATACGCCTCCTTCAGGTTTTGATCAGTGGCCGCATCAGCCTTCTTTGAAAAAAAGCCCATCCTTTATCCCATCAATCCCTGACGGACTCGTGGGTCCATCAGTGCCAGTATGATGTCCGTGACAAAATTTATGAAAACGATCGTGGCGGTCAACACCACAAGAATTGCACCGGCCAGCTGCTGATCATTTGAAAATGCAAGTGCGTCAATAAGAAGAGCCCCCATTTCAGTAAGGGTCATGATTAAAGCCACTACCGGCAGATCATTGAAGATGCGGTTGAGATCGAATCCGAGGGAGTTGATCACCGGGCCAAGAGAATGTTTAGCAGGGTAGCGCCAGAGGAGCTTGCGGCCGGAAATGCCTCTCGCAGAAGCTGCTGTGACATAGAGCTTGCCGATCTCGTCAAGCATCAGTGCCCTGACGGTTTGCAGTGCAAAGGCGGTGGCCGCCCAACCGAGGATGAAAACCGGCAGCCAGGCCCTTGACATGAAATCCATGAACTTGGCATAGGACCATGCCGCATCCCGGTATTCTTTGGAAAACAAACCTGACATGGATTCGCCAAACAGCACCGTAGTCGTGAGCATGATCATCAGTGCAAGCAGGAAGCTTGGTAGTGCCAGCCCAAGGTAACTGATGAAACGTACCGAATTGTTAGCAATCGGATTTCTGGAAACAGCAGAGTATATGCCAATCGGGATGGCCACAAGATAGGAAAAAAACAAAGCAGCCAGGCTTATCCCCAGACTGATCCATACTTTATCACTCAGAAGATGATTGATGTTCAGTCGAAGAATACAGCTGTCTCCAAATTCTCCTTTAAAAAAAACATCGCCCATCCAGCTGAAGGCACGAATCAAATAAGGCTTGTCCAGCCCAAGTCTCCGCTCTTCGGCACGGATGTCTTCAACTGTGATATTCTGTCCCTGGGTGTTCTTGAAGGCAATGTAACGTTCCGCGCAGTTGCCCGGAACAAGTTCCATCATTGAGAAGACGATAAAAGATACGATCACCAATGTCAAAATTGACATCACTGCCCGCGTCAATGTGAACTGAAGGAACTTTAACATAAAGGAGTAAAGGACGGCTGAAAAAGGACCGGACGAATGAATCGTCCGGTCCGGAGATAGTAGATATCAATAAAATCTACTCATCTAACCACCACTGAGTACCCCTGTAAGGATAAGTGCGGTAATACTCGTAGGAGTGAGTTTTGAACTCAACAAAGTTTTTCAACACATTACGGTGATAAATCGGAGCAGGCTTCTGTGCCACACCAATCTTGAGCAGATTTTCAGTCATGTTCTTAACCATCCGTCTGCCCAGTTCCTTGAACCGGTCGGAGCCTATGGCGGCTGATTGGAACTCGTTGACATCAGCAATCAACTGCATGACATACGCCGGAGGCTTCACGCCCTTGGCGCCATTCGAGTCAACATACTCCGCCCAGAGCATTCCGGTACGGTGACCGAAGTAGTTTTCAAACGGCGGAACCCAAAGCTCGTTGTTCCCCATCACAATGGCCAAAGGTTGGCTCGAACGCCACATGCCAACATCAAGCGTGTTCGAAGATTGCTGAGAACGATACTCGTCCGGAGTGACTTCTTTGACTGTGGTTTTAATCCCCACTTCGGCCCAGTGCTGGCCAACCATCTCAACGATCTGAGGATCAATACCCTGCGTGGCAAACTGCATATTGATCACCAGTTTTTTACCATTGGGAAGTTCTCGAGCGCCATCACCGTTTGTGTCCTTCATACCAAGTTGATCAAGCAGGGAATTAGCCATGCCCGGATCATACTGGATCATGTAGCTTTCCCACTTCTTATCAATGAAGTCAGGCATAGGGGAAAACCCTGTGTACTGCTTGGGTGTTCCTTGACCGAACAACGCGACCTCATTGATCTCCTGCCGGTTAATGGCTACCGACATTGCTTTGCGGAAGCGCAAATCTCCAAAAACCTTACGTTTGTCTAAATCTTGATGCGTTACATTTAATGAAATGTTAGACAGGGTGATCTCAGGTTTCAGGTAGATCGTGTAATCCCCTTTTTCCTGACCTTCCAAAAGCATGGGAGCCGAGGACAGTTGCAGCGACTGCGACTTGTAATCCGCTTCAGCGTTAACCAGCGTGAGGATCCTTAGCTCGTTGTCGTTTTTGTACACCTCATCCTGCTCGCTGATGTAAGGCAGCTGGTTACCCTGTGTGTCAACGATATGGAAGTATGGATTAGCAACGAGATGCCGACCTTCTGTGGTATCCGTGATGTAGATGTGACTTTCCAGTGTCGGAATTACGTCAGCCGGAAGCTTTGCTACCTTGTCCGGAGAATTCAGTAGAGGCGACGGAGTGTCGGTCCAGTCTGAATTACCAAAGTAGGCCTTGATCACTGCAAGACCATTCTCAAATCCGGCTTTTTGCGCCAGCTTGTCAGCATTCGCACTCAGTTCCGGATGATACGGGGCCAGAAAATGCTTGGGCTGAAAACCCTGCGCGAATGAAAACGCAAAGTGAGCCAACAAACCCGGCTTTGGAGCAGGCAGGTTGAAGACGACTGTCTGCGGATCAACCACATCGACGGTCATGCGTTTGCCGCCAACAAGCACGTAATCCTTGGGCTTTTCCATAATCAATGGAGAAAGCGCAAGGTGGTCGTACCAGAACTTTACATCCTCGGCGGTAAACGGTGCACCATCAGACCATCTGTGACCTTTGCGCAGGTAGAAAGTCAATTGCGTGAAATCGCTGTTCCACTTCCAGTCCTTGGCAATGTTCGGGACGATGGTCTGCAGATCGTCAGAGAAACGTACAAGATTGACGTGACGCACGGACAGGAAGTCTGATGTCCCTGCCTCAGTAGCGTTCGACAGTACGTCAAGTGTGCCACCGTATTTCCCAATCGACTCGTATGGAGCATAAACTAGCGGCTCTGACGGCAGTCGATTTGCAACGGAAGGAACTGAACTGGGGTTCCCACGGATTTTTCCGTTGAGTCTGGCAATATCCGGATTGCCCTGGAAGGTCATTTTGCAGCCCGCCAGTTTCTCGAACTCTGCAAGTTCGTACTGCTGTGGATATTTACCGGCTTTAACACCTTTCATATCCGCAACAGTTGCGGCAGGACAGCCTGCAACTGCTGTGTTTGCTGCCGAAAGCAGCAGTGTGGTGGATGCGGCAGCCACTCCTGCCCCCACCAGCATTTTTTTGATTATTGAGTAAAGCATACTATTTTCCTCAATGAATGGTTTCACCAGATTCACTTTGCGGACTGACCACCATGATCAGGCGCTTGCACATAATGCGGTTTCTGTTTCTGGCAAACAGAAAGGCAATAACTATAAATTGTTTTATAAAAAACACAAACCAATTATTCGATTTGCGCCATGGATCAAAAAGTACAGACTTCTTGAAGAGGTTGATCATATTAAAAAAATAATAAAAAAGCAACATAAGTTTTTTGATGAAGAAGTATAATCTTTTATAAAAGGAGAGTAATGAACCACTTGGAAACAAACCTGCGATGTTTAGTCAGGAATTATGACTTGCCTGAGAGGACACAGAGAATAAAGAGGTAGAAATGAGATCCTGGGGATTTTTTTCGAGTTCGGTGAAACTTTGTTCAATTTATCTTGTGGCGTTATACACCTGTCCATCAAGATCTACATAAAGCTGCAAAACCTCCTTTCCTTGTGCACGCATCACTTCCGGAACAAGATTAATTCCACGGAGTTTCAGCTGTACATTATAATCCGGCGGGATCGGTCCTTCATCAAAACCTGTAATGCTCTCGACGTCTTCGGGTTCAGCTGATGATACAACCTCTTTAATTCCGGACCAGCATACATTGCCAAGGCACATGGCACACATTTTCCCGCTTGTTACCAGACGGTGTGCCGGGAAACGTGCATCCCCCAAATCATAGTGTCCCAGTTTTTTTTGTGCCAGCATCAGTGCCATCATTTCAGCATGCGCGGCTGAGCAGTTTTGACCTACCACAACATTTACTCCCACAGACACAAGTTTGCCTGAATGCTGTTCGAAAACAGCCGCGCCAAACGGACCCCCTGTTTTTTCGCGGATATTTCTTTCTGTCAGTTCCAGCACGAAACGCATTTGTTTTTCCATGTCAGGAATAATTTCCGGATAGCCTGCCAAAAATGCATCAATCCACTTCGGCAGTGTAAGGTTAAGCTGATTCACGTTTATTTTGGAACAGGGTTGCGTGGATGAGTTTTACCGAAAAGTTTGTCACGTTCATACAACAGTTGCGCAGTAATGCTGATGGCGATTTCCTGTGGATGATTTCCTCCAAGAGAAAATCCAAGCGGACAAATGACTTGTTTGATCTGCTTCTCTTTTAGTCCTTCCTTTTTGAGCTCTTTTTTCAGTGTGGCAGCTTTAGCCCTGCTGCCGATCACACCTAAAAACGGCTGTTTTCTCTGTTCCAGGAAACTTCTTGCCACATAAAAATCAGTGCGGTGTCCGTGTGTCATGATCAGCACAAAAGCTTTTTCGGCGGTTTGTTCAACATTTTCCGCAAGAGACTCAACACAAAGTTTATTCAATTTTGGTGATTCCGGCAATTTGCCTAACCACTCACTGCGGGTATCAAAGCATGTGAGCTTGCAATCCAACGTCAGTAGCAATGGAATCAGTGCCTGAGCAACATGACCTGCGCCAAAGATCACGATCTCCCAGGGATTGGTGTGGAAACGTTCAAAAAACAGTTTGACTGAACCCCCGCAACTCATGCCGATATCACGGTTGAGATTCCACTGCACAAATTTTGTCTCTGCCGAAATATCGGTTTCATCCAAAAATTCCTGGGCAAATTCCAGCGCTTTAGCCTCTACCAGGCCTCCCCCTACTGTACCTGAATACAGTCCCGAGGCAGTTACCAGCATCCGTCCGCCTTGCGCTCGCGGTGTGCTGCCTTTGATTTCAACCAATGTAACACAAACAAAGGAAGTGCCAGCTTCCAGCAAGTCCTGCATTTGTCTGAGATGATTCTCCATCGTTTTTCTCAAAGCTGTACTGTGTCAAAAAACAGCCCGAAACGACTGTTCATCAATAAGTATGGGTTGTCCGGATAAGGCACTTCCTTTAAATACTTAACCGGACCATATTCAGAACTGATCCCCAAATTTTCTCTTGAAGACTGAAGCTTGCTGTCCATCCATTCCGCAAATCTTGCATTGTAATCCGAACCACTCAAATTTTCTTTTGATAACTGCAGAACAGATTCCACCGGCATTAACACAGCATTATTTTCATAATTCATCTCGTTTGTCAGGTCAATCAAATATTTTTCTGCCTGTTCCTGTGATGGAAGGTATATTTTTCTTGTTACCACATTTCCTTCGGCGGCAATACATAATCCGGAAATATTTGCATTATCCGGGATTAAATCTGCCGCACGCAGGATCAGAACATCCAGAAAATGACGCAGCCAGTTCTTGTCTTTGCTTTGACGTTCACAGAAATAAATACAATACCAGTTTTCTGATTCATCCGTATACCACCATTCCGTTTTTCCGTGAATTAATAAATTTGTATCTACTACATCTGCGGGCAAATCTTGATCATCTTGCAAATGCAGCCGTGGAACAAATTGATATGAACTGATCATACCATCATTTACAGTTTCTTCTTTCACTCCTCCAAAATTAAACTGAATCAGATTTTTCCGCAATATCTGCCAGTTAACCCCAATTGCTGATGTTGCCTGCACTTGCCATCTTTTCAAAATTCTCAGCTGTTTTGACTGTGCCGCCTCTCCAAATACACCAATAGGCAGTTCACCTTCAAGTTCCATGCGCTGTGTCTGAAGATCATAAAGCTGCGTCCAATCCGGTTCTGAGTCCGCAGAGTTCAGACCCCTATCCCAGATTTTTCTCAGGACTAACCATTCACTCAATCGGTCCAAAAGCAGCGGTTCTTCTATTTTTTCACTGATATCTTCCTCTTCTTCAGACAATCCCAATATATTAGCGGCAGTGGACTGCAAAGGTGATTCAAGAAATTTCCTGATTCGTGAAATTGATACAGCTGAAAGCTGTTTCTTTTCAACAGTTTCCTCTGAGACTGAGAGGGGGAATTGTTCAGTGATAGAATGTTTTATATCATCAGGAATCCACTCCGGAGCAATCCGTTGAAATCCGGGAAATTTTTGATCAAACAATTGGCGCATCTTCAATGCACGGGCCTGCCTGAATGAGGCAGGATCATAGTTTGGCAGTTTTAGTTCTTCTCCGGAATCCTCTGTCCCGGTCTCTGTCAATTCCGGAAAATATTCCAGTGAATAGGATTTGAGCGGATGCTGAGTTTTCTGGAATTTTTCCTTAAGATAGCCGCTTTCAAGTTCATCAATCAATGTCTGGATTATTGAGGATGGATTAAGTTCATCATCGGTACGGTCATTGCGTGAAACATAACTCATAACAAGATGTTTTCTTGTAGAAACCAGAGTTTCCAGAAACATGTATCGATCACGTTCAGTCATTGAAACATCTCCTAACTGCCGCTCGCGAAATGCCTGACCCTTCACTGCGGGAGTGAGCCGAACAGGAATATGCCTCAAATCAAGAGTATCACGGTGGTAAGGTGTGGGAAACAAGCCTTCCCCCATGCCCAACAAAAATACTGCCTTGAAAGGAATCGGACGCATTGGCTGAAAAGAAGAAATGGTTACACCTTCTGCTAAATAATGTCCTCTGTGCAAAACAGCTGATTCCTGTTTTTGTTTGAAAAATTCATAAATTGTGCTGAATCCAAAACGGCTGTTTCCGTTCATTTGCCCGGTATCAAGATCACGAATGGCAACTGCATTTTGCAGCAATTTCTGGAAAGCCTCTGAGTCAGTATCGCTGACGGGCTTAAGATAAGTTTTGAGTAGAGTTTGAAGAAACTGCCCCCATTCTTTGCCGCTCATTTCCCATTTTGGCAAATCTCGAGTGTCGGCAATTAAGGAGCGTACAAACAGCATGAAACGAGCTGCCTCTGTGCTCCATTCATCAGGCAGATCAGCAGGTGCTAGTAATTGCCCATCAATTGAAACAGTTTCATTTTCTCCATGTTTATCAAGCATTTCACCAAGAGTCAGGCGTCGAAAAGCCTGTTCCCAGTGGTACTTGTTTTCGTCCAAATGGTAATATCCATGTTCCTGTTGTGACTTAATATCTATGCCATAAAATACATTGAGCTGGTCAGCCCATTCAAGCCAGCGATCAATTTGCAGTTCCTCATCAACACGCCTTTTTCCTGAAGGATCAGTTTCTTCGAATTTGCTCAGAAAGCATGGATTTTTAAGCAATCTGGACAGATCACGACGTGAGTATTCAGTAAAACATAATCCTAAAAGAGAATTAGCCGCGTCTTCCAGACGACCCGCACTTCCGCTGATTCCATCAATCAGGTGATAAGGCAAATCGTAAATGCTTTCAAAAACCTGTTCAATTTCGAGTTGATATAGTTCCATATCATGCGCAATCACCGCGCAATCATTGAGCCGAATATCCGGATCACGACGAATCAAGTCCCAGATCATATTTGCCACTGCTTCAACCTCTCTTCTGGGATTTGCACAGGCCAACACTACTAAACTATTGTCCTGCTCCAGTTTGAGTGACTCACCGCGCCGCGGCTCTCTGCACAGGATATCATGCTGCAGCTGATTCAAAATACTTAACTGAGAACTCCCCGGATTTTGGACAGGATATACGGCAGATGCAGTTCCTGCGAACCATGGTTCAAAGTTCCACTCGCTCCATTGATTAAGCAGCCTGATGTTTTCTCGTCCGGGCCTGCCCCATGCCTGCAAAAATGGATTGTCTTCCTCATGCTGAAACAGTTCCCCCTGCAAAATTTCTGTTTCAGACAAACTTTTCTGATTTTCAAAAAGCTGTCGATTTGATTCCAGATTTCTGCGAACAGCTGATCTGGCTTCGCCTAAACTCTGGACATCTTCCCAGAATTCCATGCATGGATTAAGAGTGTAAACATGTATGTCGCGTATTTTGGAAAGATAATCTGTGAGGGCATTCTGATGGAATCGTGAAAGGTATGAAACACCAAATATATGAAGAGGATCAGTCTCCGGTTTCAGGCTGCTTTTCGAGGGGGATTGATGGTTCTGACTCTCACTGCAAATCCGGAAAAGCTGAGGTAATGTGAAAAGTTCCGGCTTTCTCTCCCTTGAGTTAAATTTTCTGACTCTCTGGTTGTAGTGTGTTACCTTGCCTTCAGCACCAAAAAGTGCATTCCAAAGAGCACGCTGCCAGCTTTCTGTGCCGTGAGGCTGTGGATCAATAGCATTGCACCCGTCATTCCAGGCAGCAATCAGTTCATCATTTCGGGAAAATTCATATTCCTGGAACAAATATGCAAGCCGTCCGGACAGATGAAAAAGCCTGTGTTCCGCTGCTTCATGACTGATGTTTGTATCCGGTTTGAGGTAGCTGCGTACCGGATTCCAGACTTGATCTGAATCCGAAAGTTTTTCCCGTAAAACATTCATCAACAGGCATTGAATGGTCTCCTGTTTCAGCAGTTCACAGTGGCGATTTTGTATGTAGTTTTTAAGACAGCGGTATAATGCCTTTTCCAGTGTTATGAAATTGAGGTTGGCGGCAATCCCCTGGAATTGCGCCAGCTTGAGGGAAATCCATTTCTCCAGGCTGAAATTCGGAACAACAATTTCTGCAGAATCAAACGGATTCCTTTTGTCCAGTTGCTGTGCCAACGGCACAATAAGACGATCAAGGCGGTTTGAATAGTGGAGGCAGGGCATTTATCAATGATAAGTTATCAATGATCGATGAACAGCTTATTTTATAATCCGATGGATTAATGGGATTTTAATCAGGAAGATCCGGAAGTACGAAACACAGGATTGATCACCTCAATTGCTGCTGAATCCCGCAGGCGCTTCAGTTCCTTGCTGAGCAGGGACTGCTGCAGACTTTGCCGGAGTTGTGCTCTGACATTTTCTTTTTGCTGTTTAGTATTTTCTTCTGCTAAAGTTCGTTTCCTGAAGCGAATCAGGTCGGCACGTTTATCATTGATGCTCAAACCAAAGGGCTGGTTTTCATTTAAATGCAGCCCAACTTTGCGGAATTCTGAATTTTCTCCCAATAAAGGAAGAAATCTGGTGTTTGCCGTGTATTCCATTATTTCGGTACTAAGTCCCTGCTGCTTTGCCAAAGTCTCCAGATCTTCCCCTCCCTGAACCTTTGTCAAAGCATTTTTTGCGGCTTCAAGCGCCAGCGCCTCAGCCTTTTCAAGACGCACTGCAGTTTCCACATCAGAGTTTGCATCTTCAAATGTGCGGACAACAGGCTCTTTGGTTTCTTGGAGACGGTAAATCACATGTCCTAAAACAGGATTTCGTTTCCAGATTCCCATTTCTCCTGGTTTGCGCTGCTGCAGTTCAGGAATCAGTTCAGCTGAAGAACCAAGCCCCGGAATAATAGCTGATCTATCAAACCACTCGGAATTGAGCACCTCTTTATTTAATCGCTGTGCTTCTTCAGTAAATGATTCTCCAGCAAGTTCAAGCAGTTTCTCCAGTTCTTCATCAAGAAGCTTTTGCGCCCTGCTTTCAGCAAGAATATCCGTGATTTCTTCACGTACTTCATCCAGAGTTTTTTTAATTTCCTCTTTGCGCTGATCAACTTTAATCAGGTGCAAACCAAATGGTGACCTGACAATCTCACTGACTTGTCCTGCTTCAAGGGCAAATGCCGCCGCCTCAAATGCCGGCACCATTTCTCCGGACTTGAACCAGCCCAGATCACCTCCTTCTGCCGCTGTTGCGTCTTCAGAATATTTGATTGCCAATTCTTCAAATGAAGAACCATCCCGTATCTGACTCAACAAATTGCTCAACTGTTCGCGTCTTTCCAGCAGTTTTTCTTCAGGAACATCCGGTGCCAGTTTAAAAAGAATATGCCTGCCTTTTATTTCCGCCGGAGTTACGTACTCGTCCGCATTTTTTTTGTAGTAACGCCTGATTTCCCGTTCCCTGACATTCACAACATCGTTGTAGTCATCCGCTGAAAGTGTGAAGTATTCCATTCTGAACTGATTTAAAGTTTTGAATTCATCCGGATTTTCCGAATGGTATTGTCTCAGTTCGCTATCATTCACCGTAGTTTCATCAATAAAGGACTGTGGATCAAAATAAATATAATCAACTTCAATTTTTTCAAAATCTCTCCTGTATGCACGTTCCACTTCACGGTCGTTAATCACCAGTCCTGCTCCAAGCAGCTGTTGCTTTTTAGTGAGCAGAATATCTGACCTCAGTGAATTCTCATATTCGTGACGCACAAGTCGATTCTGGCTTAAAACTGTCTCATAAGTCGTAAAATCAAACTGTCCGTCTCTCTGAAAATATGGCTGATTGCGGATGTAGTCCTGCAGTTCTAAATCAGTAGTCATCAGGTTCAGTTGTGCTGCCTCATATAACAAAAGATAACGGTCTATTAACTGATTAAAAACCTGTTGGCGCAGATTAAGCTGTTCAGCGATTTGTTCGGTGCTCTCACCAAACTGCTGCCTGAGTGCCTGCATCCGGTTTTGGTATGCTTCACGGTACTCATTAAGCAATATTTCCTGATCATTGACTTTAGCAACAACTTCTTTGCGGTCTCCAAAAAATCCGCCTACACCAAAGGACAGCACAAAAGTGACAGCAATTACTACCAGCAACAGTTTGAAAAAAATGCTTTTTGAATATTCTCTTAATTCCTGAATCATCTTGGATTTGTATTACTAGCTTTTTAATGTTTTTGTTGAAATGTCAATGAACTACAGAATATTAAATTGGATTTATCTCATTCTTGCAAGACAAAGACTGCTTCACTGCTGAAAAAACACCTTTTAAATGCTTAATTCATAGCAAGGCGTAGAATTTTTTTCGTTCGTTTTCAGCAGGACATTGTGATAGGATATACAAAGTCTCATGGACATAAAATACTGATGCCGGCAGAAAACACATTTACTGATTGCAAAATAATTCCTATAGAAGAAATTGGCCGGCAGGTACGGAATTGGAGAAAAGAATTCCGGAAACTGGTTTTCACCAACGGCTGTTTTGATATACTTCATGCCGGGCACGTCAGGTATTTGCAAACTGCTGCCACTTTTGGTGATATTCTGATGCTTGGCCTTAATTCCGATTCATCAGTCAGAAAACTGAAAGGCCCCCGCCGTCCAATTATGCCGCAGGCAGATCGAGCATATTTACTCAGCGCTATTCAAGCAATTGACTGCATTGTGATTTTTGATGAAGAAACACCGGCAAGATTGATTGAGGCAGTCAGTCCGGAAGTGCTGGTTAAGGGAGGAGACTACCTTCCGGAGGAAATTGTGGGATATGACACCGTTACAAAAAATGGAGGAAGTGTGCAAATAGTACCATTCGTTGAAGGCAAATCCACCTCCGGAATTGTTAACTCAATTTTGGAGCAGTCATGATCGTAGTAACAGGCGGAGCCGGATTCATCGGCAGCAATATTGTGAAAGGACTGAATGATGCGGGAGAAGACAACATACTTGTTGTTGATAACTTAAGCAACGCGGAGAAACACCTCAACCTGAACAGATTGTCATTTGCTGATTACATGGACAAGAATGAATATCTGGCAAACCACAGAAAAATTCAGAATGTCAGCGTAATTTTTCATCAGGGCGCATGTTCTTCAACCACTGAGCAGGACGGCAAGTACATGATGTCCAATAATTATGAGTATTCCAAAGTTTTGCTCCACCATTGCCTGGAAAACAAAATCGATTTTCTTTATGCCTCCAGCGCGGCAGTGTACGGAAATGGTGATGAAGGATTTGCAGAGCAGCCCCAAGCGGAATATCCATTGAACGTTTACGGTTTTTCCAAATTTGCATTTGATAATTATGTGCGTCGTGTTTTGCCTGAAGCAGATATTCAAGTGCTTGGGCTGCGTTATTTCAACGTTTACGGACCACAGGAAAATCACAAAGGCCGCATGGCATCAGTCGCATTCCACCTTTTTCATCAGCTTCATGAGTCAGGAAAAATGAGGCTGTTTGAGGGCAGTGAAGATTTCCGCCGTGATTTTATTCATGTTGCCGACGCGGTAAAAATTAATATGCATTTTTACCAATCCAAATCCAGTGGAATTTTCAACGCCGGTACCGGAAAAGCACGGAGTTTCACTGATATTGCCAGAACCCTGCAAAGCATTCATGGCGGAGGTGAAATTGAGGACATTCCATTTCCTGATGATTTGCTAGGAAAATACCAGCAGTTCACTGAAGCCGGACTAGATAACCTGAGAGCCGCGGGATTCAGCGAAGATTTCCTTTCACTTGAAGAAGGGGTGAAGCAATACTATGCTCAGCTTTCCTTAAGTGATGGGCACTACATATAATAGCTTTGATTCCTAGGAGGTTGCGGACTCCTGGGTGATTTACGACAACTCCGGTGAAACGCCGTTTGTTCTACAGGAAAAATTATGAAGGAAAAAATTTCATATGGAAAGCTGGGAATTGCTGCCATGCATCGAGCAAAAAATGATGCCATAAAAATAGCCGCTGAACATAACTTGAAAATGCCTGTATGGAAGGATGGTAAAATTGTCTACCTTGATGCCAAAGAAAGACTCAAGGAAATACCTTCATCCTGAAGCTCGTTGTTAGTCAAACTTCATAATTATTAATATGTGTGTCTTTTTCAGGTTTTGAGAGCTTTATACCAACATGTCTATAAAAAAACCATCCTTCAATATTCAGGATCACGGAATTTCTGAACCGCCCGGTTTTCTGTATGTGGATCACATTGCAATTGCCGTACTCGCGGGAGAACTTGAAAACCATGTTAAAATGTACAAACAGTCCGGTACAAAAACAAATTGACCGCAACAATGGCCGTGGTGGTCTGGCACATGTGGGATTGAGGGTGGAAAATGCTCAGGCCGCTTTTAATTTTCTGAAAGCAGAGGGTTTTCACATAATTGATCCGGCCCCCCGTTCAGGTTCACGAGACACAACGGTATTTTTCATTCATCCCAAATCACATGATGACACATCTTTTGGTGTGCTTTATGAAGTAGTGGAAGATACAAAAAACGCCTGATCAATCTGCTTATTCAATACATATTTGCTTATATCACTACATTTTGTCGTTCTCGCGAAAGCGGGAATCCAGGGGAAGCTGTCCTTAAAAACTTTAATTTTTCATGGTGGAATAAAACGGGGGGATGTATCAGAAAGATTTTACTGTTCATAGTTCAAAATCAAGTTAGCTATTCCATGATCAGATCAACTATAAGCTAAGTAGTAATATCACTGGATTCCGGGTCTACGCTTTGCTTCGCCCGGAATGACTAAGAATGCAATAGCAGATAAAAAAAAATTAGCATTTAAAACCAAGTAATAATAAATATTGAGCACTGAAAACAAAAAAATTCTGGTTACAGGAGGCGCGGGGTATATCGGCTCCCATGTAGTGAAAGCGCTGCGGGACGCTGGAAAATCTCCAATCGTATTTGACAATTTAAGCACAGGGCTGCGTGAAAATCTGCTCCCGGGAATTCCATTTATTCTGGGTGATACACTTTCATCTGAACAATTAAAGACAGCCATGAACGGTGTGGAAGCAATTATCCACATGGCTGCCTTGAAAGCAGCAGGAGACTCGATGACCGAGCCGGGGAAATATGCCCGGAACAATCTGTCGGGAACAATCAATCTGCTGAATGCTGCCGCAGAAGCAAAGGTAAAATACTTCGTCTTCTCTTCCAGCGCGGCTGTTTACGGTGAGCCGCAGTACCTGCCGCTGGATGAAGCACATCCAACTGAACCAGTGAATTTTTATGGATACACAAAACTTGGAATTGAAAACTTGCTTTGCTGGTACAGCAAATTAAAGGACATGCGTTTCGCAAGCCTGCGCTATTTCAACGCGGCAGGATATGACATTGCTGGAGAACTGAACGGACTGGAGCGGGAACCGAATAATTTACTCCCAATCGTTCTGGAAACGATTTTGGGACAGCGTGAAAAAGTTGTGGTTTTCGGAACAGATTATGATACAGAGGATGGCAGTTGCATACGTGATTATATTCATGTTACTGATCTGGCGGAGGCACACCTGAAATCACTTGATTATTTAGAAAGTGAAAATCAGGACCTTATGGTTAATCTTGGTACAGCAAGAGGATTAAGCGTACTTGAAGTATTGCGGATTGCCCGTGAAATTTCCGGAACTGATTTTAACTACACACTTGGTGCGCGTCGTGCAGGTGATCCGGCAGTTGTTTTGGCCAAAGCAGATTTGGCGACAGAACTGCTCGACTGGAGTCCAAAACACAGTGATGCTACCACCTTGCTGGAAACAACACTGCGTGCTTACAGAAAGAATTATTAGTCATTCAGACAACTTTTTAATAATCAATCATCACCTTCGTTATCTTAAGTTAACAGAACTAATTTTTCGTTAATCAATTATTTATTCTAATTTTTGTTGCAAAATACTATGCGAATATTTTTGCTGATTCTTATCACCATTGTTCTTGGCGCCTGTACCCTTAAACCAGTGGAGACTGTTTATTACGAAAAAAAGGATATTACCAGATTTACAACAAAGCCTTTTAAAACTGAGAAAAAAAACAAGGAAATAGAATTGACGGCCGAGAAGGAATGTGCCGGTAAAGTAATCTGCAGTGATAAGGAAATCAAGTTAAACGTGAGCCATGCAGGACGGTTTTCGTTTTTAAAAGGCAAAGACCTTGATCTGGAAACAGAGCAGGGAAATATTAATTTAAATCAAAGGGATTATTCATATACATATGATTCTACACGCAAAGCCAAAGGTGGTACTAGCGGGCTTTTAACTGAACAATTTTTAATCTGGGTTTCTGAAGCAGAATTCATAAAAGCCGCACGAGCTGAAAAAGCAACGATGTACATTGGAGACTATGCCTTTGATCTGTCAAGTGAAGGACGCGACTCCTGGCAGATAATGATGGACAAAGAGCGATTACTTGAAATTATGGACGAAGAACAGCAGCGGGAATATGGACAGTATCCTCATGAGAATAGCAAGAAGAAAGAGCTTGACCTGCGCAAAAAAAGAATGGTCTCAGAAGCTGCTGAGTCAACATGGAAGATGATTGAGAATTCAAACAATCCGGAAGATTTCAGTTATTTTATTGAGCAATTTCCGGATAGTCCATACGCGATTCCGGCAAAACTTAAACTCAAAAAGCTGGCAGGTAAAGGCCTGTGAAATGCAGACCAGTAAAGTTCTTATGGTTCAGCTAAAAAACGCTCTCTAAGTTCCTGAGTAGGGACCATGCACTGTTCCCGCCTGCCGAACCAATTGTAGCGGTATTTTGCGATAAAATGATAAAGAGCATCACGCAAAGGACGGGGTACAGCAGACAGTAACTGAAGGTGCCGCTCCCATC
Organism: SAR324 cluster bacterium REDSEA-S27_B3; assembly: GCA_001627865.1. Taxonomy (GTDB): domain Bacteria; phylum SAR324; class SAR324; order SAR324; family NAC60-12; genus Arctic96AD-7. The sequence continues at coordinate 27,217 of LUQO01000040.1, forward strand.
CATCCAAATAAGCATATATCCTTAATGCTGCTGTACTGCTTACCGAGAATCTTTCTTCTTCAAAGAAAACCAGACTGTCAGTATAGTTAACATCTATTTTATTTTCTTCAAGCATTTTTTTGCCAACTGAGCTTTGCAGGGGGGTGAACAGGATATTTTTGGCAGTATCTCTGTTAACTATCAGCTTGACCCAGGCATTACAGAAATTACAGTGACCGTCAAATAACAAAATCGGCATCAAAATATCCCTATGCAGGATTGTATGATTAATTCATTAGGTTCTCTACAAATATTGAATGTAAAAATACCCGCATCTTTAAGGGTACACTAAATTAGAACACAATGGTATAAGGTTAAATCATGAAAAAATGGCTATATCTCTTACATCAAAAAGTCTACGAACCCACTGATGTTGCCAGCTTAGTGATGTTGCGCATAGTGTTTGGTTTATTGATGTTAATCGATATCGTCCGATATTTTCATATTGGTTGGGTAAGTGAAATTTATGCGAAACCTAATTTTCATTTCCAGTATGAGTGGTTTTGGTGGCTCGTACCATTGCCGGAAGATTTTATGTACCTGCTTTTTGTGATACTTGGTATTTTTAGTATCTTGATTACATTGGGTCTTTTCTATCGGCTTGCATCAACCCTATTTTTCCTGGGATACACATATATCTTTCTATTAGAGAGAACCACATACAATAACCATTATTATCTGATATGCCTTATTAGTTTCTTTTTGGCCCTGGCCCCCCTTCACAAATCATGGTCCCTTGATGTCATTCGTGGGTCTGTACAGCATACGGACAGGTTCCCGGCAATATGGCTCTGGCTTTTTCGATTTCATATGGGTTTAGTTTATTTTTATGGTGGAATTGCTAAGTTTGATCCAGATTGGCTTAATGGCCGCATAACAGGAGAACTGCTGGGAGCAGCAAACCGTGGGACCATTTTAGAACCCTTGATGAAGTTAGACTGGATGAATCATTTCTATGTTTGGTCCGGAATGATATTTGATCTAGTGATCCCATTTCTATTGCTTTGCAAACCTATCAGGATTTGGGCTTTTTTATCAGCAGTTTTGTTTCATGCACATAATCACTATGTTTTTCCAATCGGTGTTTTCCCATCCCTTGCGATAATGCTAACACTCCTATATTTTGATCCAGATTTTCCAAGAAAAATTCTACCAACTAAATTAAGGAAACTCATCGGTGCACATTATAGAAAATATGTGACTTACAGTGGTCACTTGGCAGTGTCTTTGCAAAATCAAACACCCCGCCTATTACTAATGTTCTCTGTGATTTATATCTTTGTTCATATTCTACTTCCATTTCGACACCTGTTCACACCTGGGTGGACATCTTGGCATGAAGAGGGACACTATTTCGCCTGGCGCATGATGCTACGCCATAAAAGTACAAGAATTCAATTTAATGTTACCCACCCGGTAACCGGAGAGCAACGCTATGCAGATCCCAGAGACTACCTTAACCATATGCAATATACTGTCTTTGCTGGAAGCCCCGTAATGGTACTGCAGTTTGCCCATTATCTTGATTATCTGGTACGTGCAAATGGGGGATTTGACCCTAAAATAACTGCTAATGTTGAGGTGAGTATAAATGGGAGAGAATTTAGACAAATGGTAGATCCGAACCTTGACCTCTCAAAAATACCAAAATTCAAGACCACCTATCTCTGGATGAGGCCTTATGGAGAACGTTGATTTAATCAAATCTTCAAATCTTTTTTGGTAGGTTGTGAGAAAAGAGCAAAAAAAAACGGGACCGCCTGCATCAGCAAGACGATCCCGTTTAGTAAAAACTTAAATTGAATGACTAGGTTTTATAAACCTAAAGCAGTTCAATTAGAAGCTTATAGACATGGCAACCTCAATGTCGGTCATATTATAACCTTCGGTTCCGCCTGTCTGATCTGCGGTTTGGGTACCGTAGCCTGTAGATAAAGCAACTGGTCCAACAGTTGTGTTGTAACCAATTTCCATACCTGTTCTATTAGTAGCTTCTCCTGCAGTACCGTCAGTTTTCTGCTCAATTTCTGCAGTAGTACCATAAGCGAAGATAATAGTGTCGCTACCCATAGCATAAGTCAAACCAAGCTCCATACCAGCGTAAATTGCTCCAGCTGATGAAGTACTGTTAATTCCGCTATAAGAACCCCAACTTAAGAAAGGATCGATATCACCCATGTCCATCTTAACTCCCAGACCTGTGGTTGATGTCGTAGTTGAAGTACTGCCAGCAGAAGTGGTTGCTGTACCCTTGTCAGCGGTTACAGCATTACATACTGTCACACCAACTGATATTGTACCAAAGGTTCCACTGAAACCTAATCCAGTACCACTTATACCATGATTGTCACCTTCACTGTCATAAGCCTCTCCGGCACCACATGCATCGCCTACAGCTGACGAGACCTGGTATGCAACAGTAACGCTCATGGAGTCATCAATTTTGTATCCAAGGGAAATACCCTCGTATGCACCAACAAATGCGCCTGGGGAAGCGTCATCATCTGCAGCATCCCATGTAGCTAGACCACTTGCTGTACTACCAGTGGTCACATTCTGGCTGGAAAGATGAGAAGCATCACCCAATGTAATGGTCATTGTGCCATCAGTTACACTTACAGAGGTTGAGTCTGCAGCAGTCTGCTGACCACATCTTGATACATTCGCTGTACCTGAACCGTTGTCACTACAACCATATCTGTCCAGGTTATATGATACGCTACCGGAACCTGTCCAGTCACCCACCTTCTTTGAACCCGAAACTGACAAAGTTTCATCCAATCCAGCATCTGCCCAGTTTACTGCATAGGACAAAGCTGCTGAATTTGCACCATCTGTGTTACTAGATGATAAAGTAATTGTTCCACCATCACTGCTAACACCGCCTCCGGTAAGAGCATTGGCATCTTTGTCAGCCTTTTGAGTGGTTATATTAAAGTATGCTGCTGCGGATCCGCTTGCCGAGAAATCCCAGGCATACAAAGGAGCCGCAAGTGCGACGGAAGCAACAGCGGCTAGCATCATTTTGCTTAATTGTTTCATAACTCTCCTTAAAATTGTTATGAGGTTAGTTTGCAGTCCAACCATTTGGATACAAACTCAATAATACGGCTGCTGTAACCACCATGGTTCTCCAGCCATTTGCGGCTTCGGGAGACGCTCCCAAAAACCCGAGGTTTTACCCCTAAACAAGGGATAGTGCACCTTTTGGGCCAAATACCGCTGAAGCAGAAAACAAAGTCATAGGGAACAAACTCCCGTCAGCTTCTACCTCAATTCACCCTGTCATACTGACAGAGCGCTAACCTCAAAAACCCTGTTATAGGTGATGTTTGAGCAAAAGCCCTCGAAGCGACTGTTTCTGAGTCAGGCCGCCAGTTGCACATACCGAAGTTATCTGCGATTGAGTTTACCCCCTCCTGACGGTTTAAGATAGGTCTGTTCCAGATGGGGAACAGTCTGTCACCGCCAAGGAGTTTCGTTCAAACATGCACTGTAAACAGCAGATTTTTGAAGTTCAACCTACACATTATCGTGTTTATTTTATAAATGTCAAGAAAAAAATAACTTTTTTTATTTTTTTTAAATGGCAGAATTTGCAGTTTTTCTTGCTTTGATTTTCAAATAATTCTCAAATTTTTTCAATCTGTTAAACGAAAATTGCCGACCCACATTACCATATCCAATGTTAAAAATAAAAGATTTAATTTGGAAAATGAATTGGTAATGATCATTTTTCGCCTCAAATTTTACTAAGAAAGGAAAATATCCACCCATGACAGGTTCATTTACGTACTTACTGATTGTCAATCCATTATCAAATCTGAAATTTCTGATTAAAAAAAATTTGAATCATTGCTTTTGCAATTTATATCTGAAATCTGCTAATTTCAAGTTCCAAAAAAATTCTGCAAACTTTCAAAGAGGTCAAGTTGATAAAATTATTACCAGATGTGGACACTGGAATTGATGATGCTCTAGCGCTAATTTTCCTGTCGGAGGCGCATAAACAAGGTCAGCTGGAAATACTTGGCTGCACCGCAGTTGGCGGAAATGTCGAGGTTGAACAGACTGTCCGGAACACAATCAAAATCTGGGAAATGACGGGAGTTGATATTCCGGTTGCTTCAGGAGCAGAACGTCCTTTGCTGTATCCATTAAACACCTCTCCCTTTGTTCATGGAGATGACGGACTGGGAAATACTTTCCTGCCTCCGCCAAAAATTTCCCCCTCAGATGTGACCGCGACAGACATGATCATGCGGCTCAGTCATCAGTTTCCTGGGAAACTGACTCTGCTGACAACCGCCCCTCTGACTAATCTGGCGGTAGCTTTACTTCAGGATCCATCTCTGGCAGGGAGAATCTGTGAAGCGGTTTGCATGGGAGGCGGAGTTTTCACGGGAAATGTTTCCGCAGTGGCAGAGGCAAATATCGCCAACGATCCGGAAGCAGCACGGATTGTTTTCCGTTCGGGAATTGACATTACAATGATCGGACTGGATGTGACCCATCAGGTGTTTTGGGAAGAGAATGATTTGAAGGCTTTAGTGGGAATTGGCAATGAACGTGCCGATTTTTTACTGCAGATCATCCGTTATATTTCCGGAGCATACGAAAAGCTTTCCGGATGGAGACGCTGTGTCCTGCATGATCCGCTGGCTGCGGCTGTTTGCCTGTATCCGGATCTGGTGAAAACCGAGAAGTGTCATGTGGACGTGGAATTGTCCGGAGAACTTACACGAGGGATGACTGTGGTGGACCGCAGGGGCAGAACTCCTTTGGGGGAGGAAAATATCAAGGTGGCGCTAGAGGTTGACGCGGAGCGCTTCAAAATTATGTTGATGGATAGTCTGCTGGGGTGGGCACAGGGGGGTTGACTTTGGCCGCCATGTAATGCGGCCCTACCAATGGGTTTTACGGCCGCCGTGTAATGAGGCACTACCATTTGGTTTTAGGCTACCATGTAATGCGGCCCTACCATTTTATTTTAAGGCCACTTTTAATGAGGCACTACCAATGGGTTTTACGGCCGCCGTGTAATGAGGCACTACGTTTTAAGGCCGCCGTGTGATGCGGTACTACCATTAAGGCATATCTTATGGCTTCAAGTCTCAGGCAGAAAGAATAAACTGCCTGTCTTCCATCAGTTCCAGTCCGGAGCCAACCCAATCGTCAGTTTCAAAGTCCTGAAGCATTTCAAATACTTTTTGACGCGCGGTTAAATCGACCGGTGAATATGGAAGCCTAAAAACCGGCTGTATCGCTCCTGTCATGCTCAGCACAGTATTTAACGCGTTAGGGCTGGGCACATGGAAAAGCCAGGCCATCAGCGGCTGCAAACGTTCATTCAGATCAGGATCGTCATTGTCCATCAGCCGCCGCATCAGTCCCGGAAGCAGGTTGCTGGTTACGGAAATCACTCCGTGAGCACCGTGCCTGTGACGTCCTTCAAAACACTGGTCATCATTTCCGGACCAGCATGCTATGCCTTTTTTTTCATAGTTCCCCATTCTTTCGTTTCCGGCACATTCTTTCACACCAATCAAATTTGGATGCTCTGCCAGTTTCTCAATTAATTCAGGCTGCAAATCCTGTCCAGTACGCGCTGGAACATTGTAAATAATTGCTGGGCCCAAATCCAAGACACGTGTGAAATGCTCTTTAAGGCCTGCTTCAGAAGTTTTTCCATAATAAGGATTAATCTGGAGCGCGGCGTCCATTCCAAAGGCAAAACCATATTTAGTGCCCTTAATGGCTTCACGTGTGTTGTTGCTGCCTGTGTTGCCTACAATGGCAAGTTGATTGCTAAACTTATTAACGCAGTGAGCAATCAGCATCAGATGCTCTTCCCAGTCCATCAAATGACCTTCACCTGTTGTGCCGCAGACAATCAAACCCTCAACACCATTTTTGATTTGTGCTTCCACCAGGCTGTCAAAAGTTGCAAGGTCCACTTCACCGTCCGGTCTATAGGGCGTTTTGATTGCGGTCAACAGACTCGCAGATTTTATTTTTTCCATATTTTTCTGATTATAAGTACCATTTAAATGAATGGATGTTTATTGTCATTTTTTTCTATCTGCTGCCGGCAGAATTCATTTTTAAATATTATTCATTTTACTGCGACTGCACACTTTACTTTAAACTGACAAAACGTTCAAGGCAGACAGGAAAATAACTCAAGGCATTTTTTTGAGGTTCGATTCATAGTAACGCGTGTAAAGATTCCCGCGCTCAGCAAAGCGCACTCCGTAAACATTGCTGCGCAATCCCGGACGAAAAAAACTGTTTTCTATCACACCGACCCATTGATCTGTGAGATGTTTTTTCAACACTATTTGAACCCTGTCGCCCTGCTGAAAACGTGGATTAATTGCTTTTGGCTGAGGGCACACTTTTTTATACAGAGAGGTGTCGCCATAGCATATCCAGGAAGCACGGATAATTACGCCAGTACGCTGCGGATGGAGAAAATGAAGTAATAACTTTGCGCGATGTGTTGGCGATTCTGTCAAAAACTTCCAGTTCATAAGCACGGTATTCAGCAAAAGCTGCTGTGGAACTCAGCAGAAAAAGTATTGGAATCAAATTCAAGCTTGCTTTCAAGTTCATCGACTTATCCCTTCCAGGCTTGCGCCGTCATAAATTGTATCCAGTTCCAAAACACCGTTCATGGCTGATCCGTCAAAAATGCTGTTGGAGAAATCTGCCATAGTTAAATTTGCCTTATCAAGGATCGCGTCTTTCAATACTGCTCCGTCCGCTTTTGCACCAACCAGCAGTGCGGCGTTCAAAGCAGCTGAATTCAAGCGGGCGTTTTCCAATGTTGCGG
>LUQO01000041.1 GCA_001627865.1 SAR324 cluster bacterium REDSEA-S27_B3
CAAGGTGTATGGGTGAACCTTGAGATTGAGGAGATGCGCCATTGTGACTAGTCCAGTTAATTTCAAATCCCCTGATATGTTTTTTCCGGTCACTACATGATTCATCCAGGGACCAATTCCGTCAGCATATCCTGCCACCTCATTTAGTCCAACCTCTGTTTTTAAATAATCAAAATCAGTGGAAGAGAGTCGCCAACGGTTTTCTCCAATTAACTGAGTCAGTTTGATCCTGGTTTTGTACTTATGTTTCAAAATTTTTAATACTTCTGCATCAAAAGACTGAATCCAAACAGGATCTGATGCTTCACGAAAATCATATCTTTCAAGGATAGCCAAAAGATTTTTTGCTGGATCCAGCTTGTATTGACGATGAATCTCAGCACCTTTTATTTCAATGTATAAACCCATCTCACGGCCGTGACTTTGTTTAAGTCCATTTACGAGTTGTAACATTTCTTCAAGTGTAGGGACTTCAAAAAGTAAGGACTCATGTGGGAATCTCCCCTTGAAAGCTGGTCCTGATCCTCTTTTTTTTGAACGTTCATGAACTCTTAGTTTTTTAATTTCCGCCAAACTAAATTCCATTGTATGATACTTTCCATCGGTACCTGAGCGACCAGGGAATATTTCATCCACATTTGTAGTCGCATTAAGTGTAAGGTCATGCATTACAATCAGATGTCCATCTCTAGTCATCACCACATCCAGTTCTAGAAAATCAGCCTTCATTGCGAAGGCTAATACTGCGCTCTCAAGAGTGTGTTCAGGGAGATATCCAGAGGCCCCTCGATGTGCTATTACCAATTTTTCCTGAGAGGCAAAGGTGTTATAAGGGAGCGTTAAATAAATCATAACGACCCCACAACATATATGAAATAGTAGATATTTTTTATGGATCATGACCAAAAATCCATGTTTAGCACTAAGTCCACCCAGAGATTCAAAACGTAGTGATTACTTATTAAATATTTAACTATGAAGATTTTTTTCGGTAGGTAAATTCAATTGATGTTTAACTTAAAAAACTAAGATTGCCTACGAATCCAGATAGAATTTTAGAAATTATTAATTTAAAAAATACTTCCATTGCAATTTTATTTTGTAATAAACACCATTACCTCTAATTAATTATCTATCCTTTTACCGGTATCTCTATTGAAAAGGTGAATTGCTTCTGGAGAAATACTAAAACTCATCTCAGGCTGTCTATCTCTGGGATTGAATAAACCCTGAACCATCGAGACAATCTGCGTATCTGAATTTTTCAAAGTACCGTGTAATATAGTACTCGCACCTATCGGTTCAACCATTTTAATCTGCATAATAATTTTGCCTTTTTTATCTGGGATAAGGTCTTCTGGTCTCAATCCTGCCCAAATTTCTCCATTAAACTGAGTTAGACTTTTAAGTATAGTACCATTCTCAAGCTTTACACTTTGTCCGTCAGAGATTGCTTTGATTATATTCATCGCTGGACTGCCGATGAATTCTGCTGCAAAAATTGTTTCTGGTTTCTGAAAAACATCAAGAGGAGATCCTATTTGTTCTGCCACGCCCTCATTCATTACAACCATTCGGTCTGCCAATGTCATTGCCTCAATTTGATCATGTGTAACAAATAATGAAGTTGTCCCCAATCGCTGCTGCAAAGATTTAATCTCAAGACGCATTTGAATTCTCAGCTTAGCATCCAAGTTGGATAAAGGTTCATCAAATAAAAATACTGCAGGTTGCCTTACTATTGCACGCCCCATAGCAACTCTCTGTCTTTGTCCACCAGAAAGTTCTCGAGGTTTTCGGTCCAGTAAACCATCAAGTTCCAGCATCATAGCTCCTTGCCGTACTCTTTCGGCAATTTCAGACTTTGGTAAACCAGCTATTTTTAGACCATAAGCCATATTGTTAAAAACACTCATATGTGGATAAAGAGCATAATTCTGGAACACCATAGCTATGTTTCTGTCCATGGGCTCCTTGTCATTCACTTTTAGATTATCAATCAGAACATCTCCATCTGAAACATTTTCTAAGCCAGCTATCATGCGCAATAATGTAGATTTACCACAACCTGATGGACCAACTATGACAATGAATTCCCCATTCTCGACTTCCATGTCAATTCCATGGATGACTTTAACTTTACCAAAAGATTTGTGAACGTTTCTGAGAGTTAAACCTGCCATAATTTCATTTTTCTCTATCGGTTAGTCCACGAATAAAAAGTTTTTGCATAGAAATAACCACAATAATTGGAGGCAACATTGCCATTATAGAAGCTGCCATGACTACCGGCCATGGTGTCACATCATCTTGACCTCCTATCATCTGCTCTACGCCCATTATAACTGTATTCATTGAAGGATCAGTAGTCATTAGCAATGGCCAAAGAAACTGGTTCCAGCCATAGATAAACATTATTATAAAAAGAGCTGCAATGTTTGTACGACTGATAGGAATTAAAATATCAATGAAAAACCGCATAGGTTTAGCTCCATCAATCCTGGCGGCTTCAACAATTTCATCAGGAACAGTCATAAAAAATTGTCTAAAAAGGAAAGTGGCTGTGGCTGATGCTATCAGCGGGAATATCAATCCAGAATAAGTATTCAGCAGACCAAAACTAGCAACTACTTCATAAGTAGGTAGAATCCTAACTTCAACTGGTAGCATTAAAGTAAGAAATATTAACCAGAAAAATATGTTCCTCGCAGGAAATCTAAAAAAAACTATTGCAAAAGCAGATGTAAACGAGATCACTATTTTACCCACAGCAATACCTGTTGCAACTACAGTTGTATTAAATAACATCCTTGCTACCGAGGCAGACGTTTGTCCACTATCGCCCTCAATTAAAGCTCGACTGTAATTTTCTAGAAACTGATCTCCAGGCCATAAAGGCATGGGTGGATGAATCACCTCCTGATTTGTAACGGTAGAAGCTACAAAAGCTAACCAGAGAGGGAAAAATAATACCAACACTCCAGAAGTAAGACCAACATGAGTTAGCCAATAACTTATCCCTCTTTTTTCAACCATTCCTGACATCAGTAATGAACTTTTTTCTCTACAAATTTGAATTGTAAAATTGTTAAAATGCCTACAATAATTAGCAAAATAACTGACTGAGCAGCTGATGACCCAAGATCAAGGCCTACAAAACCATCTGAATAAACTTTATAAACTAGTATTGTTGTCGACTGTCCCGGACCGCCTTTAGTTATAGTATGAATGATACCGAAAGTGTCAAAAAACGCATATACAACATTCATCACAACCAAGAAGAATGTCATTGGTGACAAAAGCGGGAATACTATAGTCCAAAAACGCTTCCAAAAACGTGCTCCATCAATTGCTGCTGCCTCAATAATTGTGCTAGGTATAGCTTGTAAACCAGCCAGAAAAAACAAAAAATTATAACTCACCCTGCTCCATGTAGACACTGCGACAACCAATCCCATTGCTTCATTGTGATTTAATAGATGGTTCCAATCATATCCAAGTAAACCAAGGTACCATGAAATTAGACCAGTTCGAGTATCAAATAAAAACAACCAAAGAATTCCTGCTATCGCTGGTGCAACTGCGTATGGCCAGATCAATAATGTTTGATAGATTCCAGCTCCCTTAATCAAGCGGTCAGCTAGGACCGCAAGAAAAAGTGCTAACCCCATTGAAAAAAAAGTGACGAGCACAGAAAAAATAGCTGTTGTATAAAAACTTTCTTTGTAATAGGGATCTGAAAATAGGAAATCAAAATTAGCAAAACCTACAAATTTTGTACTTAGACCAAATGGATCAGGATTGAAGAGCGACCACCATATTGCTGTTCCTGCTGGATAAAAAAAGAAAATAGCTGTGATCGCTAATTGAGGGACTATAAGAAGGGCGGGTAAAAACCAACCTTTAAAATAAACACGTTTCTCCATCAAAAACTATGTAACATTTGTGGGGACATTTTCTAGTCCCCACAAAAATACTAACTAGCGGTTTGAAGATTCAAATCTACGAAGTAGGACATTACCCCTCTTAACCGCATCATCTAAAGCAGATTTTGCAGTCTTTTTACCACTCCATACACTTTCAAGTTCTTCGTCAATCATACCTCGAATCTGGTCAAAAGAACCCAAGCGAAGTCCTTTTGAAACAGAAGTTGGTGATTTTCGAGTCATCTGGATTCCAGCGATATCCGTCCCTGGGTTAGAATCGTAAAAACCTGATTCTTTAGTTTTTTGACTTGCTACAAGAGTCACTGGTAAATAACCAGTATTTTGATGCCAGGCAGCCTGGATAACTGTTGATGAAAGAAAACTAAGGAAAGCTGCAACCCCCTTATATTCTTTTGAACTATGCCCAGATAAAACCCATAGAGAGGAACCTCCAATAATTGTGTTTTGAGGTGCACCTTTTACACCTTCCCAATATGGTAAATGACGTATTTCAAAATCGAACTTTGCATTTTTCTTTATACCTGCGTAACCAGCTGATGATTCTGTATAAAGTGCACATTCACCAGCTCGAAAAGCTTTTCCACCCTCATTCCTGCGACCAGCATAAATAAATTTCCCTTCTTTGGCCCAATTGCCCATAGCTTGAATGTGTTTTATTTGTACTGGACCGTTGAAGACCAATTCAGTATCCATCCCTGCAAATCCATTTTCTTTTGTAGCAAAAGCAATATTGTGATATGCAGACATGTTTTCTAAATGGACCCAACTTTGCCAAGCAGTTGTCAAGGGACATTTATTCCCAGAGGACTTTAACTTATCAAGGGCAACTCCTACTTTTTGCCAAGTTGATAAATCCATGTCGGGATTGAGTCCTGCTTTTTTAAATGCATCCCTATTTACCCAGAGAACAGGAGTAGATGAATTATAAGGCATGGAAAGCATTTCTCCAGTGGTTGTAGTATAGTATCCTTTGACCGGACCGATAAAACCATCTGGGTTAAATTTTGCTCCAGCTTCTGACATCACTTCATACATCGGCTTAATAGCACCTTTAGCAGCCATCATTGTTGCTGTTCCTACCTCGAAAACCATTAAAATATGTGGATGTTTTTTTGCTCTGAAAGCTGCAATTCCTGCATTAAGTGTTTCTGAATAATTTCCTTTGCGATTTTGAACCACTATATATTCACTTTGAGCTGCGTTAAATTGATCTACTTGTTCTGCCAACAAAGTGCCCAAGCGACCTTTAAAAGCATGCCACCAATGGATCTCTGTTGCAGCAGCAACTGTTCCTGTAAAAAGGCAAAGTGCCATGATGGTTCCAACTAAATTCCTGATAATTTTATTCATGATGTTCCTTTCGTATAGAAAATAAAAGCAGATATCTATTAAAAAAATAGCTATCTGCAAAATAAGTATAAGATCCTCATCTACGATCTCAAAATCTATTTGAAAATCTTATAAGACCAAGCTTAATGCTTAGTATCACGTCATGACGAAACCATTTTCGCCATAGGTACTTACTTTAGTAATTTAATTTTTCAATTGCAACATATTTTTCATAAAATTTTATCTTTAAAACTTTTTTTATAAAACTTTATTTATTTTCAGCAAGTTATATTCAAAATAATTTTACATTAAGGTTAACAAAATCCTGGCTGTCTCTTCATCTGAAATTAAGGAGTGAATAAAACCACCTTTCAGGGCTGCCTCGATGGCTTCTATCTTTTCTTTGCCGCCGGCAACACCAACAACATGTTTCATTTTGGCCAGTGACTGGAGGTGTGTGGTGATCAAACGCTGGTGATGCTCCAATTCCAGAGGCTCTCCTTCAGCATTAAAATATTCACCGTGCATTTCACCCACTGCCCCGCGTTTTTTGAGAAGATCGAGTTCATTTTGGGATTTGTAACCAAAACGACCAAATTCGGTGCTGGGCATCAAGGAGCCAATGCCAACCATCGCGATATCCGCCAATTTCGCCATTTCCATCACTTGCTGCACCTCAGGTTCATCGATCATCTGGTCTCTTAGGTCGATGGATCCAACCATGAGTGGCGTTGGAATCACGTGGAAGGAATACTGAAATCCGGACAACGGCGTACCCACGCAGTCAGTTGTTCGCTCACTAAGATAGTGCATCACTCCACCACAAAGTGTGACGAACGAAGTGCTTTCCGGAATTATTCTTCCCAAATTCCTAGTGATTCCGGAAACGGTTTCACCCCATCCAAGCGCTATCAAAGATTCTTCCACGATTGTCATTTCTAAATACTGTGCTCCGGCCATGCTCAGATCATTCTTGATTTGTTCCGGAGAAACTTCAGGTACCAAAAACACGTCACGAAGCCCCCACTTTTCCTTAAGTTGTTCTTCCAACTCCATTAACTCCGCATCCTCCCCTTTGACATGAATCGTAATGGTTCCGTTTTGTCGCGATTCGTTAAGAATATTAATCACCCGGGAACGGTTGATACCCAAACGCTTGGCGATATCGCCTTGAGTCATTCCGGTTTTGTAGTAGTACCATGAAGCTCTTGAGGCAAACTTCTTCTGGTCTCGCATTGCTGTATTCATTTTTTTTATAGTGATATTAGGTTTTACTTTTTTGTGGCCATACCTCGTAAATCTATCACAAAACGATAAAACAAATGTTCGTCTTTGTGGATGGTACAATAGATTAAAAGATGGACACAATACTTTTATTAATAAAAATTACATTTGTAATAAGCCTATCATTGATTGATTCAAATTGTAAACATCAAACAATATTATAAAAGTTCATTATGCCTGTTTTGACTATTTCATGATGATTGCATACACTAATTGTAGTTATGCGGACAAATTATTGGTAGTCCCGGAAACAACTCTGACTTGAAGAGTAAAGAAAAGGCATGGAATGCGAATCAGTCAAGGATAGACAATGACCACACTAAATGAGACAATTTACGACGAAAGTAAAATACTCACGCTTTCTTCCCTCGAACATATCCGTTTGCGCCCCGGCATGTACATTGGCCGCCTGGGTAACGGTTCCCATCCCAGTGACGGCATTTATGTGCTGCTGAAAGAAATTGTTGATAACTCGATCGATGAATTTATCATGGGCTTTGGCAAACGCATCGACATCCGCATTGACAATGGTGCTGTAAATATCCGTGATTTCGGGCGCGGAATTCCACTTGGGAAGGTGGTTGAATGTGTTTCAATCATCAACACCGGCGCAAAATACAATGATGAAGTTTTTCAATTCAGTGTGGGCCTGAACGGTGTGGGTACAAAAGCAGTCAACGCGCTTTCAGAATCTTTTGAGGTTTCTTCCTATCGTGAAAAGAAACAGTTTTCGGCACGGTTTAAATCTGGAGAATTGGAAACTAAACCGATTACTCAAGATACCAATCAAAGCAACGGCACTAAAATCAGTTTCACTCCGGATACAAAACTTTTTCCAAATTACAGCTATGACCTCGGCACAATCCGGAAACAACTCTGGAATTATGCCTACCTTAACCGGAAACTGACAATCACCTTAAACGGTGAAAAGTTTAAATCGGAAAATGGACTGCTGGATTTACTTAATGAAGAAGTAAATGACTCGAATCTTTATCAAATCGTTCACTGCCAATCCGGACAGTTGGAAATGGCATTTACACACACTGAACGATACGGTGAGGAATATTACAGCTACGTCAACGGCCATCACACAAACGACGGAGGCACCCACCTTTCAGCTTTTCGTGAAGGAATCCTCAAGGGCGTAAACCAGTTTTTCAATTCAAGTTTTGAAGGTCCGGATGTGAGAGATGGAATTGTCGGTGCAGTAGCCATCAAGCTGCAGGAACCGGTATTTGAATCTCAAACCAAAAATAAATTAGGAAACTCGGATCTGCGCTCGTGGCTGATGCCACTTGTTCGCGACACCTTTGTGGATTTTCTGTATAAACATCCGGAAGTAGCAGAACCGCTTAAGCAGAAAATACAGGCAAATGAGCGAATCCGCAAGGAACTGAACAATGTGAAGAAAGCTGCCAGGGACAATGCAAAAAAATCCGCGTTGACAATTCCTAATCTAAAAGACTGCAAATATCATCTTGGGGATAAACACCAATCTGCAGAGGAAAGCACTGTATTTATCACAGAAGGAGTCTCAGCCGGCGGCAGCATGATCAGCGCGCGTGATGTTTATACTCAGGCAGTATTCTGTCTCAAGGGCAAACCGCTAAACTGTCACGGACAAGGGAAAGAAGCGCTTTACAAAAATCTGGAGCTGTACAATGTGATGAAAGCCCTTGGAATTGAGGATTCAGTTGAAGATTTGCGTTACAATAAGGTCGTGATTGCAACAGATGCTGATGTGGATGGACTGCATATTCGCAATTTGCTGCTTACCTTCTTTCTGCAATATTATGAACCGCTTGTTTTGCAGGGACATATTTACATTCTTGAAACACCGCTCTTTCGTGTGCGTAATCAGAAAAACACCCTTTATTGTTACAATGAGAATGAAAAAGATGTGGCATTTGAAAAATTGCAAAACGGAACTCATTTTGAGATTACACGCTTCAAGGGGCTTGGTGAGATTTCACCAAAAGAATTTGGACAGTTTATAGGAGAAAACATGCGGGCAGTTCCTGTTGGTGTTGAACATACCCACGAAATTCCGGATTTACTGAACTTTTACATGGGGAATAATACTGCGGACCGTCGTCAATACATCATGGATAATCTTGTTTGACACCCATCAAATGTTTCATACAGAGGCACATAAACTGCACAATATTACCAGAGACAAAGGCTTTTACCTGCTCTAAAGACTGAAGCAAATTGATTGCAGGTAAAATTACAATCTATAAACACCAATTGCTGAGCATTACTGATGTTGGGATTTGATGCAGAGAACGATGACGCAATTTTTCATACATCAAAGTTTATTGAAGATGTACCATTACTGATAATTGCAGAAATTGGTCGAACCCAGATTTCTGTACAAAAAGTACTGAATCTGAAAAAAGGCAACATGGTGGAATTTAATAAAATTGTAGGTGAGCCAATGGATGTTGTTGTAGGTGGTAGACTAATGGCACGAGGAGAAATAGTGGTGGTAAACGAGCGTTACGGTGTACGGATCAGTGAGGTCACACGTCCGGATGAAAAAATTGGCGCGCGTCGCGAGTAAAGCAAACTTCCTGAATTATTCTTCCTCTTTGTAAAACTGATTATAGAAAGCAACAGCCTGAGTCCGATTGTCCACCTGAGCTTTTTCATAAATATTTTTCAGGTGAAATTTGACAGTGTTTGTAGAGATTTCAAAAATTTTTGCAATTTTCCTGTTGGAATGACCTTGTGCCAAAACTTCAAGTATATCAAGTTCTCTTGCAGTCAGACTTGAGATGCGATCATTAGTTTTAGCATGATGTTTTTCAAAGGGGAAAATACTGTTTCCCTGTCCCACCTGACAGATTACATCAATCAAACCTTCAGGCGGTTTTGATTTTGAGTAAAACCCTGCACCGCCCAGTGAGCGCACCTGCCTTGAAACATTGGCTCCGCTGTAAACCACCACTCTGATTGAGCTTTCACGTTCACGAAGATTGGTGAGTACCTGCCGTCCGTCAGAAAAAGGCATCTTCCAGCCTATGATTCCCACATCAAAACTCACGCGATCCACAAGTTCCATAAACAATTCACCATCAGTTGCTGTTGCACGCACATTAAAACGCTCATCCTGCTTGAACATTTCGGTCAATCCTTTGACGAGCAGAGAATTCTTGTCCGCGATAACAAGATTTATAGGAGAATCTGTTGACATGAGTTTCCAGGAAGCAGGGGCAGCATAATAACCATTATGCAGTCTTTTAATCTTTGCTGCTAACTATCCCTAATTCCACGGAAACGTTCCAGCTTTTTCATAACTGGAAGTTTGGAAAGAATTTTGTAATCAGGTATTTTTTATCTTTTCACGGAGAAGCTTAACATTTTCCGCGACACTGTTCTTGTCGTTAAAAACTGCCGAACCGGCAACAAAAGCGTTTGCTCCCGCGCCAATAACTTCATTGACAGTTTCAACATTGACTCCGCCATCCACTTCTAAATCTGCAGATGAACCGCATTGGTCAAGCATTTCACGCAGCTTTTGAATTTTGGCTGTGCAGGAATGAATGTATGATTGTCCGCCAAATCCGGGATTGACTGACATCACCAGCACCAGATCCACTTCAGAGATGATTTCATCCAAAGTGTTCGCAGGTGTAGAAGGGTTGATGCTGACACCGGCACGAACATCTAAATTTTGAATCTGCTGGAGAGATCGATGCAGGTGAGGACAGGTCTCCTGGTGAACAGTAATTATATCTGCCCCGGCTTTGGCAAAATCTTCAATATAGCGTTCCGGATTCTCAATCATAAGGTGTACATCCAGCGGCAGTTTAGTCACAGGACGCAAAGCCTTGACTATCAACGGGCCAATGGTAATGTTCGGGACAAAATGTCCGTCCATCACATCAACATGGATATAATCTACACCAGCCTCTTCAGCTTCTCTCACTTGTTCTCCTAAAAATGCGAAATTCGCCGAAAGTATTGAAGGGGAAATTTTAACCGAGTTCACTGTAAATTCCTTATTAAAAGTATGGAGTTACGAAACACCAGGACTATGTCATTAACGCCAGAAGACATTTGAAAACATAGTTTAGGTATTTCTTGTGGTAAAAATTATACGTTTTTTTAATTAGCTAGTCAAAGAAGCAAAAAGGGTCGGCAGTTTTTCAGGCAAACGCTGAACATTATCAATGATGGTGTAATGGTTTTGTCCGAAGATTCTTTGTACGTAATGATCAGCGCTTGGGTCGAGCGTAAGACAATATGACAAGATGCCTTGGGTATGCAATTCCTCAACAGCTTTTTTTGCATCCAAGCGCAGGTGCTGTGGATCCCTTTCATCAATATCAGAAGGCGCTCCATCTGTCACGATCAGCAGCATTTTTCGTTTTTCAGTACGACGCGACAGGTGATGTCCGGCATGACGCATGGCTGCACCCATGCGAGTTGATAAACCGCCCTGCATCCCCGCAAGCCGTCCCTTGGCTTCATCATCGAATGCCTGATCGAAGCGTTTAAGGCGATAGTAACGCACATCATGTCGGCCGTCTGAGGCAAATCCGTGGATGGCAAAAGCATCACCGATTCCTGAAATTGCAGTGGAAACCAAAGCACTTGCTTCCCGTGTCAGTTCCAGAACCGTCTTCTCTAGTCCTGCTAAAATTTCATTAGTTGATTCAGAGAGGTCAAGCAAAATGATGATTGCCAGATCACGGCTATTGATCACATTCTTAAAAGTAATTCTAGTATCCGGTTGTCGCCCCATGCGAATGTCAGTCATGGCTTCCACAGCCGCATTAATGTCAATTTCATCACCATCTTCCAACTTGCGTTGACGAATCATGCCCTCCGGACGCAGGCGGTCAACAATTTGTTTTATACGGGAAGTAATCGGCTTATGCTCCATTAAAATCTGCTCAATGTCGTCCGTGTTGCCCAAGGGATAACCCCGCTCATAAACTGTCGCCCAGTCCGGTCGGTGCAGTTGTACCTTGTAATCCCATTCCGGATAATGATAAGGGTCACTGATCTGCTCCTTGCCCTCCATCTGGTTAAAACTTATTCCCTGATCCTCATAAGGAAAAAGTTCCGTAGGCAAAGTCCAGATCTCCTGCGCGTCATCTCCAGCAGTTTCAACATCCAGTTCATTGACGAATTCCATCAGGCTGACTCGCTTTCGCAACTGCCGACGGTTGGCTGGCACATATTCCACATCGTCATACCAGGCAAATTCATCAAAGTCCCAAATAAAGCGGTTGTCATCTCTGTAGGGAATACGGATACCTTCCAGCAGCCGCAGACTGGGAACCTCCTTGCGTGCCGCCAGTTCATTAAAAATCTCCAAACCTAAGTTCCAGGAAAATTGCGGATTATTTTTGTTGGACTCAATGTCAGTATGGAATCTGTTCGCAATTTCATCCATTGCATGATCATTTGACTGGAAGGAACTGTCCAGCAAAGCTACGGCTAAACGTTCCAGCAATGGAACAGCGGCATGTTCAGGGTGATCATTGTATTGACAATGCAGAGTGCGCCATAATTTTAAAAGGCCAGGAAAATCCTGTATTGCGCAATACTCAACCCTGGCGTCCTCGGCAAAACCAACAAAGAATCTTTGTGCCGGGGACAAGTGTTCTGCTGAAATTGGTTGGCGGGTATAGACCAGATGAGCGGCCATGTGCGCGGCAATTGCACGATAAAGATCGATTCCTTTCACCATAATATCACCCACTGCATCAGGCAGGTGGAGAACACGAGCCTCGAGATATGGACGGAAGCCGATGTGACTCGTGTCGGCAGGGCGTAAAAAGAAATCTCTGGCCCATAAAGCACGCAAATAGAAATTCAGTTTACGCTGACAGTTTATAAAAAGAGTACCTCCGCGTTCTTTTTTCAGGATCGCCCGGCTGTCTTCAGTCTTCAGACCAAAATAGGCAACTTGCCCGGGAAGATCCCGCCGGTAAGCCTCAGCGCCAAAATCCGACCAGCGACGCAGGCCGGACAAAGTGAGCTTTGAGAGTAAGTCATCAATGCAGCCCAGCATGGGGCGTAACCCGCGTGGAGCCTTAGCAGTTAAGCGATGGATCAGGCTGAGATACCCGCGCAACAGTTCGTGGTCTCCAAGTCTGCGGGAAGCAGCAGGCAGGGTGGAAAACAATAAAGAAATTACCTCTCCCGAAGTCATTGAGGTAAGCTTCATGGCAGAGGCAACACATTCCCGAATGATATCCTCGCCGCACTCCTTGGTTACAGCTGGAATGTTTTCAATATAGCTGACAACAATATCAGCTCCACGTCCCAGTTCACATAGAACTCGGGCACCCTCAAGATAATCCTGAAGACCGGCTGGAGACATGTAGCGGCCTGCTTCATGAAACGCAGCATCCAGAGTTTCTTTCAGCTCGGGTGCAGTCTGTTCCAGGCGCTCCCTGTAGTCATCAAGCTGGATGCTCATGCGCCTACCTCTGTTAGTGTAGTATTAGTCGAAGAAAGTATGAACTGCAGCATCAAGGGTATCACGCATGTCCGGATCATCTGTCAATGGACGCACCAGGGTCAGGCGGCAAGCCGCAATCGGTTCAATACCCTTGCTGATTAACTGGCCTGCATAAACCAGTAAGCGTGTGGACATGCCTTCATCCAGTCCATGACCTTTCAAGTTGCGCGAGCGCATTGCAACCTGCACAAGTTTATTTGCCATGTCTTCACTGACACCGGATTCGCGAGTCACTATTTCTGCTTCAATTTCCGGTTCCGGATAATCAAAATCGAGCGCTCCGAATCGCTGTTTAGTGGATTGTTTGAGATCTTTCATCAGGCTTTGATATCCGGGATTGTACGAAATCACCAGATGAAAGTCAGGGTGTGCTTTGACCAGTTCGCCTTTTTTATCCAGCGGCAGTTCACGGCGATGGTCTGTCAGAGGATGAATGACCACGGTAGTATCCTGCCGTGCTTCCACCACTTCATCCAGGTAGCAGAGTGCCCCCATGCGGGTAGCCCGAGTCAGTGGACCGTCTTGCCAACGGGTTCCGTCCTTATCCAAAAGAAACCTGCCTACCAAATCCGAAGCAGTCATATCTTCATTGCAGGCAACCGTAATCAGAGGACGACCTTGTTTCCAGGCCATGTATTCCACAAATCGTGACTTCCCGCATCCAGTAGGCCCCTTCAGCATCATGGGCATCTTTGCTTCTGAGGCGGCTTCAAATAATTCCACCTCATCGGCGATTGGACGATAATAAGGTTCTTCAGATACCAAATATTGGGCTGCTTCGTCCATACAATTACGTAACGTCGTAACAGTTTAACGAGGAGCCCGGTAAATTACCATGTTCGCTCCCTGACTCTGCTTGTAATTGTCATAACCGATGAGCCGCACATGGTGCGAAGGATTGGCCTTGTGACACATTTCGGTTTCGTTCAAAATGCGATCTACATCAGTCTCGCCAAACATCGGCAATTTCCACATGTACCAATAATGATCAAAAGCATTTTCCGGCTCAGTATGTTCAATAGCCGGATTCCAGCCTTTTGATACAATGTATTCTACCTGTTTGCGGATCGCATCACTGTCCATCTCAGGAAGGTAAGAAAACGTTTCAAATTTTCTGCTGGCAGGATCAGACAGTCGTGATTGATAATCTTGTACTTCACTCATAAGTTATACCTGGATTTAAATGTTGATTAACTCCAGCCAAGCTTCAGTCTTTCGACAGCCACCTGGACTAGTTAAATAATACGGATTGCTCAGCTGTGTTTAATATCAAGTTTGTCCACAGTGTCGAATTCAAATTTAATTTCCTTCCATGTTTCCATAGCAGTTTTCAGTTCAGGACTGGATTTAGCGGCATTGGTCAAAATATCCTTACCTTCCTTTTCAATCTCACGTCCCTGGTTGCGCGCCTCAACACAGGCCTCAAGTGCCACACGGTTGGCTGCTGCTCCGGCTGCATTACCCCATGGATGTCCCAGGGTGCCCCCGCCAAACTGGAGGACTGCATCATCTCCGAAAATGGAAACCAACGCAGGCATGTGCCACACATGAATTCCTCCTGATGCAACCGCGAATACACCAGGCATCGAACCCCAATCCTGATCGAAGAAGATACCACGAGAACGATCTTCCTTGATATAGGAATCCCTTAACAAATCTATCCAACCCAGGGTTGCCTCACGATCTCCTTCAAGTTTACCAACTACTGTACCGGTATGAAGATGATCTCCTCCGGATAAACGGAGGGCTTTGGCGAGTACACGAAAATGAATGCCATGACTCGGATTGCGGTCAAGTACCGCGTGCATGGCTCTGTGGATATGCAGCAAAATTCCATTGTCGGCACACCACTGCGCAATTCCGGTGTTAGCACAAAAACCTCCGGTTAAGTAGTCATGCATGATAATCGGGGCGCCAATCTCCTTTGCATGCTCCGCACGTTTATACATTTCTTCCGGAGTCGGAGCAGTCACGTTTAGATAATGTCCCTTACGCTCGCCTGTCTCTTCCTCAGCTTTGTTGATTGCGTCCATAACAAAATCAAAACGCTGACGCCATCGCATAAAGGGCTGAGAGTTGACGTTTTCATCATCTTTTGTAAAGTCAAGACCTCCACGCAAGCATTCATAAACAGCACGTCCGTAATTCTTTGCAGAAAGTCCTAGCTTGGGCTTTATTGTACATCCCAGCAAAGGACGTCCATATTTGTTCATGATATCGCGCTCAACCTGAATTCCATGAGGCGGCCCATTGCAGGTCTTTACATAAGCAATTGGGAATCGCACATCCTCAAGCCGCAAGGCGCGAATTGCCTTGAATCCAAAAACATTTCCGACCAGGGAAGTAAAGACATTAACCACAGAACCTTCCTCGAACAAATCAATCGGATAAGCTACAAAAGCATAGTATGCCTCATCATCTCCAGGGACATCTTCAATGGCATAGGCCCTACCTTTGTAGTAATCCAGGTCTGTCAACAGATCTGTCCATACGGTGGTCCATGTGCCTGTGGATGATTCCGCAGCTACTGCCGCCGCTGCTTCTTCTCGGGGAACACCGGGCTGCGGAGTGATTTTGAAACATGCCAGAATATCAGTTTCACTTGGAACGTATTCCGGCATCCAATAAGTCTCACGGTATTCCTTAACACCGGCACTATAAGTTTTTTTCGACATATAACTCTTTTATTGAGGTGAGTGTTGAAAATAAGTTTAATTGATTTTTTGATCCAGTTCGCCAGAACTATAACGCTGTGCCATTGCCGCCAAAGGTAATGGTTTTAACTTTGAAGCATTCCCAGCTGTCCCAAAAGATTCATAACGTAATTCACAAACCTTCTGCATGGCATCAGTTGCTGGTTTTGTAAACTTGCGTGGATCAAACTCAGTTTTCTTTTCAAGCAAAACTTTCCGTACCTGACCGGAAATTGCCATGCGGCAGTCTGTATCAATGTTCACTTTTCTGACTCCATGCTTGATGCCTTCAACAATTTCATCCACAGGGGTGCCCCATGTTTGAGGCATTTCTCCTCCATTTTCATTTATTATATCCTGCAGTTCCTGTGGAACAGAACTCGACCCATGCATAACCATGTGCAGGCTGGGAAGCCTTTTATTGATTGCTTTTACCACATTCAGGGCAAGTATATCTCCATCAGGTTTGCGGGTAAACTTGTAAGCACCATGAGATGTCCCAATTGCCACAGCAAGCGCATCCACTTGTGTTTTACTGACAAAATCTGTTGCCTGATCAGGATCAGTCAGCAGTAGATCCTGAGATAATTTTCCTTCAAACCCGTGTCCGTCTTCTTTTTCACCTTCGCCGGTCTCCAGTGAGCCAAGGCAGCCAAGTTCACCTTCAACAGATACACCGATTTTGTGGGCAACTTCTGTTACTTTGGAGCTGATCCCAACATTGTATTCATAAGACGCGGGAGTTTTTGCGTCTTCTTCCAAAGACCCATCCATCATCACGCTTGTGAAATTGTTTGCCATTGCTGAAAGACAGGTATCAAAATTATTGCCATGATCCTGGTGAATACAAATGGGAATGTCCGGATACATTTCTACCGCCGCAACAAACAGATGACGCAAAAAAATATCACCAGCATACGAACGTGCTCCGCGACTTGCCTGTAAAATCACCGGTGAATCGGTATCTTGTGCTGCTTGCATGATAGCTTGTATTTGCTCCATGTTATTTACGTTGAAAGCTGGAACTCCATAGCTGTTTTCCGCAGCATGATCCAGCAGTTGTCTTAATGAAATCAAGGCCATAATAATTACTCTGTTCAGGATTAATTTAAAAGAATCAGTGATATGATTCAGATTATTAGTTACTCTTTTGTTTCAAACGACCAGCTGTGCTGTTGAGATGATGTAACATCAGATAATGTATTTAATTACTCTTCAGAGCTTCCTTTGCCGTAGAAACAACTTTTTCTGTGGTTATCTCAAAATGCTTGAAGAGATCATTTCCAGGAGCAGAAGCACCAAAAGTGCTCATGCCGACGAATTTTCCATTTGTACCAATGTATTTACCCCAACTCTGCTCAACCGCAGCTTCCACAATTACAACCGGAACTCCAGGTTGCAGTACCTGATTCCTGTAGTCCTGAGTTTGTGTTTCAAATTTCTCAAGGCATGGGATTGAAACAACAGCCGCAGAAATTCCCTCCTGCTTGAGCAAATCACTTGCTTCTACCGCTAAAGAAACCTCAGAACCGGAAGCCAGCAGGGTAATATCCCGCTGAGCTTCTGTATCTGACAAAATGTATCCGCCTTTAGCGCTTAAATTTTCGTCTGTATGCTCTTTTCTCAAGCATGGCAGTCCTTGACGGGAGAGAGACAGTATCGAAGGCGTTGCATTTGTTTCCAGTGCGGCAGCCCAGCATTCGGCTGTTTCAACAATATCGCATGGTCTGTAAACATTTAAATTCGGAATTGCCCTAAGGCTGGCAAGGTGTTCCACAGGCTGGTGAGTGGGCCCATCTTCTCCCAAACCGATTGAATCATGTGTCATCACATAAATTACACGCTGCTGCATCAAGGCTGAAAGTCGAATTGCAGGCCTGCAGTAATCAGTAAAGATCAAAAAAGTTCCGCCATAAGGAATGAAACCTCCATGCAGAGCAATACCATTCATGGCCGCAGCCATTCCATGCTCCCTAACGCCATAGTGAATGTAGCTACCGCTAAACTTGCCGGTAGCAACAGTTTGTTGCGTTTTGGCCTTAGTCAAATTTGATCCGGTCAAGTCTGCTGAACCTCCGGCCAACTCCGGAATCACTTCGGCTAACACATTCAGAGTTTCCTGGCTTGCTTTACGGGAAGCCATTTTTGTTTTTTCTTCCGTGTGATTACGCTTAAAATTAAGCAGGGAAGATTCCCAATGCATGGGTAGTCTTCCGGAAATGAGGCGATCAAATTCATCCTTTTGTCCGGACTCATCCAGACGATTCTTCCAGGCTTTCACTTTATCACCATGCATTGCGCCAATTCTCCGCCACGCGCTGCCAACCGCCTGTGGAATTTCAAAAGGCTGATGCGGCCAATTCAGGCTTTCACGTGTAGCAACTATTTCTTCTTCGCCGAGTGGTGCTCCATGTGTCGCGGCGGTTCCGGCTTTGTTAGGAGAACCAAAACCAATTGTGGTTTTACAGGCAATTAAAGACGGCTTGTCCAAAGAATCACGGGACTGGTTTATGGCCTGCTCAATTGCTTCCGGATCATGTCCGTCGCAACTGGAAACATGCCAGCCGCAGGCTTCAAAACGCATCAGTTGATCGTCATTGACAGCAAGGTCTGTTGAACCGTCGATTGAAATTCCGTTATCGTCAAACAGTACTATCAATTTGCTAAGTCCCAAATGCCCCGCGAATGATGCTGCTTCGTGACTGATTCCTTCCATAAGACATCCATCACCTGCAATCACATAAGTGTAATGATCAACAATGTCGCTGCCAAATCTTTCCGCAAGCATGCGTTCAGCCAATGCCATTCCTGCGGCATTCGCCAATCCTTGACCAAGCGGACCTGTTGTGGTTTCAATTCCTGCTCCATGTCCAAATTCAGGATGTCCGGCAGTTCTTGATCCCAACTGTCGGAAATTTTTAATTTCATCCAAACTGAAATCACTGTATCCGTTCAGATGAAGCAGGGCATAAAGAAGCATTGAGCCATGTCCTGCGGACAAAATTAAACGGTCCCTGTCAGGCCAGTCCGGATCACTTGCGCTAAAATTCAGAAATCGGGAGTACAAAACAGTAGCCACATCTGCCATGCCCATCGGCATCCCAGGGTGTCCCGAATTTGCTTTCTGTACCGCATCCGCGGCTAAAAAACGCAGTGCGTTCGCCATTTCCTGATGGCTTGGTGAAGAAGTCATAGTTCCTATATTTTTGAAATGTTTAATGAATATATGTTACAGTTTTCATCATCTCTCAATTCAATTTGTCATGAATTTATATTGCATGATGTCCCAACGCGGCCTTAACCATGTGATAGGCTACCAGAAGTTGGGTCAGCATAAGAGGATGACTTATGATATTAATTTTTTCCAATTCTTCAATGGAACGTGTATTTTCTCGCAAATGCTGCGCTTCCGGGATAAGTCCCCATAATAATTCCTCAATCTTGCTCGCACGATGTGTTTCAATACTTCCGTGTATATCCAGGATATCAACCGGTTTGCCGTCTCTATCCCGAGCCAAATCAAGAGAAATACCTGTGCTAACTCCAACATCCAGCAAAGAGGTCAGGTCAGGATGAGGCAAAGTTGGTCTTAAGGTGTGCTTAACATTTAGTGCCGGACCAATCTCATCTTCCTTACCCTGTGGCCGATAAAACTGAATGGCCATATCAGCAAATGTTCGCTGAGGCTGGATAAAGGCCGGACTGTCATCTTTACGTTTTTCCAGAGACGCCAGCACTTGTTCTTCTGTGTATCCACGTTTGGTTGTATCTCTTATTACTTTCCAGCGGACACGCAGCTCTTCTTCCGGATCCAAATATATTTTTACATCATAGTTGTTACGCATTGTCCTGGTGCTGAATCCCAGCAATCCTTCAACAACCACATAAGGTTTTGGTTCAATATACTGAGCAGCCTGGAATGTACCGTCGTGATGACTGTAAACAGGTTTGATAATCGCTTGTCCGTTGCGCAAACTTATCAGATCTTTTTCAATAATATCCAGATAGTTGCATTTAGGATCCAGTGCGGATGTTCCATTTTCTGCACGTTGAGCACGATTGTACTTGTGATAATCATCAGTACAAATTGTAACAACTTGTTCTTTACCGAGGATTTCCGCAACTCCGGCAGCAAGCGTGGTTTTGCCTGCAGCAGAATCTCCTACAATCCCGAGAATGATCGGGCGATCAACACGGTTTTTCGGCATGTTTCTTCTCGTTTAATGATCTGGTTTCAAATAGTAAAAAAAATAAATGACTTGAAGCAAGGCAAAATCCAAATTTTTCCTTAAATTTCTTCCTGAGAGTTATGTTGGTTCAGCGGCTGTGCCAGTTAGTCAGAGATACCATTTCTTTTGTTGTTCCCGTCAGAATCAGGGTTTCTGTACGGAAATAGTGTTTTGCGCTTTTAACACCGCTGAAAAGCAGTCCGGATGTTATGCCAGTTGCACAAAAATGAACATCTTCTGATCCAATCAATTCATCTCGATCATACCAGCGGCTGGTATCAATACCGGCTTCCCTGACTCGTACAATCTCTGTGGCAAGCTGTGGATCCATTCGTCCCATGAATTCACCTCCCATAGCACGAATCGCGCAGGCAGAAAGGATCCCTTCCGGAGTTCCACCGGTTCCCATCAGCACATCTATTTCAGAATCGGGCATTACTGCCATCAATGCGCCTGCCACATCTCCGGCAGGATAGAGGGACACTCGTGCTCCTGCCTGGTATATTTCTTCCACGAGATTTCTGTGTCTTGGTTTATCCAAAACAAAAACTGTTATACTTTCTAAATCTTTCTCAAGCAGCTTGGCCACGGTACGCAGTTTTTTCTCCGTACTCCAATCCATTTTAATCTTTCCTCTGGTCTCCGCGGGGGCAGAGAATTTTTCCATATAAAACGCTGGCCCGGGATCAAACATGGTTCCTTTTGGAGATATAGCTATAACTGACATGGCGTTTGTCTGTCCTTCAGCCAAATAAGTTGTTCCCTCTACGGGATCAACAGCAATGTCAAGATGATTTGAAGTAGTCGCGTCTCCAAATACTTCCCCATTGTACATTTTAGGGGCATCGTCTTTTTCACCCTCACCAATAACCACGGTGCCGTTCAGTTTTAATTCCTTCAAGGACGACCGCATTGCTTCAACTGCCGCATTGTCTCCCCCTTTTTTATCTCCCCGTCCGATCCATTTGTAGGATGCAAGAGCGGCTCTTTCAGTGACTTTGCGCAGCAAGTAAGGAAATATTAAATCGTGGGTGTCCACGCTTTCCATTTCAGTTTTTTCAAAAAATATTGTGAAAAGTTGTGCTTGGCGTAAATGGTACTTTAACACCAATGATATGAAAACACTCTAAAAGGTGGGTGGTTAAATTCTTATAAGTGGGACAAAACTACCCGAAAGGGTAGTTTTGTAAAAATGACTATAAGTTCAATGCCTTAGCAGCAATATCAGTGCGAAAATGTTTGCCTTCAAAACTTATTTCTTCCATCAGCCCATAAGAATGCTTTCTTGCTTCAGCAATGTCTGCGCCTTGAGCAGTAACACCAAAAACACGGCCTCCGTTTGTTACAAGCTGTTCATTACTGAGTGCCGTGCCTGCGTGAAAAATCTGTGTGTTGCCTGTGAAAGATTGAGGTAGTGTTATCGGAAGTCCTTTGGTGGGCGGTCCGGGGTAGCCCGGTGCAGCCGCGATCACACACACAGAAGCTCCCGGTTTCCATGATAAATCAATTTCGTGAAGCCGTTTTTCCACTACAGCCAACATTACTTCTGCTAAATCATTTTCCAATCTTGGCAAAATAACCTGTGCTTCAGGATCGCCGAAACGCACATTGAACTCAATCACTATTGGTCCATTTCCCGTGAGCATCAGCCCCGCGTAAAGTATGCCGCTGTAAGGTTTTCCTTCGGCTGCCAATCCTTGCGCCACAGGTCTGAGAATACGTCTCTCTATCTCAGGCAGCCATTTTTCAAGATGTGGTACAGGAGAATACGCTCCCATGCCTCCTGTATTTGGCCCACGATCATCGTCAAAAACAGGTTTGTGATCTTGTGAAGGAACCATCGGCAATACTGTCTCACCATCAACAAAAGCCAAAACTGTCATTTCCTCTCCAAATAAACATTCCTCAATCACAACCTTTGTTCCGGAGTCACCAAAAACCTTGTCCAGCATGGCTGCTTTCAATGCTGCTTCAGCTTGTTCAATTGTTTCTGCCACAGTCACACCCTTGCCTGCTGCCAGACCATCAGCTTTGATCACAATCGGTGTGCCTATCTCATTTACGTAATTCAACGCCTGCTGATAATCATCATGTTCCAAGTATGATGCAGTGGGAACATTGAACCGTTCCATAACTTTTTTAGCATATGCTTTACTTCCCTCCAAGCGGGCAGATTCGAGGTTCGGACCAAAAATTGACAAGTTTCTTTTTTCAAAAACATCCACAATTCCAAGACTCAAAGGATCTTCCGGACCAACCACAGTTAAATCAATCCTGTTGGTTTCCGCGAAATCAGCTAATTCCTGAATCTTGTTGGCCTGTATCGTCACACATTCAGCTAATGCTTTAATTCCGGGATTCCCGGGAGCACAAAAAATCTTGTGCTTGGTATTATCCGATTTGAACTTCCAGACCAATGCGTGCTCGCGGCCACCACCGCCAATAACCAAAATTTTCATTTACATTTCCTGTTGTAATTGCTGAATTGCCCGCGGCAGCAATTTGTGCTCAACCTGATGAATTTTTTCTGACAAAGATTCCTCGGTATCATCCGCATTTACCTTCACTTTCTGCTGCAAATATATTTGCCCTGTGTCCATTCCCTCATCTACAAAATGCACAGTAACTCCGGTTTCATTTACCTTTGCCCTCCATGCCTGGCCGATGGCGTCCTTACCCGGAAACGAAGGCAGCAGTGAAGGATGCAAATTAATCATCCGGCCTTCCAACTGTTCCAGTAAAACAGGGCCAACAAGACGCATGTAGCCTGCGAGCACAACAAGATCTATTTTGGCTTGATCCAGCTTTTCGCCAATTGCGGATTCAAAAGCATTTTTGTCTTTAAAATCCGCAGGGCGAAAAATGAAACTCTGAATATTACGATTGTTAAGATGTTCTACAACAGGGGCATCCGGACGATCGCAGACTGCCAGTTCAAGGGTGACACCTTGAAGGTTGCCTGAAAGAATTGCATCGTGAATTGCCAGCAAATTAGAACCGCGACCTGAGGCAAAAACCGCAATCCTCATGCTCATCTCCAGCATACTTCAGTTTTATTCCCGGAAACAATCTGCCCAGGATACAGTTCTTCATCCGGAAGTCTGCTTATTTTCCGGAGCAAAGAAAATACCGGCAATTCCGGCCATGAGTTCTTCATTATTTCAGCCGAAGGGACAAAACCATCACTGGTGTTTACCGGAAGCATTCGAGGGACATTCCCGGGAAGACCGCCTCCTGTGATATGCGACATGCCGCGTATTTCAATTTTTTTCAATAATTTCAAAATCGGCTTCACGTAAATTCTGGTGGGAGTAAGCAGCGCTTCCGCCAAAGTTTCATTTGTTCCGGACAATTTCTGATTCAGGTTCAGACTCTCCTGTTCAATTATTCTATTTACCAGTGAAAAACCGTTGCTGTGAATTCCATTGGACGGTAATCCCAGCAAAACATCACCTGCCTCAATCCTGCTTCCATCTATCAGTTTTTCTTTCTCTACCACACCAACCGCGAAACCGGCAAGGTCATATTCTTCATCTTCATACATTCCCGGCATTTCAGCAGTTTCTCCTCCAAGCAATGCGGCACCTGACTGAATGCAGCCTTCGCTGATTCCGCCAACAATACTTTCAACTTGCTCCGGAAGCAACTTCCCGCAGGCAAGATAGTCCAGAAAAAACAGCGGTTCAGCGCCCTGTACCAGAATATCATTCACACACATGGCCACCAGATCAATACCGATGCTGTCGTGACGGTCCAGCTCAAATGCCAGTTTTAGTTTTGTACCAACCCCATCTGTTCCAGAAACCAGTACAGGATTTTTGTAACCGGATTTTTCCAGTGAAAATAATCCTCCGAAACCTCCAAGACCACTCATTACTTCCGGACGCAGTGTTCTTTTTGCCAGAGGTTTCAGCTTTTGAACAGCCTCATCTGCGGCTGCTAAATCAACTCCGGCTTTCTTGTATGCTTTCAATTTTGCTATGTCCTGGAGTATTTAAGGTCTTCTGAAAAATGAAAATAAGATTTTTAGAGGAAATTCAACAAGTATTTGTGGGATAGTTGCCGCTAAAACAGGCCAGACAGTGCCCGCGGTTTTTTGAGGAATCATTTCTGTCAGTCGCAGAAATCATTCCCTTTTCGGACAGAAAATGCAGTGAGTCAGCTCCTATTTTTTCACAAATTTCTTCAGGCGTTTTTGTTGCCGAAATTAGTTCCATGCGCCTTGCAGTATCAATCCCATACAAGCAGGGAAACATAATCGGCGGGGATGTGACGCGCATGTGTACCTCAGTGGCACCGGCATTTTTAAGAATTTCAACTATACGTCCACTGGTTGTACCACGCACAATTGAATCATCTACCAGAATCACACGTTTTCCTTCTACTGCCTGACGCACAACACTCAGCTTCATGCGCACACCTTTGCGTCGTAACTCCTGGTCAGGCTGGATAAATGTACGCCCCACATAACGGTTTTTCATCATCCCAAGTTCGTAGGGATATCCGGATTCCTCTGCATAACCTATAGCCGCGGCCAGTCCTGAATCAGGGACTCCTATCACAACATCTGCTTCAGTTGGCATTTCACGGCATATTTGACGACCTAATTCTTTTCGAACTTTGTGTACGCTGTTCTCGTCTATTTCACTGTCGGGACGCGCAAAATAGATATATTCAAATGAACAAATCGAACGGGGATTTGGCTCAACGAATGAACTTGAGTGCAACCCGTCCTTGTCAATCACCAGCATTTCACCCGGTTCAATTTCCCGCACAAACTTTGCCCCGCAAACATCATGAGCGCAGGTTTCTGATGCTACCAGCCAGCCATCATCAAGCTTTCCCAGTGATAAAGGGTGAAAACCTCGCGGATCCTGAGCTGCTACCAGCTGTGTTTCAGTCATGAACAAAAGTGCATACGCCCCTTCTATTCGCCTGAAGGCTTCCTGAACTGCTTTTCTGATGGGCGGTCCGGCACGCGCGATCAGATGAGGAATAACTTCGGTGTCACTGTTTGTCTGAAAAATCGAACCTTGCCGTTCCAGATCAGTACGCAGACTCCTGGCATTTACCAGATTACCGTTGTGTGCTATCGCGACTTGACCGCCTGTATAGCGAAACACCAGCGGCTGCGCGTTCAGTAATCCGCTGTCACCGGTGGTTGTGTAGCGTACATGTCCAATTCCGATATTTCCATTAAGCTGATTATGCTGATCCTGCCCAAATGCTTCAGTAACAAGACCAGCGCCGCGATGCGTGTGAAATTTTGTTCCATCTGATACGCAAATTCCGGCGCTCTCCTGCCCGCGATGTTGCAACGAATGCAGTCCGAAATAAGTCAATTCCGCCGCCTGGGGATGATTAAAGACCCCTAATATTCCACACATCTAAAAGTTCAAAAAAAGGTGATGACTATGCAAAAAGAAAAAAACGACCTCATTTGTTATTTTCTCGAAAGTAGTAATCCTTTAATTCAGACACTTACAGGATTCTGGATTCTCGCTTTTGCGGGAATGACACTTTTACTAAACAATTAAAATCTAACTGTATATAAAAAAATTAAACGGAAAATTCCATTTCCATTGCGATGGCATTTTGCCATAAATCCCTGAGCAGATTCAATTCTGAGTATATAATCTTAGTGCCGTTAAAAGAGATTTCAAAACGCTCTTTAACCACCTTACCAATTTGCACACAAGGTACCTTGTACTGCAACATCGAGGAAACAATTTCTGATTCTTTTTCCTCGGAAACACTCAACAATATTCTGGATTGAGACTCGCTGAACAATACCACATCAGGACGCAAATCACTTTTCAGAACTACTGAAATTCCCATTTGTTCAGTACAGGATGTCAGCAATGCCAAAGAAAGTCCTCCATGTGAAAGATCATGCGCGGAAACAACATTGCCCCGGCGGATGTTTTCCAGAACCGCCTGCTGCAGCTGCCGCTCCTTTTCCAAGTCCAGTTCCGGAGGCATACCGCTGATTTTCCCTGTTTGCATTTGCTGATAGGCGCCGCCTCCCAATTCTTCTTTAGTCTCACCCAACAGAAATAAAACATCTCCGGACTTTTGAAAAAACTGGGAGGTAGTGTAAGCATTGTCTTCAATCAGCCCCACAGCACCTACAACCGGAGTTGGATAAACTGCTTCCCCTTCGGTTTCATTGTAGAGACTGACGTTTCCTCCCACAACAGGCAAATTCAAATAACTGCATGCCTCAGACATTCCGGAAACAGCTTGTTCCAGCTGCCAGAATATTTCCGGTTTTTCCGGATTTCCAAAATTCAAACCGTCTGTAATAGCCAACGGTCTTCCTCCGGAACAAACCACATTTCGCGCTGCTTCCGCAACAGCGCAACGTCCTCCTGTTTTAGGATCAAGAAATACATAGCGGGAATTGCCGTCAATACTCATGGCCAATGATTTGTTTGTACCCTCCACTCTTACTACTGCCGCGTCCGACCCGGGACGTACCGATGTGTTGGTGCGTACCATGAAATCATATTGCTGATAAACCCATGATTTTGAAGCTAATTCCGGAGTCTGAATCAATAGTTTGAAAACGTCAGTCAAATCTTCAGGAACATCCCAGTCAAGTCCGGACTCCTTCTGTCTATTAAGCACAGTTTCCGGAATTATTGATTCCCGCTGATAAACCGGAGTTGAACCGCAAACCGCTACCAAAGACAGTTCCGCTGCTGCCACACCATGATGATTCAGTCGCAAAACCGGTTCTTCAATCACTTGTCCGACTGTAACAGCAGGCACATCCCACTTTTTGCAGATAGAAAAAATCTCTTCCTCTCTTCCAGGATTTGCCACAAACAGCATCCTTTCCTGAGATTCAGAAAGCATTATTTCATAAGCAGACATATTTTCGGCACGCTGCGGAACCAAATCCAAATTCAGTTCCATCCCCATGCCTCCTTTATATGACATTTCGGTGCTGGAACAAGTAAGCCCTGCCGCACCCATATCCTGAACACTGTATAAGGCTCCGCTTTGATAAACTTCAAGGCAGGCTTCAATCAGTAATTTGCCCATGAACGGATCACCTACCTGCACCGCGGGACGTTTTTCGTCTGAGTCCTCATTAAGTTCTTCCGAGGCAAAGGTCGCTCCATGGATTCCGTCTCTACCGGTGGATGCGCCCACATAAATCACAGATTTTCCGGCCCCTTCCGCCCTTCCATGCTGAAGCTGATCATGCCGCAAAACCCCCACACCCATGGCGTTGACCAAGGGATTGCCGGTGTAACATTGATCAAAACACACTTCACCTCCCACGGTAGGAACTCCGATACAGTTTCCGTATCCCGCGATTCCAGCTACAACATGGCCGAATAGGTAGCGTGTCCTCTTTGCGGCAGCATTTCCGGAAAGCGGTCCGAAGCGTAAAGAATTGAGCACAGCAATCGGTCGTGCGCCCATGGAAAATATGTCCCTTAAAATCCCTCCTACCCCTGTTGCAGCGCCTTGATACGGTTCAATAGCGGACGGATGATTGTGGCTTTCAACTTTGAAGACAACAGCATATCCGTCGCCAATATCGACCACACCTGCTCCTTCTCCCGGTCCCTGCAAAACATCCGGGCCATCCACAGGAAAAAGGGAAAGCAGAGGTTTTGAGTTTTTATAGGAACAATGCTCTGACCACATTACCCCGAAAATGCCGGTTTCGGTGAGATTTGGTTTTCTTCCCAGCAATTCCACCACACTTGAGTATTCCTCATCATTGAGACCCATTTGACGGTATATTTTTTCACTTTGAATTTGGTCATTGGTGGGCTCTGTGGTGTGCATTGAGGAATTCTTTAATCAGTATTGTTCGCTATGGTATGACAATTTTTTACGTTCTCATCATTAATGATTCAAAGAGAATTCGTCCGTCGGAGCTTCCCATCCATTCTGCCATGGCACGTTCCGGATGCGGCATCATCCCCAGTACATTTCCTTTGCTGTTGGAAATCCCCGCAATTCCGGCAAGAGAGCCGTTAGGATTGTTTCCGGAATAGCGAAAAACAATTTGTGCGTTATCTTCCAGTTTCCGGAGTGTATCAGTATCACAGGTGTAATTGCCTTCGCCATGCGCGATCGGCAGTCGGATCTGCTTTGCTCCACGGCTGTATCCGGAAGTGAAACAGATATCAGTGTTGACAACTTCAAGGTTGACCGTGTCACATATGAAACGAAGTCCGGAGTTGCGGTGCAATGCTCCGGGGAGAAGACCGCATTCAGTCAGTATTTGGAAACCGTTGCAAATTCCGAGAATGTAAACTCCGGAATCTGCTGCACGACGCAGGGCTTTCAGTACAGGCGCTTGCGAAGCCAAAGCTCCCGCACGCAATGCGTCTCCGTAAGAAAATCCTCCCGGCAGCAAAACCGCGTCATATCCCTCCAATGACTCACTGGTGTACCAAAGATATTCTGCTTCCATTCCTTCCACGGAGTTTGCCGCCTTGTAAAGATCAGAATCGCAGTTTGATCCGGGAAAAACAATCACCGCGCAGCGCATCATTCCTCTACAATTTCAAAGCTGTAATCTTCAATTACTGAATTGACAAGCAGTGACTCACACATTTCGCCCAGACGGGATTCTGCTTTGTTTGAATCGTTCTCTTCCAGCCAGACTTCAATTGATTTTCCAATTCGCACATTCTTTGCTTCATTGAAACCAAGGCTCTGCAATGAGTGCAGTACAGCCTGACCCTGAGGGTCAAGCACATCCTGTTTGAGGGAAACTGTTACAATTCCTTTGAGCATGAAAAAGTTTAAAATATTTTTTTTAAATTGAGTTCAGTCGCCGCAAAACTTCAGCATAGGCGTCAGTTACACCACCCAGATCACGACGAAAACGGTCCTTGTCCAACTTTTCCTGTGTTTCCGCGTCCCAGAATCTGCAGGTATCCGGAGAAATTTCATCTGCCAGCAATAACTGGCCGGAAGCATCACGTCCAAATTCCAGCTTGAAATCAACCAATAATAATCCACGCGGCTCCAGCAAATTCAGTAAATGGTTGTTGACCTCCAATGCTTTTTTCCGGAGTATTTCAAGATCAGACTCTGTTGCTAAACCAAGTGTTTGAATGTGAACATCAGCCAGCATTGGATCACCCAGATCATCGTTTTTAAAATAAAACTCCACAATAGGTTCCGGCATTTTTCGTCCTTCTTCCCAGCCAATACGTTTGCTTAATGAACCTGCAGCAATGTTTCTGGTTACAACTTCCAACGGAACAATATCCACACGCCTTACCAACTGTTCTGTGTTTGAAATTTTTTTAACAAAGTGACTTTCTATTCCCTGTTCTTTGAGATAACTGAAAAAGTATGAAGAAATTTCATTATTTAACTGACCTTTTCCTTCCAGTTTCTCAAATTTTTCACCATTGAACGCAGTAGTATCGTTTTTGTAGGCAACCCGAATTATTTCCGGATTTTCTGTGGTATAAATTATTTTTGCCTTACCTTCGTAAAGTATGTTTTCCATCATTGCAGTTTTAGTTCGTGGTTGCTTTTTCTAAGACATTAAATGTGACGGAAACAACAAAAGCATCCCTCACAGGAAATAGTACTTTTGATACGTTTTCAAGATTAGTGTCTGTGAATAATCAAAGCATCCGGGTTAGCAGTGACTCTTCCCAAATACCCAGCTTGATCAGAGATTTCAGCAAGGTGTCCGGAGACTCTGAAACAAAATTGAGGTGTCCCATTTTACGTCCAGTACGGGTTTCCTGCTTTCCGTATAGATGCAGTTTTGCTTCCGGAGGCAAGTGTTTCAGTTTTTTCAACAGCAAAGGTAAATGCTGACCCAAAATGTTGAGCATAACAGCAGATTGACATGTATCTGTTAATCCAAGCGGTAAATTTGTTATAGCCCTTATGTGCTGTTCAAACTGAGATGTGGCACAGGCGTTTTGTGTAAAGTGTCCTGAATTATGTGGACGCGGAGCCAGTTCGTTTACAACTAATTCCCCATCTGCCAGAACAAACATTTCTATGCAAAGCACCCCTTTGAGATCCAGTCCCTCCGCAACTTGCTTAGCTATAATTTGTGCCTGTTCCGCAACAGCTGGAATTAACCTAGCAGGAATGCGGCTGATGATCAGTATATTTTTTTGATGCAAATTTTCAGCGACAGGAAAACAACGAACCTCGCCAAGACGATTACGTGCAACTATCACAGAAACTTCCTTTTCAAACGGAACATATTGTTCTGCAACAATCTCTGTGTCCGCATCATGCAGCTCGTTAAATGCATGAGGTATTTGCTCACTGCCTGAAACCAGAACCTGCCCCTTGCCGTCGTACCCGCCTGTGGCTGTTTTGAGAATCAACTTGTCAAACTGCTCGAAAGCCTGGGACAGATGATTTACAGTACTGATTTTTTTATAGGGAGCAATGGGGATTTTAAGGCGCTCAAGGAATGCTTTTTCTTTAAGGCGATTTTGTGAAATCCGCAGAATTTGGCTGCCCTGGGGAAGATCGACTCTTTCCTCAAGCCAGGCAACTGCGTGCGCATCCACATTTTCGAATTCGAATGTTACAACTTTGCAAGAATCAGCAAGCACCGTAAGCGCATGGCGGTCATCATAGTTTGCTGTAATTTGTTCCGCGCCGGCAAGAGCCGCGGGGCAGTTTGGATTTGGATCAAGCACCATGAAACGAAAGCTCATCGCATGACCGGCAAGCACCAGCATTTGTGCCAACTGGCCTCCACCAAGGATTCCAATTAAGGCTCCCGGCTGCAAAGGCTCCGGAACAGAATTCATGGCAATTCTGCTTCCAGTACCGTCTTCCGGATTCGTTCACGCCTTCTTTTCAAGCGTTTACGCAGTTCGGGATCATGATTGGCAAGAATTTGTGCGGCAAGCAATCCCGCATTATGCGCCCCCGCGCCTCCTATGGCCAGTGTCCCTACCGGAACACCACGCGGCATTTGCACAATTGATAACAGGGAATCCTGACCGCTGAGAGCAAAGGTTTTTATTGGAACTCCAATTACAGGAAGCAGTGTTTGAGCAGCAACCATTCCCGGAAGATGAGCCGCACCTCCGGCACCGGCAATTATGATGTTTAAACCACGATCTTCAGCCTGTGACGAGTAAGCTGCCATCCATTCAGGGGTTCTGTGGGCAGAAACAACTCGTTTTTCGTAACTGATGTTTAATTCATCCAGCACATCACATGCTTCCTTCATCGTTTCCCAATCAGAAGTACTGCCCATTATAACGCCTACCAATGGGGAGTCATTTTTTTTCTGAACCATTATTTTTCTGTTTTAAAAAATTTCAAAATTCTAAAAACTAATTCACTCATGTGAAACTTCTTCGTGATTATTTTTTTAGGATAAGCAGCTTTGAACTAATTGAAGATTGTGTAAATGAATTGGGAAATTCTGTCACAACTAACTGTAACAATATAATAAATTACAGTTCTTTATGTGTTCATTTTAATCCATAGAATTCTGCTAAGCGTTCAAATCCCGGACGGGAATTATCGATGGTAGCAGTTTCACAGCAAAGCGAAATACGAAAATGTCCAGAACCGCCAAAACCTGCGCCTGGAACAAGTAAAATATTTTCCTGTTGTGCCCTTTTCACAAACGCAACGTCATCCGGCTCTGGAGATTTGGGGAAAATATAAAAAGCGCCTTGAGGTTTTACTGCTTCAAATCCCAACTCTGTAAGCATTGACAAAAGCCTGTCACGTAATTGTTGATAAATAGAAATATCAACACGTGCTTTACCCAGCATAGGCAGAATTTTTTGCATCATTGCAGGAGCATTGACGAAACCCAAAATTCGGTTGCACAGCACCAATGCTTCTCGCAGTTCCTGCTTTTCTATCACTTCAGGATGAACTGCGATGTAGCCTATGCGTTCTCCGGGAAGCCCTAAATCTTTGGAGTGTGAATTAACTAAAATCGTATTTGCATAGCTCAGGAACGCATTGCTGTTTTTCAATCCGTCATAGACCAGATAGCGATAAATATCATCGGAGACCAAATAAATCGGATGACCGAACTCTCTCTCTTTGCGTAGCAGTAACTGCCCTAATTCATCCAATGTTTGCTGTGAATAAACCGCGCCTGTAGGATTATTAGGACTATTGATTAAAACTATCTTTGTCTTCTTTGTCAGGTTTTCTTCAATTAAATCAAGGTCTGGTTGAAACTCAGAAGTTGTTTTAGCTATGGTCAGCAAACCTCCATTATTTCGAACGTATGTGCCATACTCCACAAAATATGGAGCAAATGTCAGCACCTCATCTCCCGGATCTAGCAATGCCTTGAACACAACATTCAAGCCGCCTCCTGCACCGGCACACATTACCACATCCTCCATTTCAAAAGGATAACCGGTTTCTTCACGCATTATTCCGGCAACAAATTCACGTGTTTCCGGGAATCCGGCGTTCGGCATATAGCGGTGCATCCCTTTTGTTGGATTATTCAGTAAGTTGAGCAGTGCCGCATGAACTTGTTCCGGAGGTTCAAGGATGGGATTGCCAAGAGAAAAATCAAATACATTATCTGCCCCATACTCAGCCTTGAGACGTGCTCCTTCCTCAAACATTTGTCTGATCCAGGAACCTTTCTTCATTATTTCACTTATGGAATACGAAATGGCCATTGGACTACTTTAAATATGGCAGGAAAATCTCCTGAAAACCGGAGATTAGATTACTTGAATTTTTGATGAAGATTTCAGACAGATTATGCAGGATTCTGTCATGAAGGAATTTGTCAGGAAAAAAGATTTTTTATTGATTCGACAAAGTTTTCCCGTATCGGATTGCTTTCTTCATCACAGCAATCATCAAATTCTTTCAGCAAATCATTTTGCCGCGCAGATAATTTTGTCGGAGTTTCCACTACAACTCTCACGTGCAAATCTCCTCTTTGGCTGCTTCTCAACTGCGCGATGCCCTGGTTTTTTAATCTGAAGATTTTGTGAGTTTGTGTACCTGCAGGAATTTTCAGCCGGGCTTTACCTTCCAAAGTTGGAACCTCAAGATCACTCCCAAGTGTTGCTTGAGCAAAACTGATCGGTACTTCGCAATAGATGTCTGCACCGTCTCTTTCAAAAAGTGAATGTTCTTTGACACGTAAAACTATGTAAAGATCACCACTTGATCCTCCATTTGCTCCGTGCTCTCCTTCTCCGGTTAGTTTGATCCTTGATCCGGAATCAACTCCGGCAGGGATATTAACTCTGATACGTTTTGTTTTGGAAACGCGTGTTCTTCCATGGCAAGTCTTGCATGGTCTGGCAATTGTTTTACCACGCCCGCCGCAGCTGCTGCATGTAGTAGCAACACTGAAAAATCCCTGCTGAACCCGTTGCTGTCCTGTACCTCCGCAAGAACCGCAAATCCTTATATCTTTTTCAGATTCTGCTCCAAGACCACTGCATGCGTCACACGTTTCCATTCGAGGAACATCAATTTCATTTGAAGTGCCAAAAGCAGCATCTTCAAAAGAAATTTCCATATTATACTGCAGATCTGATCCACGCTCACCTCTGCTGGACGCGCCCCCTCCTGTACCGCCGAAGAATTCACTGAAAATATCTCCGAAAACATCACCGAATCCTCCTGCGCCGGCGCCGCCAAATCCACCCATTCCGCTTCCCAAGCCTTCAGCGGCATGTCCGAACTGATCATAGCGCGCGCGTTTTTCTCTGTCTCCAAGCACCTCGAAAGCTTCTGAAGCTTCCTTAAAATTTTCTTCTGCTTTTTTATCTCCGGGATTGCGATCTGGATGATGTTTCATGGCGACCTTACGGTACGCTTTTTTGAGTTCATCTTCTGAAGCGTTACGGGACACACCCAGCACTTCATAATAATCGCGTTTTGCCATGAAAATTCGTTAAGGGCTTACAGGTTCATTGTGCAAGCTTCAGTTATATCGTGATTTCTTCCTTTCACTAAAATCTGCTTACTTTTTTACTTCTTCAAAATCCGCGTCAACGATATCATCTTCTTCTTTTGCGGATTTTTCTTCACCGGCTGAAGTTTCTTCACCTCCCTCTGATGAATCATCACCTTCGGGTTTTGCCTGTTGCTGACTGTATAACATTTCTGCCATTTTGTGCGAGGCCTGACTTAAGGCTTCAATATCACTTTTAATGGCATCAACATCATCTGTTTCAATGCTCTTCTTCAATTGTTCAGTACAAGCTTCAATTTTCGATTTATCTTCTTCCGACAGCTTATCACCAAGTTCACTTACGGATTTTTCGGTACTGTAAATCAAGGTTTCAGCCTGGTTTTTCACATCAACACTTTCCCGCTTGGCCTTATCCTCATCCGCAAACTGTTCTGCTTCATTGATCATTTTCTCTACATCTTCTTCAGAAAGTCCACCTGAAGATTCAATTTTTATCGCCTGTTCTTTCCCGGTTCCCATGTCTTTGGCGCTGACGTGAACAATTCCGTTTGCGTCTATATCAAAAGTTACCTCAATTTGGGGTACACCACGTGGTGCTGGCGGGATGCCTACCAATTCAAAACGCCCGAGCGTCTTGTTGTCGGGTGACATTTCCCTTTCACCCTGCAAAACATGAATGCTGACAGCAGGCTGGTTGTCTGCTGCGGTTGAGAAAGTCTGACTTTTTCGTGTGGGAATGGTAGTGTTGCGCTCGATCAACCTGGTCATCACATTTCCAAGGGTTTCAATACCAAGCGAAAGTGGTGTTACATCCAGCAGTAAAACATCCTTCACATCACCTTTAAGTACTCCGCCCTGAATTGCAGCTCCAATTGCCACAACTTCATCAGGATTCACACCTTTGTGCGGCTCTTTACCAAAGAAGTCCTTGACTGTCTCCTGGACCTTAGGCATTCGCGTCATTCCTCCAACCAGTATCACTTCATTGATATCCTTGGATGTGCATCCCGCGTCTTTTAAGGCTTTGTGGCAGGGATCAATTAAGCGCTTTACAAGATCGTCCACCAGTGATTCAAACTTGGCACGTGTAATTTTAATGTTAAGGTGTTTTGGTCCGGACGCATCGGCGGTAATAAAGGGTAAATTTACATCTGTTTCTGAACTGGATGACAATTCATGCTTGGCTTTTTCAGCAGCCTCCTTAAGACGTTGAAGCGCCATTTTGTCTTCACGCAAATCGATCCCGCTGTCTTTTTTGAACTCTTCCGCAAAAAAACCTATAAGCCGATTATCAAAGTCATCACCGCCAAGAAATGTGTCGCCATTGGTGGCTTTCACATCAAAAACACCCTCGCCTATTTCCAAAATAGAAATATCAAAAGTACCGCCACCCAGATCAAAAACTGCAATTTTCTCATCATGCTTTTTATCCAGACCATAAGCCATTGCCGCGGCAGTTGGTTCGTTTATGATGCGGAGTACTTCAAGTCCGGCAATTTTCCCCGCATCCTTGGTAGCCTGACGTTGAGCGTCACTGAAATAAGCAGGTACGGTAATCACAGCTTCATCAACTGATTCCCCCAGATATTCCTCAACTGTCTGTTTCATTTTCTGCAAAACGGAAGCAGATATTTCCTGAGGCGTATAGTTTTTACCATCCACTTTCACACAAGCCAGATTTTGATTTCCTTTTACAATTTCGTAAGAAACCATCTCTTGCGTGTGTTTAACTTCAGCAGATTTCAGTTCCTGCCCCATTAAGCGCTTAATTGAATAAATTGTACGCTGAGGGTTTGTAACAGCCTGGCGTTTAGCAACCTGTCCTATCAAGCGTTCACCTTCATCATTAAATGCGACCATAGATGGTGTTGTGCGTGTTCCTTCCGCATTTTGTATGACT
This sequence comes from SAR324 cluster bacterium REDSEA-S27_B3, assembly GCA_001627865.1. GTDB lineage: Bacteria > SAR324 > SAR324 > SAR324 > NAC60-12 > Arctic96AD-7. The sequence goes on from LUQO01000041.1 coordinate 35,764, forward strand.
TTAGGGTCACCGCCCTCCATGATACTTACACATGAATTTGTGGTTCCTAAATCTATGCCTATGACTTTTCCCATAATTGTTCTCCTTGTTCTTTTTTGAATTCGTCTTTGAGATAAATTTCTGATCTACCTCAAAATGTTATAAATAAAAAATTGTAAATGTTTATTCTGCTGAAAAACTCAGCTTTTTCCGGACACACGGACCATTGCCGGACGAATGATACGGTCGTGCAGGAGATATCCTCCAAGACATTCCTCCACAACATGATTTTCAGGGACAGACTCTGACTGCACTAAACCAACAGCCTGGTGGATGTTGGGATCAAATATTTCTCCCACAGTGTTTACTCTGGATACTCCGAACTTTTCAAAAACTTCATGTGTCATTTTGCTGACCATCTCCAGACCCTCTATCATGCTGTCAAAATCCTTATTTTCACTCTTTGCGTGCGAGATTGCTCGTTCAAGGTTGTCCAGAGAAGGAAGCAGTTCTTTGATCAGGTCCATATTAAAATATTTGAACCGATCAGTATTTTCTCGAATCATTCGCTTTTTATAATTTTCAAATTCCGCATTTACTCTTAGGTAACGTTCCTCCATATTCTGAGCACGGGAGCGTTCCTTTTCCAGAACATCTTCCTCCACAGTTTCAGATTCTGTCTGATCTTCTTTAGCTGCGGAAATTTCCTCAGCAGATTCTTCTTCTGGAGTCTCTACTTTGTTCTCTTCTTTGGGTTTTATATCTTTCTGCTTTTTAACAGCAGGTTCTTTCTTTTTTCTGGTACTCATTTTGTCTTTTATTCAGTCAGTCGTAAGACTGCTCGCTGATAGTTTTGGACAGCAATTTTGCTGTATAATCAACTGTTGATATTATGTGTTTATAATTCATACTGGTTGGACCCACAACTCCTATGGAACCTAAAACATTTTTCTTGTTCCGATAACTGGCTGTGATAAGTGAGCATCTTTGCAATTGCTTATAGTCATTTTCAATGCCGATAAATATATGCACACCTTTATGCTTCATTGATTCATCAAGTATTTTAAGCAATGCGGTTTTCTGATCAAATGCGTCAATCAAGGAGCGAACTGAAGACTGTTCATGAAAATGTGAATCCAAAAGCAGGTTCATCTGCCCTTCAATGAACATTTCTCCAGGTTGATTCAAATCAAAGGCTTTTTTCCCCAACCTGACCGCGTGAGCCAAAAGATCGTGGTAACGGTGACGGTCACTCACAATGCTTTGGTGAATGCCATCCCGTATTTCCTGCATGGAATGATTTTTAAACTCTTCGTTCAGGAAAGCGGTTACTGAGTTGAGAAATTCCTGTGAATGGCTCTCCTTGACAAAAATGATCTTATCACGCACCACGCCGGCTTTTGTAACAAGAATTACTAAGATCCTGTCTTCACTTATTTTTATTAATTCAATGCGCTGAAGACGACTGACTTCCGCCTTGGGAGTACTGACCACACAGGCAAATTTTGTAAGATCTGCCAGTAAGTGTACAGTCTCTGCCAAAATATGCTCTACCTGAGAACCACGGCCATTTGAAACCGGAGAAAATTTCTGTTTAATCTGGTCTGGAACTGTGGTTGGCTCGGATAAGGAATTTACGTAAAATCTGTAAGCCTTGTCGGTGGGTACGCGTCCTGCTGAGGTGTGAGTCTGAATCAGAAAACCGGATTCAGCAAGGTCAGACATTATGTTCCGGATGGTTGCCGGGGAGAGCTTAAATTCTATTGATTTTGAAAGTGTTCGTGATCCTACTGGTTCTGAAAATTCTATATAATTTTCTATTATGCTTTGGAGTACTATACGTGCACGCTCGTTTAACGCCTGGTTTTCGTGTACTCCTTTATTCCCGGTGCCTGTCACCCTAATTCTCAAAAGATAACCTCCATGTAAATATATAAATTATTAGCACTCGTTAATGAATAGTGCTAATAATTTACAATATATGTGGAATAAGTCAAGCCTAAGAAAAGCATAAGATTAATATTTATCGCAAAATATGCCTGGCTGGATAAACGAAAATATAAATCATTGCCTTTACAATTTTGATAATCAAATATAAAGCATTTATGTATCGGTCAGAAAATTTTTCCTGAATCGCGGGATTTTATGAACAGTTCAATCAGGCTTCGATATTTTTTTTCAAGCTCTTCCTGTTCTTTAAATGATTGAATTTTTATAAGTTTTAGTTTTTCATCCTGCAACTGAAATGTGGAAATATGACTTAGAATCCAGCCGTCTTTTGTTAATTCAACAAAAAACATTTTTTCAGATTCACCTTCAGTTTGCGCCTCATGGCTGAAACGAACTACTATTTTTCCTCGCTGCTCACCTGTCCAATAATGAACAAAGCCGAGTTCCGGATGTTCAAAATCACCTTCTACCACACTGGGCCAGTTCTCTTTGATCTTCTCTTCTGAAATCTTATTCATCAAATACTGAAAAATTCTTAGCCATAAAGTAATTTCCGGGCACTTAAACGTGTTTCAAAATCAGAAAATCTATAAACTGCCCTGTCCATTAAATAATGTAAAAATCCTGTTGCTATTCCAATTCCCACTAATAATATGAACCAGTTAGAGTTTTCCAGCAATTCCATTAGGGAAGGGAAAAAAATCTCACTGTATCGTGTGCCGGCAGATGCTGCTTCAATTTCAAAAAACGGAGTAAGAATGACGGAGAGGGTGCAGAGTAAAAGCAGCACAATCCAGGGGTTTCGAAATTTCACAGATGAAGTTATTTTCAGCAGACTTTTTTCTGCAGTCGTGTACTGGCTAATATCATTCCCTCCCATGTGGGTGGCCAAACCCAGAGCGGCCATCCAATGCTGAAGTGTCCAGAGCATTAAAAACTGAAACGGCTCAAACTGGAAAGCGCCTGTTACCATGATCCCCACACCCAGAATATATAATATCCGGGGAAGTCCTGACTTGTTTAGCCATGCGTTTCTAATCATGATCATGGTAATCGCGAGAACCAGCAAAGTTCCCAAACGCAGAATCAAGGGAATAACTTCATTTCCCCAATCCATCGACAGCAAAGGTAAAATCTGCTTTTCCTGCAAAAACGACGTCCCATGCAGAAGTTCCGCAATCAAAACCAATAAGAAGCCTGCTCCCCAGCAAAAGAAGCGGTCCTGCCGATTAGATGATGTGGCGGTTTCAGGATTCGATCTGTGATGAAAAAGCCTGAGCATTCCATAGTGTTGTGCCGCAAAATGATGCATTCCCCAGATGAAATCCAGCAGCAGCAGACCGAGAATACGTAATGGGACTGAAACCGGTAAAACCGTCTCAGGCATGAGCAGCACAACAATGACACTGATACCAAGGATTAGGGGAAAAAACACAAAACGCCAAGGCTGATTTGCACATACATTACGGTAAGCCCGAGTACCCCATGCCAGATAGAATGAGCTGAAACGATGTGCAATCCAGAAAAGAAACACTCCTGCAATGTAAAACATTTCAAGTGCAGGCTGGTGACTGAATGTAAAAAACAGCAACCCCAGCCACACTCCGGAGTGCAGCCAGAATAAATCCCATGCAGGTGATCTTACCCAGCAGTCTGTGTTGAGCTTAATTGTTTTAAATGGAGGATAAGGGAGAATTTGTCGGAAAGGAGTGAATATCATTAACTGATGAAAAGATTGGTGGTACTGTTTTACAGATTATTTTAGCGGCTTAATTTTCACATAATTTTCTGAAAGGCTCAAGCAAGGCGAAAATGTTTTCGTAAGGACAGCTTTTAACATTTTCATCAAAAATAACTTGCAGATGAGAGAAATATTCAACATGCTGTCACTCAGTTTTTTTCATAGGAAAGAAAAATGCCAAATTATTTTGCTTACGGATCAAATATGAGCGCCCAGCGTATGAGGGTAAGACTTGGGTGGTCTCCATTTCGCTATGGAGTAATCCTGAAGGATTACGTGATGATCTTTAACAAACAATCCAATGATGGAGGGAAAGCGAACATTCAGTATTCTCCCGGACACAAAGTGGAAGGCATAATTTATCATGTTTATGAGGATGATCTGTTGAAACTAGACCATTTCGAAGGTGTAGCAGACAGTCATTACAAACGTCAGCAAATAAAAGTACATAATGGTAATGCAAGTGCCATTTCCGCAATAACCTACATAGCGCTTAAAACAGGAGCTGTTTCTGCTCCTACAGAGGAATACTTGAATCACATTCTTGAAGGTAAGGAATTCCTCAGTCCTGCATATTTTGCAAATTTGGCAGCAACAGAAACAATATAACTGCATTCCTGAAAATAAATGTCTATCACAGTTCCTGAAGATATTTCTTTTGATCAGGACGGAAAATACATCTCCTGCCTGAAAATACCGCACTCCACCAACACTTCCGGTTGGGGTTCGTTATTGATGCCTTTAGTTGTCATCCGTAATGGTAAGGGTAAGACAGTTCTCTTTATCGGAGGTAATCATGGCGACGAATACGAAGGACCGATTGCCTTGCGGAAACTGGCAAATGAACTCAATCCGCAGGATATACAGGGACAGGTAATCATTGTGCCTTATCTGAATTTTCCGGCGGTTCTGGAGGGCAAAAGATTATCTCCGGTGGATGATCTGAATATGAACAGATCATTCCCGGGAGATGCAAACGGCTCAATGACTTTGAAGATTGCTGACTTTGTTTATCAGGAACTGGTGATGAGAAGTGACGTGGTAGTGGATTTACATTCCGGAGGAAGTTCCATGATTTTTGAGCCTTGCGCGGTGATACATCACCTGGATGATTTGCAGCAGATGAAGGAAACAGTTTCCGCCGCACGCAGTTTTGGCGCACCGGTCAGTCTTGTGCTTCGAGAGCTTGACAGTCAAGGCATGCTGGATACTGTTGTGGAGGAGTCCGGAAAAATATTCGTTTCCACGGAACTCGGCGGCGGCGGATTTGTATCACCGCGAACGCTCTGCATTGCTGAAAATGGAATCAGGAACATTCTCAGCCATTTTGAAATCCTGCCCATGAATGATGAAACAGCTCCGGGAACTCGTTTTATGGAAACACCTGATTCAGGAGGCTACCTGATGGCGCCCTGCGAAGGACTGTATGAACCGTTGATTGAACTGGGAGAGAATGTCAAAAAAGGTCAGCTGATCGGCCGTATACACAGTTTGACTGAAATTGACTCCCCAACAGTTGAAATTCATTCTCAAATCGAAGGTATGCTTGTCACTCGTGCTGGACGCGCCCCTGTCAGACACTGGGACACTATTGCAGTAATTGCCACTGATTTTGATGTTTCAGTATATGAGTAAAGGACTGTTGATGCTTATCTACTGAAAGCGGTCAGGATGATAAGACTGCTCCCATTCACAGCGTTTATCCCAGTCATTGCGTGAAGCGCATGGAATGGGAAGAGGACGGTAATTACAGTAATAGTTCTCTCCTTCGGGAAGTCCTGAAGCAAGCGGTACTTTGTAAGTACGACCGTCCGCAAAAGTTGCCCAGAATCCCCATGATGTTGTCCTCAATCTGTTAAGCTTAACTTTTCGTGACGGTGAAATGTGCTGATAATATGGTTCGGTAAAAACCAGTGCACATAGTTCCATTACTCGCTGCTGACTACCTGTGGGATAACTATAATTGGTGTCCGTACTGCTGCAACCGATGCTGAAAAGCATTAACAAAACGCTTCCCAATAAATTATTTTTTATTGCCGTCATTATCTGAAAGTTAAAATAATTAATAATCTATTTATTCTCATTAATATCAATGTTTTATATGCATTAATGACAAATCAATATGCTTACAATCACTTTGGAGTCATACAAAATGCATACAAATTAATCTTCTTTGTTTTTTGCTGAGAGTAGTCCGGTTACAGCAACCGGGGCAAGCACGTTGAACTGTATAATATTTTTCAGTTCAGGGTGAGTATTGACATATTTGCGGATGCGTTTTGCAACCTTTGGCGCGACGGTTTTGAGGTAGTTTGGGTCAACCATGTAGGCTCGGATTGCCTCAGCAAAAAGTTCTCTAGGGGCTTTCTTTTTTGGATAACCCCCCATCAACTCGTGTTCCGGAGGCAAAATGTCTTTTGGCCGAACCTTACCTTGACCAAACAGGGGATTATTAAAATCATTATAGATTTTTAGCAGGTCTTTTTTATCCCCTTTGTAGATATTTGCCCCGCCACTTCATCTATAATGTGTGCTGCTTCATGGGCTAAAACAGTAGGGACATCATCTAGGGGGACATCATCAGCAATTCTTATTCTCCAACCAAGATTTTCTGCACCATGAGCGAGTGCTTGACGTTCCCTTTCAGCAGGGTCTTTTATTTTCTCAATTCTGGCTTTGGTCTTAATGTCGGGATATTTCCAAAGCTGGTCTACCTTGCCTGAACTTCCGCCTAATAAGGATCGTGGTACGCGATCAATTCTTCCGGCCAAGGAAGAGGCGGCTGATTTGATATCCACTTTAGAAAGTCCTTTGCCCACTCCGCCCTGGCTTTTGCGTCGTCGTCCTGCCAGGGATCTTGGCATGATTGGGTCTCCTTCAATGGTTTCGAGGAGTCTTCCTTCTGAGTCGGTTTTTGGGCTTTTGGGGTAGTCTTCATGGAATGCTCTCTGGGGATAAAGGTTGGGGTCAGGATTTGCTGGAATTCCTTTAGAATTATACTCTGAATGGGGTAACAGATGGACAAATAATTTGCGTTTAATTACACCTGACCCTTATTGTCCGTTGATAATAATGAGGTATGTTTGGTGCGAGAAGGGGGACTCGAACCCCCACACCTTGCGGCACAAGATCCTAAATCTTGCGTGTCTACCAGTTCCACCACTCTCGCAGTCATTACATGATAACACTTTGTCATGAAAAAGTCGATTTATTCCCTGCTTTCAATCATTATTGGTAGAACGATTCTGGATGCTGAACTGGTATTGCATTTTCACTTTTTCTTTTCCGGAATTGCCCCACATCAAACAGTAATAAGCCCTCTTTTCCGGTTTAAAAGTATGCTCAAGTTCAGCGACTGAATCTTCCTTCAGCGCGAATAATTTATCACCCTGATCATGATAGTGGAGGTTAAATGAAACCAGATCCTCTGAACTGAAACTGTATTTGAGCTGCTGAGTTCCTTTGATATCAAGACACTTTTCAAAATATCGTTTCGGTGGAAGAGTAATCGCAACTTTTTCCTCGGTTTTATCAGACAAATTGTGCGGCATCATCCCGTCATTCTTTTTCTCTACCCAGATAGTGAAAAAATAGAGAATTAAACCGGCAATTGAAAACGAGATTGCATAGCGTTTGAAAACATCCATTAAGGGTCATTATTAGAGAGAAGAGGAGAAAATTCCGGAGCAGTGTTTAACAGGCCGCTGAGGATCCAGTAAAATTATAGCGGATTTTTGCTTAAAAAGTCATCGATAAACATATCAAGGCGTGTCTCAACCTTGTTTTCAACAACTATATCTGAATACTGTTTTGTGGGCTTAATATATTCAAAAAAAACCGGGCGAACAAACCTGAGAAATTGATGCAGACTGTATTCAGCGGTTACATCGTAGTCGTTGATGTCTCTAATGCACCTGCGGCAGACTGCAACATCCAGAGGTGACTCCATGTAAAAAGAAAATGAAAGCAATTCTCTGATTGTTGGATAAAGCAAAACATGCAGTCCTTCTATTATCAAAAATTCCTGAGGAGCAATATCTGTAAAACAAGATTCTCGCTTTCCGGTTTCATAGCCAAAATGAGGCATTTGCACTGACTCACCTGAGTGCAGCAATTCTAAATGCTGATGGAAAAGATCAAAATCGAATGCCTGGGGGGAGTCAAAATCATATTGGTCATTTGGAATATGATCCGGTCGATCCTTGTAGTAACAGTCCAGGGGGAGCACCGCGGTTTTATCAGGCAAGCGCTCCACAAGTAATTTGGTAAAAAGTGTCTTTCCGCATCCGGAGCCGCCGGTAACGGCAATTATTTTCACTTTTCTTCCGCCCCCACAAATATGCTTTTATCTTTTAAAGCATCTAACTTACGGGTTTCACCGCTTTCCAATTCATCGGCAATATCCATCACAGTTAAATATCGTTCTAGAGGGATAAATTTCTTTTTGGCAAGCGCTTCTTTTTTCTGACGCAGCTTTTCCTGTTCCAGAAAGTCCCAGACATGGATAAGCTTCCCTTCGCGTGTTACGCTGATTTCCCGTATTTCCTTTTCTGAAAATCCTGATTTCATTGCCGCGTCAAGCAGAGCCTGCATTTCATTCACAAATTTCTGTCTTTCTCTTTCGGCCTTAACTGCTTTTTCATCCTGCTCAGCATAACTTTGAGCAAAAATTTGTTGATTGGTCATAACCGGAAGATTCCAGACGAAGAATCCTCCAAGCAAAAAAAGCAGAAACAGAATTCGATGCATCAGCATTTTGTTGAGTATGAATTATGCATTATCGTAAAAAGTTGTCTTTCCCGCGAAAGCCGGGAGCCAGAAACTTGTAAGTGTCTGAAATAATGGATTCCCGCTTTCGCGGGAATGACAAACGAGATTGTAATTTTGAGATTTTAGGTATGCATTCTGTCTTTTAGCCTCTCTACAAAGTATGGTAAGCCAACATATGAAAGTAATTATGCAAGCCTTGAGCAAAATCTATCCTGTGTTTACGGTCACAATTGAAAATTACAGTTAGTCTTTCACTTGATCAGATTTTAATGCCTGTAACCATTTTATAATATTTTTCAGTGATTCCAAAATCAGCAATCGTTCAATTCAGTATATTCCTGCTGCTCCTGCTGCCAATTATGATCGGAGCATGTACAAATGATGTACAAATCCGCAAATCAGCATTGCGTTACTTTAATGACGGCAACTCTGCATTGAAACATCGGGATTATCAGGCCGCAATCTGGAACTATCAGAAGGCAATCAGTTTAGACAGTGAATCTCCGAATTTTCATTACAACCTGGGTTTAACCTACTACGAAATAGGCAACTACCAGGAATCAATTGATTCCTTCAAACGTGTTGAAATGCTTGTCCCAAACCAATCAGACACATATTACAACCTGGCGCTTGCCTACAATAAAGTTTCTGACAGCCGCATGGCAGATATTTATTACAATCGCTACCAGGATATGCTGAGCTTGAGAAAGGCTCAGCAAAGGCTGGAGGAAGTCAGGAAGGAGCAGGAAAGAGAAGCAAAAATTTCTGCGTCTGAATCCAAAAAGAATGTGCTGAAAAGAAGCACACCGGTTTCCTCAAAAAAATCCCGCCCTAATAAAAAGTCAAAAAAAGGAAAATCCGAAATCCCCAAATGGGAATAAATATTAAAATCAGGTACACTCCTGCATTTCTTTAACACATTCTGCTGAAAGTCACTGCAGAAATTTCTACTGCTGAACCATATTTCATTATTGCCCCCTGCACGCACCACAGAATCCTTGAGTCTTTGAGAATGAAAAGCTACCATTGAAACGGCTTCATTCATGTCCTTCCATAACTTAATAAAGTAAGCATTAAATGAGTTTGACGCAGCAAAAGTATCTACATCAATTTGACCTGAAATATGGCTGTAATCCTCATCAAAAACCTGCGGCGATACACTCACTTGCTGATCACGGATTGCCTTTCAAAGTGCTGAATGGTCAACCCGGTTACATCAATTTAATGGATGCTCTCAACGCCTGGCTGCTGGTGCATGAGCTTGACCAGGTTCTGGAGCTTCCTTCAGCAGCATCATTCAAGCATGTAAGTCCGGCAGGAGCAGCAGTCAGTGTGCCGCTGGATGATACTTTGGCTGATGTTTACGGCTGTAAAAACCAGGACCTTTCACCACTTGCCACAGCATACATCAGAGCGCGTGGGGCAGATCCTTTATCGTCTTTTGGTGATTTTATCGCACTCAGCAGAAAAGTTGATGTTTACACTGCCGATGTTATCCGGAAAACGGTGTCTGACGGAATTATTGCACCCGGATATGAAGATGACGCTTTCAAATTGATCAAGGAAAAGAAGGCGGGTAAATATGTTATTTTACAGGCTGATCCAGAATATGAGGCTCACGAACTTGAATACAGGGAGATTGGCGGAGTAGTCTTTTCTCAATTGAGGAACACTATTCAAATTAATCAGAAATCGCTGTTATCGAAAATCGTAACCAAAACAAAAGAGATTCCTGCAGAGGCAGTACGCGATTTGATCCTGGCTTCAATTACACTTAAATATACTCAGTCTAATTCAGTAGGCTATGCCCTGGATGGACAGATGATAGGCATTGGCGCGGGACAGCAAAGCCGTGTTGACTGCACAAAACTGGCTGGACGAAAAGCTGAAACATGGTTTTTTAGGCAGCATCCTCAAGTTATGCAGCTTCCATTTCAGGAAAATATCAGCAACGTTGAACGAACGAATGCCCGCATTATGTATATAGAAGGCGGAATGACAGCACCGGAACTGAGGGCCTGGCAAAAACTGTTTTCTTCTCAGGTAGAATTACTTTCAACAGAAGAAAAAGGGCAATGGCTTTCCGAACTCAATGGAGTCAGTTTGTCTTCAGACGCTTTTTTCCCGTTTCGTGACAACATTGACCAGGCATCTAAACGAGGAGTAAGTTTTATTGCTCAGCCTGGAGGAAGCAGCCGAGACGAAGAGGTAATTGCCGCGGCAGATGAATACGGAATGGTGATGTCTTTCTCCGGAATACGTCTCTTTCATCATTGAACTTTTTTCGGGATTTCAGTTTCTTGACTAATACTGGAATCTTAATTTCATTCAGCATGAACAACATATATTTGCTTAAAATTGATGACGATATGATAAGTCAATATATCTACCTTGTATGTCATTCCCGCTTTCGTGTTAATGACATGTTTTATTATATTTCATCAATCTTGATAAATATTTTTCAATAATGAGCAAAAGTAAGTCATCCCCTTCACCCGCGACAGATTTTATCCGCAATATCATCCGTGAAGATTTAGCTTCAGGAAAACATCAGCGCCTTGTGACTCGTTTTCCTCCGGAACCAAATGGACACCTGCACATTGGCCACGCAAAATCAATTCAACTGAATTTTGGCACCGCGGAGGAATTTAACGGAATCTGCTTCATGCGTTTTGATGACACAAACCCGCTGCAAGAGGAAGAAGAGTATGTAGATGGTATTTTACGAGATGTGCGCTGGATGGGTTACGACTGGGACGAAAGGCTTACACATGCCTCAGATTATTTTGAACAGCTTTACGAGTTTGCTGAGGAGTTGATAAAAATAAGCAAAGCTTATGTTGAAAGTCAGAACGCTGAACAAATCAGGGAAACACGCGGAACCCTGACTGAGCCAGGAAAGAACAGCCCATTCCGAGAGAGAAGCGTTGATGAAAATCTAAAACTTTTCAGGAAAATGCGTGCAGGTGAGTTTGAAGACGGCGCCCATGTTTTGCGTGCAAAAATTGACATGGCTTCACCGAATATAAATATGCGTGATCCGGTGCTTTACCGTATCCGTAAAGTCTCTCATCAGCGTACGGCTGACAATTGGTGCATTTATCCCCTTTATGATTTCACTCACGGTTTGTCTGACGCACTGGAGGGTGTAACCCATTCTCTCTGTACACTTGAATTTGAAGACCATCGTCCATTATATGACTGGATTCTGGCTGAGGTCAGTGCACCATGTATTCCCCGTCAAATAGAATTCTCGCGGCTTAATCTTGGCTACACTGTACTCAGCAAACGAAAACTGATACAGCTTGTTGAAGAAGGCCATGTGGAAGGTTGGGATGATCCGCGCATGCTGACTCTGTCCGGTTTGAGGCGACGAGGCTTTCCTGCTTCGGCTTTGCGTTTGTTTTGCGAGCGAATCGGCATTTCTAAAAGTGAAAACAATATCGAGATGAGCGTGCTGGAAGATTGTGCGCGTGAAGTACTTGACAAATCAGCCCCTCGTGCGATGGGGGTTTTGAGGCCGTTGAAAGTTATTATTACAAATTATCCGGAAGATCAGACAGAAGAATTTGAACCGGCAAGGCATCCAAAAAATCCTGAAATGGGAACACGTATAGTTCCTTTTTCAAGAGAAATTTTCATTGACCATGACGATTTTCGTGAAGATCCTCCTCCCAAATTTTTCAGACTGAGTCCCGGAAAAGAAGTCCGACTGCGATACGCCTACGTAATCCGCTGCGCTGAGGTGATTTATGACAAATCAGGCAAGGTGATTGAACTGCGCTGCACATACGATCCTGCCACACGCTCCGGTGCAAAAGCGGAAGGACGAAAAGTAAAGGGCATTATTCACTGGGTTTCAGCGAGACATTCAGTTCCGGTGGAAGTTCGTTTATACGACCGCCTGTTCTCGAAACCGATTCCCGGAAAAGATGATCCGGAAGGAAATTTCCTCAATGACATCAATCCGGATTCAATTGAAATTATTTCTGACTGCCAGGTTGAGCCTGGATTAACAGCAGCAAACACACAGGAAGTTTATCAGTTCGAAAGAGTGGGCTATTTTTGTCCTGATTCAAAAGATTCACGCCCGGATGCATTGGTATTTAACCGTACAGTAACCCTGAGAGATACCTGGGCCAGGCTGGAGCAGGATCAAACCTGACAAAATCGTGAGACACGAAGCAGATGTTTTTTTCCAGATCACATCGACTTTTGATTTTTGTGCTTTCCGTACCTGCATTTTTCTTTTTTGTTTCCTCAACAGGATCATCGGTTGTCTGGGCTTATGATGACGCGCCGGAAATCTATCATTCCTATCTCAATCAGGAAAATTTTCTTGATATTAAATCCTACCAGTTCCATAAATTAAAAGAAGAAGAATGGTATGAAAGTCAGGGAGGATGGCGTCTGTCCGGTGGAAGCATGGGGCTGGACCTCCTTTATACAGATCTGGAAGTACGACTGCCTTATCAGCTTGGAGAGGAAGCTACTGTTTATTTTAAAGCATGGCAGGAAGAATTTTATGAAATTAAACCCTTCCGGTATCTGGTGGAAGTTGAATGGCGTGCAGTCAAGCAGGTCGGGTTATCTTTTCTCGGAATGCCGGAATATGACAAGCGCAAAGCCGATCAGGGCGGAAGCATTACGTGGGGGAAAAGACCATGGAATTACCTTAGATTCCAGCAGTTATTCCAGGATCTTTATTATAACGAAAAGAATTTTTACGATACTTCATATTATTCACCGCATCCTGTCGAAAATCATCTTGAAGGCGCGTTCAGCTGGAATAACTGGCGAGGCCGCTTCAGTTATGTGCTGGACAAACCATTCAAACAGGTATTTCCAAAACAGGAGCTGACATTTACATATAAAAGCAAAGACAGCAGGGCAACACTGGATTACCACTATGGAGAACAACGGCTGGCCGGTCTGAGCTGTCGCAGCTTCGATATTCAAAAACGCCGGGAAATAAAAAATCCTTCCGAATCTTCTTCTCCCGATAACCGGCAACAGCAGCTGCTTTACACATCAACAGATTTGTATTGGCTTCATCCTCTGAGCGCGGAAATGCATGGAACAATTGGATTGCGTGAAGACCGTTTTCGCAATTTGTTCAGGCAGCTGGATTTGGCTTATGATAATTACGATTTTCATTTGTGGACATTGCAGCTTTACGGAATTCTCCGTCACAAAACTGCTGCGGACAGATACCGTGAATATGCCCTGTATGCCGCAGACACTGACAAAGTAACCGATTATCACAGTGCTGAAAGGGAAGATAAAGCACGGAGAAAACCTGAAGTCAAATTTCGCGTGAGCTGGGATTTACAGAATTCAGCCAATCAGTCCGCCCTGATGTTCACAACCAGCTGGAATCTGGATGATTTTTTCAACGACTTCTGGGATGGCGGAAACATTTCTTACCAGAAAACTTTTTAGCTGATAACATTCCTTTTATGCACTATCATTTCTTGCTTTAGGAAAAACTGTTTCCACCTTCAGGAACAGCTAAACCCAACCTTAAACTCTGATATGCCTAGACACCCAGCAACCACTGGAACAAATTAATCTTTTGAGTAAAACCATGAGCATTGAAAATTTTGACCAAATACAGAACTTCGATAACGAAAACTTCGTGCATCCCTGGGAGAGCATGAAAGATTTCGGCTGCAACACCCGCACGTTTGCTGAAAGCGCAGAGGGGATCTACCTCTACGACGAAAAAGGCCAGAAGCTGATTGACGGGCCCGGCGGCATGTGGTGCGTGCAGATTGGCTACGGACGCAAGGAGATGGCCGAGGCGATTGCCGAACAAGTCCTCAAGATGCCGTACTACTCGCCGTGGAACATGAGTGCGTCGCCGAGCGCGGTGCTGGCCAACAAGCTGGCCGAGTTGGCTCCGGGAGACCTGAACCACGTCTTCTTCACGACCTGTGGCTCCACCGCCGTGGACACCGCCATCCGCTTCGTGCAGTTTTACAACAACGTGCGGGGGTTCCCCCGGAAGAAGCGGATCATCTCGCGGGAAAAAGCCTACCACGGCAGCACCTACCTGAGTGCTTCACTCTGCGGCAAGGCCCGTGACAAGGACTGGCTGGACACCGCGCACGAGCTGGTGCATTTTCTCCCGGATGTCAACCCCAGCCGCCGCCCGGAAGGGATGAGCACGGAGGCATTTTTGGAGGAAAAGGTCGCCGACCTCGAAACGGCGATCCAGACGCTCGGCACAGAGAACGTCGGAGCCTTCATCGCCGAGCCGGTGCTGGCCTCCGGAGGAGTGATCGTCCCGCCCGCAGGCTACCACCAACGCTGCCTGGAGATCTGCCGTAAGCACGACGTGCTGTACATCTCCGATGAGGTCGTGACGGGGTTTGGCCGTTTGGGGCACTGGTTTGCGTCCAAGGAGGTTTTCGGCATCGAGCCGGATTTGATCACCTGCGCCAAGGGGTTGACTTCCGGCTATGTGCCGATGGGCGCTTGTCTTATCTCCGATCGCATTTTCAGGGAAATCTCCGGAGAACGCTCGCAGGGCGCGTCCTTCAGCAACGGCTACACCTACTCCGGACATCCAGTGGCCGCTGCCGCTGGGCTCAAGAACTTGGAGATCATCGAAAACGAGGGACTGCTGGAGCATGTCCGCGAAATCTCGCCGTACTTTCAACAGCGGCTCCGGGAACTGCGGAAACTGCCGCTGGTGGGCAACACCCGTGGCGTCGGGCTGGTTGGCTGCATTGAAGGCCGCATCGTGGACCCGGACAATCCGGACGCACTGGCAATGGACGTTGCGATGGGTTCCCGCATTGACAAGCACTGTCAGGCGTTGGGGCTGATAGTACGTCCGCTCCTGAACATGTGCGTGTTCT
The DNA here is from genome assembly GCA_001627865.1 of SAR324 cluster bacterium REDSEA-S27_B3. Lineage (GTDB taxonomy): Bacteria > SAR324 > SAR324 > SAR324 > NAC60-12 > Arctic96AD-7. The sequence continues at coordinate 51,070 of LUQO01000041.1, forward strand.
CGCCCCCGCTGATCATAACTGTAGAACAAATTGATGAGATGTTCAACATACTTGAGCAGGGAATCCTCCGGGCCACGGAGGACTTGCGCCAGGAAGGTTTGTGGAAAGGATAATCCAGGATGACACAACGCGATCCCCGTTACGACATTCTCTTTGAGCAGGTGCCAATTGGTCCGGTGACGGCCCGCAACCGCTTTTACCAGGTTCCGCACTGTAACGGTATGGGCCATGTACGCCCAAACACGCTTGCTGCCATGCGTGGGATCAAGGCCGAGGGCGGCTGGGCGGTGGTCTGTACTGAGGAGGTGGAAATTCATGCCAATTCCGACAACGGCCTAGCAGCGGAAGGACGGCTCTGGGACGATGGCGACATTCCAGCACTGGCGAAAATGGCGGCAGCAGTGCATGAGCATGGAGCGCTCGCCGGAATCGAACTCGTTCACGGTGGCTATTCCAGCGCCAATCACTATAGCCGCATCCCGCCGATTGCCCCCAGCGTGGCCTCCGTCAATTCCTACGATCCGGTGCAGGCACGGGCGATGACCAAGGCCGACATCCGTGATTTTCGCAAATGGCACCGTCAGGCGGCGTTGCGGGGCAAGCAGGCGGGCTTCGATCTCGTTTATGTCTATGCCGGGCACAACCTGACGCTGCTGATGCACTTCCTCTCCCGCCGCTTCAACCAGCGCACGGACGAATACGGCGGCTCGCTGGAAAACCGCGTGCGCCTCTTCCGGGAAGTGCTGGAGGAGACCAAGGAGGCCGTGGGCGACCGCTGTGCCGTCGCGGTGCGTTTTGCTGTGGATGAATTGCTTGGTCCCAAGGGCATCACCGCTGAGAACGAAGGCCGGGAGGTCATCGAGATGCTGGCGGAACTGCCGGACCTCTGGGACGTGAACATCAGCGAATGGGAGAACGACTCAGCGACCTCGCGCTTTGAGAAAGAAGGCTATCAGGAGCCATACATCGGCTTCGTCAAATCGCTCACCTCCAAGCCCGTGGTGGGCGTGGGACGCTACACCTCCCCGGACACGATGGTTTCGCTTATCCAGCGCGGAGTGATGGACCTGATCGGTGCGGCGCGGCCCTCGATTGCCGACCCGTTCCTGCCCAAGAAAATCGAGGAGGGGCGGCTTGATGAAATCCGGGAGTGCATCGGCTGCAACATCTGTGTGGCGGGAGACTGGCTGGCGGTGCCGATGCGCTGCACGCAGAACCCCACGATGGGCGAGGAGTGGCGGCGCGGCTGGCACCCGGAACACATCGAGCCGAGTAGAAGCGACGAAGGCGTGCTGGTCGTGGGCGGCGGGCCTGCCGGGCTGGAATGCGCCCTCGCGCTCGGCCAGCGCGGCTACCGTGTGATGCTGGCGGAAGCGTCCGAGGAACTCGGCGGACGGGTCAGCCGGGAAAGCCGACTGCCCGGACTCGCCGAGTGGGGGCGTGTGCGAGACTATCGGGCGACACTGCTGGAGAAGCAGGAAAACGTCACGCTGTATCGCGGCAGCAAGCTGAGCGCAGAGGACATTCTGGAGTTCAGCGCGAAAGACCAATTCGGATTCTCCCATGTGTTGCTCGCGACCGGAGCAACGTGGCGGCGGGATGGCATTGCCCGCGAACACCGCGAGCCGATTCTCGGATTGGATCACATGACGGTGCTGACCCCGGACGATCTGATGGACGGAGTTTCCGCAAGCGGGAACGTCGTGATTTTTGACGACGAGCATTACTACATGGGCGGGGTGTTGGCCGAAAAACTGCGGCTCGACGTCCATGAGGTTCGGCTGGTCACTCCGGCTCCGGACATTTCCAACTGGACGCACCACACGATGGAGCAAGGGCGCATCCAAACGCGGCTGCTGGAACTCGGCGTGGAGCTTGCGCCGCAGCACAACCTTGTCTCCGTGCATTCCGGAGAGGTTGAGTTGGCCTGTGTCTTCACGGATCGGCGCACGCGCCACGTCTGCGACACCTTGGTGCTGGTCACGGAACGTCTGCCCAACAACACCCTCTACCACCAATTGCAGTCCAATCCGGAAGGACTCGCTCAAGCTGGGATCAAGACGCTACGGTGCATTGGCGATTGCTTTGCGCCCGGAATCATTGCCGCCGCCGTGCATTCCGGGCACCTCGCCGCCCGCGAGCTTGAAGCAGAGGCTCCCGGCGAAGTGCCGTTCCTGCGCGAGCGCGTGGTTGTTTTAAATGAAATCTGACATTTTCAAAGAAACTGAATTCATCAGAAAAAATATTGGTGTCGATAGTTAATCTGAATTACTATGTATTAATTTGCCAAAAGGAGATTTATGAAAACAGTGGGTGACGGTGCTTTCCGCAGGGAAGATTTACATAGCCGCTCAAATGACATGACCTTTTCAGGTGCGCTCAGTTTTCTGCGACGCAAGTATTCCCGTGACTTAACAGGGGTGGATGTTGCAGTGACAGGTATTCCTTATGATTGTGCCACCAGTAATCGCCCAGGAGCCCGCTTCGGACCTCGTGGAATTAGAGCAGCCTCTACAGAGATTGCCTCACTGGATGCTTTCCCCTTTAATTTCGACCCCTTCGAACATCTGGCCGTAGTTGATTATGGAGATGTGTGGCTGGATTACGGATACCCGCAGCATGTTGTGGAGAAGGTGGAAAAACATGCCGACACAATCCTGAAGCAGGGCACCTCGATGCTGAGCTTCGGGGGAGATCACTTCATCACCTATCCTTTGCTGCGTGCACATCACAAGGTACATGGACCTCTCTCACTGATACACTTTGACGCGCATTCAGACACGTGGGATGACGACGGCAACAGGCTGGATCATGGCTCCATGTTCCTGAGGGCGGCACGGGAGGGGATTGTGGTTCCGGAGAAATCTGTGCAAATCGGAATCAGAACACAAAATTATTGCACACAGGGCTTCAACATTCTGTATGCCCCATGGGTACATACTAACGGAGTGCAGGCTGTGATTGACAGTATTCACAAATTCGTTTCACCGGATGATCCTGTTTATATTACTTTTGATATTGACTGCCTCGACCCTGCTTTTGCCCCAGGAACCGGGACTCCTGTTGTAGGAGGTTTGAGCACCACACAGGTTTTGCCGATACTGCAATCCCTTGGTGACCTCAATTTGATTGGAATGGATATTGTTGAGGTGGCACCGGCTTACGACCATGCGGAAATCACTGCTTTGGCGGCTTCTGCCATTGGCTACAACTACCTGTGCCTGCTGGCGCAAAAGAAGGGGGCGCAGGCAAAGTACATTGGAACCCGGCTTGATGAAACCCCTAGCGGCTTTGCCTCAGGCTGATCAGAAGTCGGCCTTGACCACTTATAACAATTCCAAGTTGAGGCAGGTCCACGCTGGTATTCGTTCAGGGCAGGGGCAGCTTGGCCATTCGTCCACCGTCCACCGTGTAAACCTGTCCGGTCACAAAGGACGCCGCATCTGATGCCAGCCAGGCAACAAGTTCGGCGACCTCTTCCGGACTTCCCGTGCGCCCAACAGGGTGGATATGACCGGTGTCTTTACGGAACTGTTCCGGATTTGGCATGGAGTTGATGAAATCGATGTTGAGATCAGTATCAATCCAGCCCGGAGCCACCGCATTGCAACGAATGCCTTCCGGGCCGTGATCCACCGCAACAGCACGTGTGAGCCCGTGTAATCCTGCCTTGGACGCACAGTATGCGGGATGCCGGGGATTCGATCCCAGCCCCTCAATGGAACCGATGTTGACAATCGCCCCGTGTCCACGCAACAGCGGAAGGGAGTGTTTGATCAAGAGAAACGGTGCACGCAGATTTACCGACAATGTGCGTTCCCAGTCCTCCAGAGGCATTTCCTCCACAGTACCCTCCAGCATCATGCCCGCGTTGTTTACCAGAATGTCGAGTCGTCCAGCCTTTTCCTTCAGTTGCGTTATAACTGCTTCGGGCGCCTCTGGATCAGCAAGGTCAACCAAAATGGTCTCAAAATCGTTAGCACGTTGCCTTTGCGCGGTAAACACGCGAATGTCATCCTCCGCAAACCGTTGGGCACATGCGAGGCCAATACCACTGCGCCCGCCCGTCACCAGTGCCACCTTTTGCAGCGTTTTGCTCATGCGACAGCCTTCCCGCCGTTTACCTCTACCAACGCGCCACACATGTAGCGTGACTTTTCGGAGGCCAGAAACAGCACCACATCGGCTATGTCCTCCGGTTCTGCAATACGACCGAGCGGCACGGACTGATTCAACTCCAAAATCGCACGATCCGGGTCAAGCCCACGAATCTCAAATCCCGACCTGATCATAGGGGTGTTGACTTCATTGGGACATACGGCATTGACACGGATTCCTTGATGAGCATGATCCTTGCCCAGACACTGAGTCAGCGAGGCAAGCGCAGCCTTGGTCATGCAGTAAAGCGGATGGTTCTGCCCAGGATATACACCCCAGCACGAAGCGACGTTGACAATTGCTCCTCCGCCGTTTTCCTCCAGCAAAGGTATCGCTGCACGGCAGATACGGAACGGTGCTTCGATATTGACCGACACTGAGAGCCGGAAATCCTCATCGCTGGCTTCCGTCACAGGACCACGTCGTATGATTCCGGCGTTGTTGATGACTATGTCCAGTCCACCCAGCACCTCAGCCGCCTGCTGGGGCAAGGTATCACAATAATCCGGATCGGTTAAATCCCCAGGAAGCATATCGTCGCTGACAACTCCATCAGCGTGTTGATCGACTCCCACAACGAATGCTCCAGACGCGGTCAGTGCCTTTACGATGGCCTGCCCTATTCCACCGGCAGCTCCGGTAACCAAGGCCTTTTTCCCGGAAAGATCAGCAAAGTCCGTCTCTGTTTTCATAAAGCTACTGTCAGCAAATTAAATTATTGAAATTCAAAATAACTTTTGGACAATTCTCAATACTGACCCAAACTCACCATATATGGTCCTGCATTACCCACCGTTAGAGGGCTGTGGTGAGTAGAAAGTGTTCGATTCATCAAGAATCATCCAGAGATTTTCTGCCGGCCAATGCCTCAAAAGTGTCAATAAGCAGGCGTCCCTGCTGAATTTCATGAACACGCAGAACAGACACACCCTGCCAGAGAGCAATGCCGGAAACTAAAGCACAGGGAATATCCCTTTCGGTAAAACTTAATCTGCGTCCGTTTGAAACTTCAGCCAAGAATGACTTTCTTGAAGGCCCAAGCAACAATGGTAAATCAAATTCATGCAATTCCGAAATTCTGCGTATGACCTCAAAACTGTATTTTGCATGACCGCTGATAAAAAAACCCATTCCCGGATCAATCACAATCTGACTTCTGTCAATCCCCAAGGACTCAGCATATTTGATACGTTCACTGAAAAAGTTCCGGAGCGTGTCCAGCACATCCCGGTATTCAGTTTGATCACGTGTTGTTCGTGGAGAAGCATCCTTAGAGTACATCATAACCACAGGCGCCTGATATTGCGCGATCACTCCCGCCATTTCCTTGTCGGCACGCAGAGCGCTTACATCATTTACAGCATCTGCCCCTGCTGCCAGTGACTTTCGAGCAACCTCTGCCTTCCATGTGTCCACGGAAATCCAGATATCACTTTCCTTGCGTATTGCCTGAATCAGTGGGATAACCCTTCGCAGTTCTTCCTCCAGTGGTACTTCCATACTGTCTGGTCCGGAAGACTCGCCGCCTATGTCCAGCCAGTCAGCGCCGTCCTCTATAATTTTCCTGGCCTGGGACATTCCGTCTTCGAATTGGAAAAAGCTGGATCCGTCAGAAAATGAATCCGGAGTGGGATTCAGTATGCCCATCAGGCGAGGTCGGTCCAGGTTCAAAGTTTTTGCTCCGGAAACAAGTGTACGCGGGGGCAGTTCAAAAGGTGCGTAATCCATCATTATGTATTGGGTTTATTTGCCAAATTGTAGAAAAAATGGTACTCCATTACTGTGACATTTTCCAAAAAAACTTAAATCCAAACCTGAACATTCAAAGATGCTGACTTCCGGACCCGGAAAATTTCTTGCTCCAACATCACTTGGGGCAGGATATGCTATTGCCAAAATGCTTTCACTGAGAGCGCTTGACGCAGAGCTGGCAATCGCCCAGGATTTTTTTTACCAGTTCCTGGCGGGAGTTTTGCTGGGTTTCGCGCTGCGTCCTGTGGCAAGTATGATATACTGGAAACGTTTAAGTTCGATCATTGTATTCTCATTGTTTTTAATTACACTTGGTCCGCTTGGGCAAACTTTCAGGCATCTGCTCTGGGGAACTCCTTTAAATGATGCTTTCTGGTCATTAATTATTCCGGAAGCAACTACCGCAATTTTCGTGGGAATACTCGTGACATTTCTGCTTCCCAGCAGTCATCAGGTGATAAGTCCGGGGTTTCTCTGGCGAAGACTGAAACAGGAGATCAACATCTCCGGAACAATCAAGGTGCTGGGTTGCGGTTTAATTTACATGCTTTTATTTATAATTCTGCAAATCACATTTGATGAAAGTTTTGCCGCGCCATTCTGGACGGAGCGTTTGACGGAGATATTGCACCAGCCTCCGTTATTACCGCAGTTAAAAGTCCTGCTTTTGTGGACTCAAGGCATTCTCAATACTTTGATACTGTTGCCTTTTTTCCTGGTTTTTTTTCGAGAGAAAGTTGAGCTGATTGTTGTGCTTGGTTCCCTGACATTTGTGGTGGCAGATTTTGCTCCGGCTTTTGCGAATTTTCAGCGAATTGAACCGCTGCTTCTGCTGGACCAGGTATTCGTGGGATTCTGCCTGCAGTTTCTGTTTGTAACCGCAGCAGTTTTTTGTTTTGGACGTAATCAGCAAAAACAGCAGCGTAATACTTTTTCTGAGAAACCCCTATCAAATAAATATAAAAACGAATAACAAATGAGTTTATTTGCAGAACGAAATTACCGGATTGACACGGAGAACGCCTTCAAAGTAGGTCCGCATATTGTGCGTGTGGAACAGCAGAAAGGCGAGGTTATCAAGTTGAATCTGGGTGAGCCTGATTTTGCTGTTCCAAAGCATATAAAGGATGAAATCAAACGCCAGTTGGACTTGGATAATACTAACTACTGTGATCCCAAAGGACTGTTTTCTTTGCGTGAGGCTATCAGCAGCCAGATCAATCAGACAAGAGGACTGAAAACAAATCCGGAACAGGTGGTGGTGTTCCCCGGAGGCAAGCCCTCGATTGGACTGGCACAACAGGTTTACTGTGAGTCGGGTGATGAAGTTATCTATCCAAGTCCGGGATTCCCGATTTATGAATCGTTCATCCGCTATGTCGGTGCTGTTCCTGTTCCCCTGCATCTGGAAGAGGCAGCCAACTTCACCTTTTCTCCGGATCAACTCGCAGACAAGATCACTCACAAAACAAAGCTGATTTACCTCAATTTCCCCTCCAACCCAACCGGAGGAGTTGCCACGCGAAAACAGATAGAGGAATTTGCCAATGTCATTCTTGAACACTGTCGGCCTGATATGCGTGTTTATTCAGATGAAATATATGAAAACATCATTTTTGACGGACAGCAGCACTACTCAATTTCTTCAGTTCCCAGCATGTCGGAACGTACGATCATCGCCAGCGGATTCTCAAAAAGCTATGCATGGACAGGCGGAAGAATCGGCTATGCTGTTTTCCCCACAATTGAAGAAGCAGATGTTTTAAAAAAACTAAACATCAATTATTTCTCCTGTGTCCCTCCTTACAATCAGGAAGCAGCACGGGAAGCGCTTGAAAATCCATTGTCGAAGCAGGCAGTGAAAAAGATGGTGGACACTTTTGAAACACGGCGAAATCTGATCTGGAAGCAAATCAACCAAATCCCGGGAATCTGCTGCCAGAAGCCCGGAGGAGCATTTTACTTGTTTCCAAATATTTCTGGTATCTGCGAATATTTAGATTTGATTGAAAAGCATCAGCACCTTCCCATAGAAGAACAGAGTTCTCCGGCTAACCTGTTTCAGATGTTTGCCTTGTACGGGCATCAGGTTGCAGTACTGGACCGTAAATCATTTGGACAAATAGGTGCTGAAGGAAAACACTTTCTGCGTCTTTCAATAGCCTCAGAGCAGTCTCTGCTTGAAGAAGGTGTGCTCCGCATAAAAAATGCCGCGGAAGACATTTCCGGACTGGACAAATTTCTGAGGCAGCGTCCGGACCTTAAATCAACTTGATCTTAAAGCTAAATTTATCAGTGATTTATGGATGAGTATTGTTTGTCCGTAAAAATGTAGAAAATAAGGACAATTTCAATCTGAGGTTTCTGAACTCTTTTTTGTTTGCACTCAGGAAGGAACTTTTTAAAAACAAATATTAAAAAAAATTGTGCAGGAAACACATCATTATGACATCGTTGTAATTGGCTCCGGACCAGCAGGAGAGAAAGCGGCGATGCAGGCCAGCAAACTCAAAAAACAGGTCGCCTTGATCGAGAAACAGCCGCGCCTTGGCGGAGCCTCACTCCATACCGGCACAGTGCCCTCAAAATCTTTGCGTGAAACTGTGATACACCTTGCACTTTTGCGTCAGCAGACTCATGGAATTGACATTAAATTTAAAGAGAATCTGACCACGCAGGAATTGATGTATCGCAAGGAAATGGTGATCCAGGACCAGGAAAGCTCGCTGCGACGTAACTTTGAAAAAAACCATATCATCGTAATCGAGGGGACACCACATTTTCTGACACCCTCCAGTCTGGAAATTCATCCGGCGGATGCAAGTGAAAAATATGAAATCACAACAGATTACACAATCATCGCCACAGGATCATCCCCCCGCCGACCAAAATGGGCGCCTTTTGATAATGAATGCGTCTTTGATTCCGACACTATCCTTGAAATAAAGCATCTGCCCAAAAAAGTGACCATAATTGGCGCAGGTGTGATCGGCTGTGAATATGCCTCAATCTTTTCAAAAATGGGTATCCGTGTGAACCTGATTGCGCGAAACCGCAACATTCTCCCCTTCGTGGACTGTCAGATTGTGGAAAATTTGATGTACCAGATGCGCAATCAACGCGTCACACTGCGTCTGGGAGAAAATGTAGAAGACATTGAAAAAATAAATTCTGACGAAGTGCATGTAAAACTGGAAAGCAACAAAATCCTGCCATGCTCAACCGTGATGGTCGCCGCAGGTAGATTTGCCAATTCCGGAGGAATGAGCCTGGATAAGGTGGGAATTCAATTGGGTAATAACGGACTGATCAAAACTAACGCAAATTTCCAGACAGCACAGCCAAACATCTACGCGGTAGGCGATGTGATCGGTTTTCCCGGTTTGGCGTCCACTTCCATTACACAAGCACGGATTGCCGTTCTACATGCTTTTGGTCAGCTTGAATCAGAGAAAATGCCAAGGGAACTTCCGCTTGGAATCTGGACCATCCCTGCTGTTTCGATGGTTGGAAAGACAGAGGAGGAATTAACTGATGCCTGCATTCCCTATGAAATCGGCATTGCCCATTTCAAGGAACTTTCCCGTGCGCACATCATGGCTGAAGAGGAAGGAATCCTGAAATTGCTTTTTGATCCGGAAACACTCAAAATCCTGGGTATCCACATCATCGGACCTCATGCCACCGAACTGATTCATCTGGGTCATTCCGTGATGCACTTCGAGGGGACCATCAATTACTTTATGAACACTGTCTTCAACTCACCCACGCTTGATGAAGCCTACCGCGTTGCCGCCTTCAACGGAATGAACCGTCTCGATCACGAATCGCTCTGACTCCTGCGTCTTTAAAAAATTCCTGATTCGATTTTGTAGAAATAAGACTTGTGTCCAATCACTTAACCACAAATTAACCATAAATAGTGAATCCTGAAAAAAAAGTGTCATTCCGGGCGAAGCAAAGCGAAGTCCCAGAATGACACGAAGGTGGATTTATGAAGTGAATGTTTTTCGGTAGGCAAATAAAGCTGCGGAGCCGCCGGTGTGCAGGAAGACCACATTTTCATCTTTGCGGAAATGCCCCTTGCGGATAAGGTCAATCAGTCCGGCCATTGCTTTTCCGGAATAGACAGGATCCAACAGAATACCTTCTTCACGTGCCAGTAATCCAACTGCTTCAAGCATGCCTTCAGTAGGCAGACCATATCCGGGCCCAACATAGTCTCCATAGGCAACAACTGCTTCACTACTAACACTTCCAGGAATTCCCAGGAATTCCGCTGTTTCCTTTGCAAGATTAAACACCTTTTTCTCTTGTGCCTGCTTTTCCGCGCCAACGCATATTCCCAACACCGGGATGCCGCTTCGTGTTCCTTCCATGCCTGTTACCAGTCCGGACTGTGTTCCAGCGCTTCCGGTGGCAGTAATCAGATGATCAACATTCAGTCCACGATCGTTGAGCTGTCCCACCAGTTCCATCGCGCAATTTACATATCCGAGGGCGCCTGTGGGATTTGAGCCTCCGCCAGGAATAATGTAAGGGTTCCCTCCTTTTTTTCTAACTTCCTGTGCTTTTTCTTCCATAACGGCATCCATGTCTGTTCCTGCCGGAACTACCTGAATCGATGCCCCAAAAATTCGATCAAGCAGGACATTGCCATTTTCCAGATAGTCCGGATCATCGCTGCCTGTACGGTGTTCCAGCAAAATTTCGCAACGCAGCCCCAATTTTGCTGAAATGGCCGCAGTTTGGCGTACGTGGTTTGATTGTGTAGCGCCCTGTGTGATGATCGTGTCTGCCTTTTTATGCAACGCGTCACCAATCAGAAACTCAAGTTTGCGTGTTTTGTTTCCACCGGTAGCAAGTCCGGTGCAATCGTCTCTTTTTATAAAAATCTGTGGTCCACCCAGCAGTTTGCTCAACTTTTCCAGGGGTTCAAGAGGAGTCGGCAGATGAGCAAAATGAATACGTGGGAATCGTGAAATGTGCATATTGTTTTCAAGGTTGTGATTTTCCTGAAATTGGAATCAAGTTAAACTAAAATAATGTTATTCTACTTTAAGCAGTCCCAGCACCTGTTCATGTAATTCCTTTGATGCCGCAGCAACAACACAACCATCCCAGGTATCACCAAAAGTACTGCTGCCCTGCCAGTCAGTGATCACGCCTCCTGCTGACTGGATCACCGGCACAAGCGCCATCACATCATATATTTTCAGGTCAGCCTCTACCACCAAATCTATATATCCGGAGGCAAGCAGTCCATAGCTGTAACAATCTCCACCGAATCTGGAAAGTTTTACACGTGTGGCAAGCCTGTCATACAGAGGTTTTTGTTTACTGCTGAACATACCCGGGTCTGCGCTGTAGAGAATTGCTTTTTCAATATTTTGCTTTTCAGAAGCCTTGCAGACAACTTTTATTTCACCAGATTGTTCTGAAAAATAAAAACATTCTTTTCCGCTTAAAGAAAACCAGCGCTCCCTCAAAATCGGCATATCGATAATTCCGAGATATGGAACATTGTGTTCAAGCAGGGAAATAAGTGTACCAAAAATCGGCATTCCGGCCACGAAACTTCGGGTTCCGTCAATTGGATCAATCACCCATTTCCATCTGCTCCCAGTATTTTGATAGCCGTGCTCTTCTCCCAGAATATCATGTTCAGGATACTTTTCTGTGATCATCTCACGCAATACTGTTTCCGCAAGACGATCCGCAACTGTAACCGGGCTGCTGTCAGGTTTATCCTCAACAGTAAAATCTGCGCGAAAATATTTTCGAATCACATTTCCGGACGCGTCCGCCAGTTCATGTGCAAATTGCACGAAATCAGACATCAGGTTTGATGAGTCGAACTAATTTCTAGAGAGGACTATCATGAAGATTTTGCGGTGACAGTTGGGTCCTTTTCCAGCTCCTCAACCATTGCCTTAAGGAAGAAGAAAAAAGTCTGCAGAATGGAATACACCGGCACAGCCAGCAGCGCGCCTGCTATTCCGGCCACGTGTTCCCCTGTGACAAGCGCAAACACAATCAGCGCCGGATGTATATGCGCGGCCGTACCCATGATTTTAGGATTGAGGAAATTACCTTCAATAAAGTGAATCAGCAAAATCCAGAGTAGCGCCATAAAGCCTGTACCAAATGAAATCGTCAGCCCCATGATCACGATCGGGATACTGGACAGTATTGTACCAAAAATTGGAATCAATGAAAAAACCATTGCCACTAAACCGAGTGTGAACGCGAAGGGAACACCGATTATCACCAATCCAATAAAGGTCAGGACACCGTTGACTAAACAAATCAACAATTGTCCACGAACCACCCCATTCAATCCTTTATCCAGACTTTTGAGCAGATTGCTGTATCTTTCATGATACTGCTGAGGTACAAGTGAGCGCCAGAATGATAAAATACGATCTGTGTCAACAAGTATAAATGCTGCCACCATAAAAGTTAAAAACAGGGTGAACACGGATCCAACCACATTTGAAATCAGCTGACGTCCAAAGCCAAGAAAACGAACCATATCAGCTTTAACGCGGTTAACTCCTTCCTCTGCCAGCATAGACATTCTGGTTTTCATGTCCAGAGGTTCTTTTGGATTTTCTTCAAATCCGCTTTCACCACCGTTTTTCCTGTGAGGAACAACTTCAATTCTGTCAGAATCAAGCCCACGTATTTCGTATGTATAGTTGTTCAGAATTTTCATCAATTCGCCGTTTTCAATCTGGACATGCTCAACTTTCTTGTCTGGTTCCTGTGTTTCAACAGTTGGTAGAGGTTCCTCCACGGCTGGTTCTGGCAAGAGTGAAGTGAAGTAATTAATTTTTTCATCTAAAACAGGCCCCCACTCTTCGGACAATTTGGTTACCGCTTTGGGGAATTCCTGAATCATACGCCCCATTTCAGCAGAGACATTTGGCACAACATAACTTCCTCCTCCGATCAATACGAGCAATATCACCAGATACACAAGCAGTACCGCCACACCGCGCGAAATACTGTAGGAACGGAATTTTCTATGGTGAAGTTTGTCTATCACCGGCGCAAGCACATAAGCCAGGAATCCTGCCAGCAAAAATGGAAAGAGGATTTTGTTTAAAAACAAAATGATTCCAAACAGCGTCCCGAGCAAAATCAGGATAACCAGAGTTCGTCCTCGATGTCCGAGAAATTTTAGCATTATTAAAATTGTAAGAGATTTTTTAGCAGATAAAGATAGATTCCAGACAACCCACGATAGTCATTTCAGCGGATTTTTCAAGCTATTTCAGCTATTCCCTTTGTGTTCCAAGCATGGGGCTGGGTTGATAATGACGCAGCAGATACAGGAGAGTGTTGCCCAGAACCTTCCGGCTGTATCCTGGCATTACTATACTGGAAACTGAACCGAGCCTTAAGGCTTCTTCAGGATTCAGCAGTTCCTGTTCATATCTCTCGGTCAGTTTTGCCATTGCTTTATCCCGGACAATCGCAGCTTCATGTTCATCCATTCCGGAATCAAGACTTTGCTGAAAGTTCGATAGAATTTCACGATATTCATCTTTATAAACAAACTGTCGTCCAGCCGGACCCATCACCGCGATTCTGGCGCTTGGCAGGGCAAACACAAAATCCGCGCCGACATGATAGCTGTTCCAGGCGCAATATGCTCCGCCGAAAGCATTCCTCACAATCAAGGTCAACCGAGGCACACGCAGGTCCACAATTGAATCCAGCAGTTCACGGCCTGCCTGAACAACTCCGGCACGTTCCTGCTCAGAGCCCGGAGCATAGCCGCTAACATCTTCAAGAAATATAACTGGAATATTATAGAGGTTGCAGAAACGGATGAACTTTGCTCCCTTCCTGGATGATTCAGTATCTATATTTCCCGAAGCAAAAGCACTGTTATTGGCAATGAAGCCCACCACATGTCCACCCATCCTGCCAAAAGCAGTGATCAGTTGTTTTGCCCGAACTTCCTGAATTTGAAAATAATCACCATAATCCACAAGCTGCTGCAGGAACAGCCGCATATCAAAAGGGGTGTTGAATCCTGAAACCGGATTAGTAAATGTTTTGTGCAGCAAAACTGCCTCTTCCTCAACATACTCATCCAATGATAGTGAGGTTGAACGAAACGGAGCTGCAGAGTGGTTATTATCCGGAAGATAGCTCAACAGCCGCAGCGCTGTCCTCAGCGCCCCCAACTCATCAGGAGCAGTCAGATCAACCACCCCGCTTTTGCTGTGTACTTTTGGTCCCCCCAGTTCATCCGCGGTTATATCTTCACCAAGCGCCTCACGCACAACATTTGGACCGGTTAAGCCAAAAAAAGTATTTTCAGGCTGAATCAGGAAAGACCCCTGTCTTGGCAGGTACGCTCCTCCGCCGGCATTGTAACCGAACATCAGCAGAATTGACGGCACAACTCCGCTGATTTTCCTCATTGCCGCAAAAGCTTCAGAATATCCGTCCAGTCCTCCAACTCCCGCGGGAACAAAGGCGCCGGCGGAATCGTTCATTCCTATCAATGGAATTCCATGCTCACCGGCCATTAAAATCTGGCGGGCCAGTTTTGCTCCGTTTGTAGCATCAATCGAGCCCGCACGAACAGTGAAATCATGTCCGTAAATCGCCACGTCGCGTCCGTCTATGTCCAGAATTCCTGTAACAATTCCTGCACCGTCCAGTTCTGAGCCCCAGTTCTGGAAAGTTATGTGCGGTTCTGCTGAAGTTAAAACCTTGATGCGCTCCCAAACAGTCATGCGGCCCTTGTTGTGCTGAACACGCACCCGTGATTCACCACCGCCCTTCAACGGTTTTTCCAGCAGTTCTTCACCCCGCTGGAGCATCCTGTCATATAGCGTCTCAGGGGTTTCTTCCGCAGATTGTTTTTCTGATGATTTTGGATCCAATGGATTGTCTAGGCTGAGTTTTACCACTTGTTTTGTATCACAACAGTTGACGCGGTTCTCTTAATCAGCAAGAAGAAGTATTCCACACAAAAACACTGCTGACTAAATCAGGCAATCAGAACTTTAATCCCAAATTACTCGCAAAGCAAGTTAAACTATAGCACTTAAGATTTTATTTAATTTACTGAATTGTATTGAAAACAAATGAGCATAGTATTTTTGGGAACCCCGGAATGGGCCATCCCTTCTCTCAAAGCAATCATTGAATCCGGAAATGAAGTAAGCGCAGTTATCACTCAACCGGACCGTCCGCTTGGACGAAAAAGACAGCTTACTCCGTCGCCTGTAAAACAATTCGCGCTGGAACATAATCTGACAGTATTTGCACCGGAAAAGGCAGGAAGTCCGGAAATGCTGGAACAGGTGCGCTCTTTGTCTCCGGAAATGATTATAGTCTGCGCGTACGGACAAATTCTATCTCAGCAGTTCCTGGATATTCCAAAGATCGGCTGCCTCAATCTCCATTTTTCCTTTTTGCCAAAGCTTCGCGGAGCATCTCCGGTGCAGTCAGCAATTGCTTCCGGATTTAAAGCAACCGGCGTGTCACTGCAAAAAATGGTATTGCGTCTTGATTCAGGACCTTTGGCTGCATCTTCCGAAGAGGTTGAAATTCTTCCGGATCACACAACCCCTCTGCTGGGAGCAATGCTGGCGGAAATCGGCGGTAAATTGATTGCTGATAATTTGACAAACTTACTAAATGAGAAATTCACTATGAATGAGCAAAATGAGGCGGATGCGACTTACTGCGGAATAATTAAAAAGGAGGATGGACACGTAAACTGGAAAGCAGATACAGCTGTTGATATTGAAAGAAAGCTGCGTGCGTATACCCCATGGCCGGGAATATTCAGTTTTTGCCGAGAAAATGATAAAACCGAAAACAACAAGAGGCTTCAGTTTACAAAAGTCGAAGTTGTGCAAGGCAACTTTAAACCTGGGGAAATATATCCAGGAATGATTGTTGGAGCATACACAGACGGTTTAAAAATATTGACTATCAAGCCTGAAGGTAAAAATGAAATGGATGCAGATTCATTTTTACGCGGAAATTCTCAAATTTTGGGGTCCGTATTGAGGTAATCAAAAAATACGGAGTTTCAAATAAGGCAGGATTTATTGGCTGAATTTCAGAAAATAACAGCCATTTTAATTTAAAACGCGCAGTGACTGAAATGGCAGATGCCGGTCCTAAAAACCGGCCCTGTCTATGCAAGTCATGCCTGCGCGTCATATAAGAATAAATGAAAGAATGTTGTGTGCAGGAAGAAACATTAATAAATGATTCTTCATAATATCCCATTTACTCTAATCACAACTTTTGTCAAGCCACTGCTTGTTTTCATTAATACAGTGCCATTGAGAAGTTGTTGTGAATATTAAACTATTCCCTTTTATAGATTTTTTATTTTCATAAAAACCTAATGCACCGGGACCTGAAGTTCCATCTGTCGTCCCACAACTAACAACCATCCATGTCGCCATCATTATTACTAATAATAATAGCTTATTCATCTATACTCCTTTTATTTATGTTAATAAAAACATTATCAATCACAGCTGTTCATTCTAAACATTCCGGATGATAATGCGGAAAAAGTTCTAAACGAACAAAATGGCTTCAATCAAGAGCCTAATTTCGGTAAACATTACCGTATTAAATAGACTGAAGCCAACCCTGTATCAGCATTATAAGGCAAATCCACGGCTTATTAATATCATCAGCAAAATATATACCACTTATTATATGTAGTTGATAATATGTATTATTATTAAATATTTATAAAGATTATTTACCAGTAAATAAATAAATACAATGGTGATTATTATACGATTTTGTTAATAATGAATTCTTTGTATTTCTATAAATAATGAAAGTTATCTACATATTCCTGGTGTTATTATTAACTATTCATTTGAAGCATTGAAGATCTGGATTATGATTATGATTTTATACGGCAAAAGTAAAAATTAATGGTTATATCTTTATGTTTATTCCAAATCATACACGGTTTATTTTTGCCATTTCAAATATATGATATTGGGAAAGATATAAGCATAACCATGCCTAATGATGTTGTGGCATAAATTTAAAAAAAATTGACTGTCTTAAACAATGATATAATATATATTAATTCAAATAGCTTAAAACTTTAACCCTGAAATAGTTTGCTTTAACCATTATATATATTTTATAAATATTCCAATCTCAATTCTCTAAATGTCATATTTCTTTTCATTTACTATACCTCAAAATACCTATTGACAATTATTTTGATACTATATATATTAATTCAAATAGCTGAATACCTTGTTTTTAATAAAACTGACTCTTTATGCTATTAAGTAAAATCTGTAATTTTCCTTTCGACTATTTTCAATATTACCTGTTTCTTTTAATATACTATCTTCAAATATAATACAATCTTTTTATGCACTTTCTGGAAGTTAGATTACTTATCAATATACAGCTGTTTTGTAAAAGAAAGGAGCATGCAAGACGGTTTTGTTTTTTTCAAAGTTTCAATCTGAAATCATTTAATAGAATCTCGATAATTCCTCTATGAAAATAATACAGATCACAGACACACATTTGATGTCGCGAGGGACTGAGCTGCACGGACTCAATCCCTGTATACGTCTAGAAGCGTGTGTTGCCAATATCAATGAGAATCACTCTGACGCGGAAATGTGTATCATCACTGGTGACCTGACTGAACGTGGTGATATTGGCGCATACCAAGATTTTTACGAGATTATAGGGCGTCTGTCTATACCTTGTCACCCTCTGATTGGGAATCATGATCATCGAGAAAAATTTTGTAAAATATTTCCTAATGTACCACGAGATGAGCATGGATTTGTTCAACAGAAGCTGCAAACTCCGGTTGGCCGTTTTCTGCTGCTTGATACAGTGGAAGATGGAGCAAACTGGGGTTCATTTTGTGAAAAGCGTGGTGATTGGCTCCGGAATGAATTGGATAAATCCGGGAATGAACCTGTTTACCTGTTCATGCACCATCCTCCTTTTGAGATCGGCATTCCTGTCCTGGATGACATTAACCTACGTGATGACTCACTGCGAATACACCAAATCCTGAGTAATTATACAAACATAAAGCACATCTTCTTTGGGCATGTCCATCGTCCTGTATGCGGAAGCTGGTATGGCATTCCTTTCAGCACAATGTACGGCACGAATCATCAGGTGCAGCTTGATTTAAATGCGAAAGACTATTTCCCTCACACTCATGAACCTCCGACGTATTGCGTGATTTTTATTGAATCTGAACAGACGACCGTTCATATTCATAACTATCTTGATGATTCGCTTTACAAGAGAATTTCATTCTGAAATGTCATTGCTGAGTCAAAGTAATATCTGACTGTTATAAAAATAAAAGATTCAGAGTTTCATAAGCTACTATGAAATTACAGAATTTCAAAAGGCACTTTGTATCAACTCCCCTTGGTAAAATTTTTTGCCGTTCACATGGCAGTGGTCCGGCGCTGCTTTTACTTCATGGATATCCCCAAACACATTTAATGTGGCATAAAACTGCCCCTTCTTTATCAGAACACTTTACCGTTATTTCAGCAGACCTGAGGGGTTATGGTGACAGCATGGCACCGGCAAGTGATGACAAGCACCAAACGTATTCCAAGCGTTCAATGGCAGAGGATATGATTCATGTAATGGATTATTTCAGCTTTGATGAGTTTTTTGTAGCCGGACACGATCGAGGCGGACGAGTCGCTCACAGAATGGCAAAAGATTACCGGGACAGGGTAAAGGCCATCAGTGTTCTTGATATATGTCCCACGCTTGATATGTACGAAGCAACCGATATGAAATTCGCTCAAAGTTATTTTCACTGGTTTTTCCTTATTCAACCAAAAGGTTTGCCGGAGCAAATGATTGAAAATGACCCCAAAAAATGGATGGATTACTGTTTGAATAAGTGGTCAGGCGGCCACCAGTTTGGTGAGATCGAAAAGGCATACTTGACTGCTTTTCAAAATCCTCAACGCATCCACGCAAGCTGTGAGGATTACAGAGCTGCTGCATCAATTGATCTGGAACATGACCGTTCAGACAGGAATGAGATGCTGGATATCCCAATCCAGGTGTTGTGGGGATCAAAAGGTGTAGTCGGCAGACAATTTAAGCCCTTGGAAATATGGCAAAAATACACTACATGTAAAGTTGAAGGACTGGCACTTGAATCAGGACATTTCATTCCTGAAGAAATACCGCTGGAAACAATAAAAGAATTAACTGATTTCTTTTCATCAATTTAATATTACTGTAAGTTTTCATATGAGTTTTCACTGACCTGCACCGAAAATTACAAAATAAATTTATCCTTGCATTATCATAGAGTTATCAGCTGAAGTAGCTTGTTCAGTTTAATTTGTAGAACCTGCACAAAAACAAAAATTTAATATTTTATGCATTAAAATTTTATCTATATCCAGCTACAATGTGACTTCCACTCTAACTGCATTATTCGGCAATACTCAGTTGCAATGAAAACTGAAACACCTTAAAGTCCCTTTCGTCCTCACATTATTTATCTATAAAGCCCTTTCCAGAATTATACTGGAATAGCCTTCTAACAAAATTTAATGAAATAAGTTCAGATTTATGAAAGAAAAAATATTCGCTTCACTAATAATAAGCCTCTCAGTAATCCTGGTATTTAAATCCACAGAAGCACACCAGCCGGTTTTGAACTCCGAAAAATTTAATTCTGTTGAAGAACCATATATTATCGAGGAACCTGAGGTCTCCAAAGCAATTTTTGCCGAACTGAAAGGAGAGCCACATTACTACAGAATAGAAAGCAATACTAAATTTAAGTTTTATGCGGGTATAACGACCCCGAAAATAGATAATTGTCCCCTAACAAAAAAGTTTTCATTCGATGTCCTTGATTCGGACTTCGAACTTATCAAAAAAAAAGATGGGGAAAACTTTAACTGGTGGCCATGGTATGAAAAACATGGAGAAAAGTGGTACTGGATCGGACCGGAGATTGGGAAGAAGTTTAAATCAAACAGGGTTTTTAATAAAGGCACCTATTACATTCGGGTTTATAATCAAACTAACACTGGTCAATACGTTTTGGCTGTAGGGGATATTGAAAGCTTTCCCATTTCCGTAATTGTTAAAATACTGTTTACCCTTCCCTCAATCAATTCTGCTTTTTGGGACGAAATTACCTGTCCTGAGGCAAAAATTCAGGGCTGACAGGTTTAAAAGCATCCTGTAGTTTCCTGCAGTTCTATAATCAATCAGTAATTAATATTATCCTTCCAAATTCAGGATAGAGACCGGAATTGTTAAGCTTTTAAACAGTTTTTAAAATCAGGATATAATTATTCAGCTTGGTCTGCTTTTTCGTCAGTTGGAAAAAATTATAACTAAAAGCCATAACCAATGAAGACTGTGGTTTCCTGCCCCTCTTTTCCTGTGGCATAATCTGCACGTATAACTACTGATGAAAATACAAGACGAAGTCCTATACCAGTTGAATACTTGAAATTGCTGTATAATGCAGAATTATTAGTCGGAGAGACTTGGCCAATTTCATAAAAAACAGCTGATTGAACTGCTTCAAACACACCTTTTTCAAAAAAATAATCAAAAGGAGTTGAGCTCTCTAAATAGTATGTTCGATATTCAAGTCCGGCAAAAATTGAGTATTTGTCATAAAATCTGGATATTGGATAGCTTCTTAATCGATTTGGACCCCCAAGGGATGTTGCGTTTGAGTTATTCCCTTCCGAATTAAAGTCCTGTACTCCTCTGACAAATCCTCTGCAAGATGTTTCTATTGGAACTGAAGAATCCCTTTCCTCTTTTTTTGATTCCTCAATACATTCTGCAACTGCCTTTTCAGTATCTTCTACATCGGCATCTCCAAAAATACTTAAACGTTTTTTTACATTTGATTTGGAAAAAAATACATTGGCGACTAATACTGAGCTTAGATCCTCATTTGGATAATAGGCAGTCAATGAGTGATCTTCAACATCGAAATTTTTGAGTCCCTCCCCTTCGAATCCATATTTTTCATATTGAAATCGATATCCGTCCCTGGGGTCTATTCGGTCATCTGTCAAATCAATCTTGAGCCCTTGCCTGGTGACAAAGATATTTACCAGATCAATGTATAGCAAAAAATTTTTAATGAAATCTGCAATACTATCCTCCTGTTCGGCCGGCGACATGTATTCCCAGTCGTCGAAGTCTGCAAGGTCGCTTCTTTCCAGGTCAATTTCTGGAAAAGCAAAGGCGCCTCCATAATAGAATTCCAGCTGTCTGTCAAAAAAATTCAGTCCAAGATCAGCAGCACGTGCCCAGCTGTGTTTAAATTTCAAAGTGAATTC
Source organism: SAR324 cluster bacterium REDSEA-S27_B3 (assembly GCA_001627865.1). Lineage (GTDB taxonomy): Bacteria > SAR324 > SAR324 > SAR324 > NAC60-12 > Arctic96AD-7. The sequence continues at coordinate 72,345 of LUQO01000041.1, forward strand.
CGGTTCTTCCGGAGATTCGGGGCCTCTGTCATAAAAAGCAAATCCTCCCTTTTTACCATCTGCATAGGCAGCAGAAAGAGTAAGATGCTGAGTGAATAAAGGAATGTCAGAAGCTACGATGCTATCAACCTCGATTCCCCCTTTAATTCTTAACAAGCTCAAAGTTGACCCGTCTCCGATAAGATTAACTACTGTAGCACCTGCCCCATTTCCTGCCCCTAATCCTGGGACCTGATAAATTAAAGGGTAAATGAAATAGGAAATCTCATCACTAACCTGCTTTTTCCTGCGTTCAATGCCCAAAGCCCCGTCAGCAATAAACAAACTTTGGATTAATAGCAAAATTACTGTAATTGCTTTAGAATTGCTCACAGGTTTTTCAATGAAATGTTGTCTGAGGCTAATATCGGAGGGTACAGGATTGGGAAATTAAGATGCAGGAGTTAAAGTCAGCAGGTTCATTATTAAAAGGAATATCTAAGTTGATCAGATGCAGAACTTACAACCAGCCAGGTGGATTATAATTCATTTTAAAACCATTTTTTAGATTAATTTTTGGTAAATCCCCTTAAAGTGATTCAGCAGAAATTTAGAAAGTCCTCTATCCAGAGATAAGGAACCGTTATTCACCAGTCTATATCAACGAGTCTTATTATCATATTTTGTCAATTGGGAACCTGATCATTAGAAAACAAAACTCTTTGGGAGAAATTTTTATTTCCCAAAAATCGCCGAATCTGTCTGCATCTTCATTACAGAGCAGGATGTTTTAAAAGCACATCTAATAAACGGCCCTGATCATCCGGGGTTTATATTCCAGTTTTTACAGTATACTATTCAATCTTTCTAATCATTTTACTATGTCTAGGATTTTTCATTTAATTCAGCATGCGATTTGACGCGCTTTCCTCTGCGCCTTACCGCCGTTTCTGGCTTGGTTCCATTGCTTCAGTAGGCAGCACACAGCTGTATTTTATCAGCAAGGCCTGGCTTGTTTTTGAGCTAAGCGGGTCAGCACTCGACCTGGGATTTCTCGGTGCGGCAACTGCTGTGCCTACCATTTTTGCGACGCTGATTGGTGGTCTTGTCGCAGATCGTATCAACCGTCGCTCTGTTCTGATTTTAACATCTGGGATTTCAGCGGTGCTGCTTCTGGTACTTGGAGTTCTTGATGCTTCTGAACTGGTCAGGGTCTGGCACGTGCTGCTGATCTCAGGTCTGCTTGGATTTGTGCAGGGTTTTGATTTTCCTGCACGCTCGTCTATTTTTCCCGCGTTGATCCAACAAAAACAGATGATGAGTGCAGTCGCCTTGAATTCAATTCTTTGGCAGGGCTCACGAATGATTCTTCCGGCTATCGGCGGATTACTAATTTCTTTGACCGACACCTCATTGATATTTTTCCTCTGTGGACTTGGATTCATTTGCATGATGATCGTGCTCTATTCACTTGAAGTGGCGCAGACTGTTCAGGCTAAAGATGCGCCGTGGCACGAATTTAACGAAGGAATAAAATTTGTCATTCACCATCGATTGTTCCTGACCCTGATTCTGCTCTCCTGGATTTCCATGTTTTTTGGAACGTCTTATGTCCAGATCATGCCTTTATTCGCAGACCTGCTTCAAAGCGGAGAGCGCGGTTACGGGTTATTGATTTCTGCTACCGGTGTCGGGTCGGTAATGGGGAATTTATTCATTTCGCGCTTTCAGCAATCCCGAAGCCTGGGTGTAATGATGCTTTCCTGCGCGGTTTTGGCACCATGTGCCCTGATAGGTTTCAGCATGGTTACCGGAATGTTAGCAAGTTCAGCAGGAGTATTCTGGTTTACCTGCTTCTTCGCGATTCTTGCGGCAGCTTTCAGTTCTGTTTTTCTGGTCAGCTCAATGACAGTTTTGCAGCTCAAAGTCCCGGATACATTCCGTGGCCGAGTGATGGGAATCCACAGTATAGCTTTCAGCATGATTTCACTGGGTGGGCTTTCTGCCGGAGCCCTGGCAGCTCAATTCTCCGCTCCAGCCGCAGTGATTATCGGAGCATTAGTTGTACTGTCCTCAGTTATCTGGGTAGCATTTCGAGTAAGAGAGATTCTTAAACTCGATTTGAGTCAGCAATGAACTGATAATAAATCCGGTAAAGAACTTCAGCGTTGTGAAAAATGTTGCAGGTTAGTTAAATTTAAAGCAAGTTATCGCTTAAACAGTAGAATCCATAACAAATCTTTCCAAATGCAAGAACCTTTGAATATCAGCAGCCGAATCACTCTCCAGGACGGCAACAGCATTCCTTTGTTTGGACTTGGAGTCTGGGCTGCTCAATCCGGTAAAGAAACTTATGATGCAGTAAAGATGTTGGCAGAGTCGTTATTGACTCAGGTTTAAATAGAGATGAGATATTTGTTACAACCAAGCTATGGGACAGCGGCCAGGGCCATGATCATGCCTTAAAAGCATTTGATGTCAGCTTGAGAAAGATGAATCTTGAGTACGTGGATCTTTACCTGATTCATTGGCCTGAAAAAGAATCTCATATAGATATTTGGCGTGCTTTAGAACGAATTAAAACAGAAGGAAGATGCCGTTCAATCGGTGTAAGTAATTTTGCTCAGAAACACTTGCAGGAGCTGTTAACCAAAGGTAATGAACGTCCGGTCGTTAACCAGATAGAGATGAGTCCATTTTTGCAGCAGCAAACCATTTCCTCATTTTGCCGTAAAGAAAACATTCATCTGACCGGTTATTGTCCTCTTGCCAGAGGGAAAAGGTTTAATGATCCCGTACTTTGCCAGGTTGCGGAAGAAACAAATAAAACTGCTGCCCAGGTTATGATTCGCTGGGCACTGCAAAGTGGACATACTGTTATACCAAAATCTGTGCGTCCGGAAAGAATCGAAGAGAACGCAAATGTATTTGATTTCAATTTGAATGATGAACAGATGAAATTGCTTGATGGATTGGAAGAAGGATTGCGTTTTTGTCCGGATCCACTTGAAATTCCATAATCCAGTGTGTCAATCAAATACCGCTTTTATTTCCCCAGAGTAACAATCATTCTAAAATATTGCTAAAAGGATGTTCTGACTTGACACCCCCCTAGCATTCAATACTATAGGTTAAAATTCAAATCCAGAAAATAGGATTTTGACCATTGTGACCGCGGTAAGAAAGCAATAAACGCATCAGTCATAGCAGGTAGCAACTCTGGTTTGATGGTGATTGTATTTTCATGAGAGGCGGCTTTGTACAACCTTTATCAGCATTTAATAAATAAAAATAATATGATTACACAAAGACTCGAAATTGGATCAGATTTTCCGAAAATCTCACTTACGGACATTGAGAACCAAACCATCACTATTCCCGATGACATCAAGACAAAGTACTGTATCCTGCTTTTTTCAGGCCATTTGGGAGCATCAATTGTTGCGGCAAGCGTGGACAGTCTTGAAGACACAAAACATCTGGCAGAAGGCAAGTGTTTTCCTAATCGTGGAAAAGAAATACCGTTTATATTGTGTCATGGGGTGACATATGAAGTCGCTCAGACGATTGGGGCATATCGGTACGATCATGCAGAAGGAAAAGATAAATATTACATTATGGGAGCAAGCAAAGATTATCTGCAACCGGCAGAATTTGTAATTGACTGCGCTTTAAAAAAAGTGATTTCCTGCACATACAGTGACGGAGGTTTAGGTCGTATGAATGCAGGAGATGTCGTTGGATTATTAAGTGGAATTCAAAACAGGAAAAATGAAGTTCCCCATGTGTGGTCCTGGTGATAAGCTTTGCTGCTTAATTTTATCTGAAATACAATCCTCTAAGTCATTGATATTGCTGGTGTCCAGAGGTAGAATTGAACTACCGACACACGGATTTTCAGTCCGATTTGAGCTATTTTCATAGACTATTACCGGGTTATACCAATTGCTATTAATTGTAGAATTACAGTCAATTAAAGCAAAATCCATTGTTATTAAGTGATACCAATTATAAGGCAATAATACTGCTGATAGACACCTATATGGACACCTAAAATTTAAGAAGCTTTTATTCCCTCACATGCGCACATGGGATTGACCTAATATAATTCTTTAACCTCATGTCATTTTCAAAATAGTAACATCCTATCTCGTTTATAAAAATTCCATCCAAACGTTGTAATCATCCCAGAGTTTCTTCAATATCATTCCTTCATTCTCATTCTTAACCGATTCCAGAATTTTCTTTTTTTTGTTCTCATCCTGGAAAAGACAGTAAACAAATTCGAACTCATCACAAAGCGTGTGCATGATACTTTGCCCAATAGCTTGCTTAACTACAGAACCATTTGAACTTTTCTTGTATTCAATAGCAATTTTGTAGGGTTTGAAAATGATGAAATCAGGATAATTTTTTGAAGCAAAAGTTTTCTTTTTTATTTTATCAAGTTCACCTTCTTGGATAGTAAAATTGGTGTGGGCATTATCTTGGGATACAAGTATTTGGATGGCTCCATAAAAGATTATAAAGGAGGCACAACTTCAGTCGAAAAAAATTCTGCAGAAATAGGGATAAGA
>LUQO01000042.1 GCA_001627865.1 SAR324 cluster bacterium REDSEA-S27_B3
ATACTAAGTTATATTATTTGATATACTATATGTGATAACAGTAAGTTATAGGAGAATCAATTGTTATTCAGTTATACCAAATTTTAACCAATAATACGGCTTATAGTCACCTATATTGACACCTAAATAAGATCCAATCATCCCACTAGGCACTACTATTTGAGCATATTGTTGATCTATCTGTGGTCAAACCCGCCAGCAAAGGTGTGAAATGTAGCACCAAAGGGAGTAACTAATTCAATAACGTCTTTCTTCACGTTTCCAAAAACCATCATATATTTCAGTTCAAATCGTTCAGACCACTCGGGTACTATCGGGCCTGCCATAAGATTTTCAAAACGCTGTTTCAATCCATCGCTGTCTTCAAATGACTCGATCAATGTCGCCTCCGTTTCATCATTATTCAAGTACCACTCAAAGCTCATTAATTTTTCTTCTTTTAAGTCAAAGGTTAATTTTGATGAGCGGTCTTTTATCCATTGTTTGGCTTCATCAGCGTCACATTTCAAGCTTTTATGCATAACAGTGTAAACACGGTTTGTGTCTGAGTTTAAATTACCCATTTATTCTCCTGTATTTTAGTTGCTTAAAAAACGTATAGTTTATGAAGTTAGTATCAAGTAAATAAAAGATTATTGCAACTCAAAGTATTTGGATGCAACACTTCCTTGGGCGAGAGTTACTTTAATAAAAAAATAGGAATGGATGTATAAAAAAAGTCTTTTATATGTTGGAAGAACTGTTGGAAGTAAAAATATATCAAATAATCAGTTTTATTCCTTAGGCTGGAATAAGCTGATATTACAAAATAAATATGGTGGCGGGGGAAGGATTTGAACCTTCGACCTTCGGGTTATGAGCCCGACGAGCTACCTGACTGCTCCACCCCGCTTCAAGAAGAGAAAAAAGGAAGATTTTGAATTTTGGAGCGAGAGACCGGTTTCGAACCGGCGACCCTCAGCTTGGAAGGCTGATGCTCTACCGACTGAGCTACTCTCGCTTTCCAAATAGGCTATTATAGTTCTGGATGCGGTATTTTGTCAATAAATTTCTATTTCCGGACAAACACTGCACTGTCACAAAACATACCTTTATTTACTTCAAAATAGCCTAAGAGCTTATTTTTTCGGTTTTCGACGCAAAGGAGCACCCTGCACGTGTTTCAAAGGCGGCAGCGGTTCTGTAAGCGAACTTACGGGACGTTTTCCGAAGTTTCCCAGCGAGCGAATTCTGTCATAAAGTAGGATGGCTCCGGTTGTGGCCACGTTCAGGCTGAAGTGTGTTGGTATTTTAACTACATGCTGACAGCGCTCCAGTATTTCCGGACTCAGGCTCCCCCGTTCAGGACCAAGAATATAGGCGGCATTTAATGGATGATGAAATACAGGCAGTTCCACTGCATCTTCGAGCAGTTCAACGCCAACCAGGGAGCATCCTGCCGGAAGTTTCAATTCTTCAGCAGAATTGAAATCATACCAGGGAATGTTGCGTGGAGCGGTTGAAGTATCCGATTTTGCTTTCGTGACGGAGTATTCAGCATTGACAGTAAACAGGAAACCGGCGCCAAAGGCATGAGCGGTACGGAACAGGTTTCCGGCATTCATAGGTTTGCTGGATTGTTCGAGGCCTACTCCGAAATAACCGCGCATCTTTTACTGTTTGATTAAATTTTTTGTGAGGATTAAAAAAACTGCATTAATATTGTTGAAAATGTGTTAAGATGTCGCACCTGCGAAAGCATAAATAAATCATTTCAGACACTTACAAGTTTCTGGATTCCCGCTTTCGCGAGAACGACAAACGAGGTCGTTTTTCTGAATTTAAAAGTCTTCATCAGTATTAAAAACAGTTGAACACTTTTTTATTCCCCATACGGAATCCAGACATTCTTTACCTGTGCGGCACGCCGCATCCACTCCCTTCCTTCTGACTGCTGATTATCAAACCAATCCAGCTGTTTACCGTCGTTGGTCCAGATTATTTTCATATTGCCGCTGCTGAATTTTTTTGCATTCACGCATTCTTCCGTTGTACCTGTTACCCAAAGTCCTGCCACATCATCATGTTTTGCCAGGACGGTTCCGAGTTCCAATGCATCTCCGGTAACAATGTTAACCACTCCGGAAGGCACATCAGATGTTTCCAGCACCTGGTAAAAATCAGTGGCTGCCAAAGCAAACGGACGTGAAGGTATGAGAACCACTGTATTTCCCATGGCCAGTGCCGGAAGCAGCAGAGAAAGCATTCCAAGCAGCGGGGATTCATCCGGACAAACTATACCCATTACACCGATTGGCTCATTTAAGGCTAAAGCAAGCCCGCGCATCGGAGGCTGGTGAATCAACCCCTCGTGCTTATCGGCCAATGCGGCATAGGTGAAAATCCGTTTTACAGAAGTTTCCACTTCCAGCACAGCCTGTTTTCCGGACACGCCTGTCAGTTTCATTAGACGGTTCCGGAATTCATCGGCCCGTGTTTCCAGGTTTTCTGCGATAAAATAAAGGATTTGCGCACGTGAATGTGGCGTGACACTCTGCCATCCGGAAGCCTTGTTTGCTGCTTCAACCGCGTTCCGGATGTCTTTTCGATTGCCATGACCAATTTCTCCGGCCAGTGAACCATCCGCATTTACCACCGGCAGAGAATAGCCTGAGTCCGGACGTGTCTGTTTCGCACCAATGTAGAGTTTGGCAGTTCGGTCAAGTTCCGTGTTGAGCGTTTTACTGTGCTTTGTTACTGATTTTAAAGCCAGACGCTTGTATGTTCCTGATGGTTCATTTTTCTGTTTTAGATACTCAAGCATGCCTTCATGTCCGCCTTCACGACCGTATCCGCTTTCGCGATAACCACCAAAACCGGCCGACGCGTCAAATTGGTTGGTGCAGTTGATCCAGACCACCCCTACTTTCAGTTTGGGTGCGACATGCAGAGACTGGTTGATGTTTTCGCTCCAGACGCTTGCGGCGAGACCATACGCGCTGTTGTTGGCCAGCATAACTGCTTCATCCGGAGTACGGAAAGTCATTGATGTTAAAACGGGGCCGAAGATTTCTGTCTGCGCCACTGTTGACGCAGGAGACACGTTTGTTAAAAGTGTTGGAGGAAAATAACAGCCTTGTTCCGGAAGCTTTCCCTGCCATTGCCAGATTTCTGCTCCTTCCTTTTGCCCCAGCTCCACCAGCTTTTGAATACGCTTCTTTTGAATCGGCGCGATGATTGCCCCCATGTCCATGCTTTTGTCCAGCGGGTCGCCGACCCTCAGTTTTGCCATTCTCGTTTTGAGGCGGCTGGTAACTTTTTCTGCCACACTTTCCTGTACCAAAAGACGGGAACCGGCACAGCAGACCTGTCCCTGGTTGAACCAGATCGCGTCCACAAGGCCTTCAATGGCGCTGTCAAGGTCGGCGTCTTCAAAAACTATAAACGGTGATTTGCCGCCAAGCTCAAGGGTCAGTTTTTTATCGGAATTTGCGGTTTGCTCACGAATCAGCCTGCCGATTTCAGTTGAACCGGTGAAGGCGATTTTTTTCAAATCCGGATGTTTTACCATCAGTGAACCGGTTTCTCCCGGACCTGTTATTACGTTTAAAACCCCGGGGGGAAGCCCGATCTGACTGCATATTTCCGCGAAAAGCAGCGCTGTCAGTGGGGTAAACTCAGCAGGTTTGAGCACAACAGTGTTTCCTGCGGCCAGAGCCGGAGCAATTTTCCATGAGAGCAGCATCAGCGGAAAGTTCCAGGGAATGATCTGTCCCACCGCACCGAGAGGTGTATGTTCCGGAAACTCGCTTTCCAGCGTCTGTGCCCAGCCGGCATGATGATAAAAGTGGCGGATTACAAGCGGAATATCAATGTCACGTGTTTCCCGGATTGTTTTGCCGTTATCCAGGGATTCCAGCACCGCAAACAGTCGAGAATGTTTCTGAATCTGCCGTGCAATCGCGTAAAGGTAACGTGCCCGTTGATGTCCGGATAGAGCATTCCACTTTGGGAATGCCAGTTTTGCTGCCTTTACAGCCGTGTCAACTTCAGATTTACCTGCTTCAGTAACAGCAGCCAGCTTTTGTCCGCTGGCAGGATTAACAGTCTTAAAAACCTTTGCTGTCTTAGGCTTGTGCCATTTCCCATTGATAAAAAGTCCGAAGCCTGCTTTGTGCTTCTGGAGCCACTCAAACGCCAAGTCCGGACTTTCAGGTGCAGGACTGTAATCCATCGATTTGTAAATCTCAGTAATATTCATTTGATGTATTGAGTGTGTAGTTCAAGAAGTAAGTGATTCCAGAAAAAAAGTATTCCAGGTGCCTTTTCCCTTGAGAGTGATTTTTTCGCGAGGAGTCAGCTGTCCAACTCCTTCGAGATAATCCTTGGTTTTTTCAGATATATGAATTTTTCCTGGATCACTGCTGCTTTCCAATCGGGCCGCGATATTGACCGCGTCTCCCCAGATGTCGAAGGAGTCACCCGATGTCCCCGCAATTAAAGCTCCGGAATGGATGCCAATGCGCAGTTCCCAACGTTCTTTTCCAAGGATTTCCTGTTGCAGATTTGTAGCCTCAACAAACCGCAGCATGTCAAATGCCGCCTTACAGACTTCCCTCGCGTGGTTACTGCGCTTCTCTGAAATACCACCTGCACACATGTATGCGTCACCAATAGTTTTAATCTTGCGAACCTTGTATTTCTGAACAATCTTGTCGAAACCCTTGAAAAACATATCTAAAGTTGCCAGCAATTCTCCCGGTTCAAGGTTTTCCACTTTTGAGGTGAACCCCACAAAATCAGCAAATAGAATTGTGGCTGAAGAGAAGTAATGCCCGGAAGTTTCACTTGCCTGCTCATTGGTTTTTGCTTCATTGACCTCCGATTGTTTCGCTTCATGTTCGCTTTCAATTAATGACACAATCTGATCAGCGAGGATTCGCAAACCCTCAACCTGATTGTGCTTTAATGATTTCGGGGACCCATCAACCACACACAGTGTTCCTAACGAAAACCCTCTTGAACTGATCAGGGGTGCTCCTGCATAAAAACGTAATGGTGAAGATTCCGGAAGACTATATTTTTTTTTGGTGCGCTCGTCTTCCAGGAGGTTATCTATAATAAGTGGCTGGTGTGGACTTGTCAGGCTGAACTGGCAAATAGAAAGGTCCCTTGGTTCATCTCTTTCAAAATCTTTTTCTTCATCCTTGCTCAACCCAAAGATAATCTTACATCTTTGCACAGTTGAACCCAAAATGTTGATTGCAGAGTATGGGCATTCGGTCAGGTATGAGGCTACTTCTGTGAGTGAGGAGTAACGTGGATCTTGTTCTAAATCCTTTTCCAGTATGTTCAGGCGTTTTAATTCCGTCAGCCGTAAATCCTCATTTGGGGGGTTACGTACGGGATTAATTCCTTGTTCGCTGCATAATTTACGGACTTGTTCCAGTTCTTGCTGTTTTAATTCACCTGACATCAAAACTTTTTTGAGTTGGAGTATAAGATAACTGTATTTAATTATTTCCGGTGTTCTTCATACTAGTGCTTTTCATGCTGCAGGCTGTCGGTGTGCGGCTGAATAGCGTCCGGTTAAATGATGTTCCAGCTGCCGTTCAATGTCGGTAAGCAAACCGCTGGCACCGAAACGGAACAGTTTGGGTTCCATCCATTCACGTCCAAGTTCTTCCTTCATCAGGACAAGCCAGTCCAGTGACTGCCTTGCAGTACGGATTCCGCCTGCGGGCTTGAAACCCACATAATATCCGGTATTTTCAAAATATTCACGGATCATCCTCAGCATCACCAGGCTTACGGGCAGAGTCGCGTTTACGCCTTCTTTTCCGGTGGAGGTTTTTATGAAATCAGCGCCTGCCATCATGCAAACAAGGCTGGCTTTGGCCACGTTTCGGAATGTTCCCAGTTCTCCTGTTCCCAAGATAGTTTTAAGATGAGCATTGCCGCAGACTTCCCGGAAGGATGTGATTTCATCATAAAGCCCATGCCAGTTTTGTGAGAAAACATGCGCTCGAGTGATGACAATGTCTATTTCCTGTGCGCCTGCAGCCACAGAATCCCTGATTTCTTCAATGCGTCTTAGCAGGGGATTGAGTCCATGCGGAAATCCGGTGGAAACAGCAGCAACCGGTATTCCGCTGTTTTGCAGTACTTCAACCGCTGTTTTCACAAAGGCGTGATAAACACAGACAGCAGCAACACGCGGTTTCAGCTTACCCAAGTCCAGTCCTTCAATCAGTTTCGGACGCAGCGGCTGCAGTGCTTTAGCACAAAGTCGTTTTACTCTCTCGGCAGTGTCATCGCTGGAAAGCGTGGTCAGATCAATGCAGCTCAGGCTCTTGAGCAGCCAGGCGGCCTGCCAGTCTTTTTTGATGCTTCTGCGCTTGGTCATGGTAGAGCAACGGCGTTCAATAGCGCTGCGGTTCATTTGAACGCTGTCAACCCAGTCTAAGTTAAGCGGAATTCCCTTATTTCTGCTCTCTTGAGTCATTCAGTGATTTATTTAGTTTCAGCCGATTGAATGCAATGGTGATTGCCTTGTCTTTACTGTGTATTCTGACTGTCAAGCAGTTGCTGAATTTCATTGTTATAAGGCATAGCCGGAGCAGTTCCCAACCTTGTTACTGAAATCGCGGCAGTCGCGGAACCAAAACGCACTGCGTCAATCAACGGCATGCCTTCTGCCAGTGCGTGTGCAAATCCACCGTTAAAGGCATCACCCGCACCTGTGGTTTCCAGTACTTTGTCTCCCATGTCAAAAGCCGGTACATGCTGTCTGATTTCCGAGTTGCGTACGTAAGCACCGTTTTCGCCTAAAGTGATAACAACTGTGTCTACTCCACGGTCCATGAAAACTTTTGCAGCATCTCTGGCCTGTTCCACTGTCTCAACCGGAATACCTGCCAGCATGGATGCTTCAGTTTCGTTTGGAGTAAAATAATCAGACAAGCCGTAAACCTCATCCGGAAGTATGGCAGCAGGGGCAGGATTTAGTATTGTAGGCACACCATTTCTCTTTGCCACCTCCAAACCACGCTGCATAACAGGGATCGGCACTTCCAGCGAAGCCATGAAATAGGCGCATTCCGCAATTCCAGCCTCTGCATCTTCCAAATCATCCGGAACAAGTTCGTCAGCGGCTCCAGGAACCACAATGATAGCGTTGTCGCCGCTTTCTTCATTAACCATGATTGCAGCCGCGCCTGTTGAGTTTTTAGGTATTTCCCAGACAAATTCAGAATTAATGCCTTCATCCGCGTAAAGCTTCATTGCCATTTCACCAAATGTATCTTTTCCGACCTTGGTAATGAACATTGTTTTCGCGCCAGCCCTGCGTGCGGCAACAGCCTGGTTTGAGCCTTTTCCTCCCGGGCCGAGCTTGAATGAATTTCCGATGAATGTTTCGCCCTGGCGCGGCATGCGATTACTGCGGAAAGTAAGATCTGCCACAAAAATTCCTAGAATTGAAATTGGTTTACTCATTTTCATATCCTGTCTGTAAGTTTACATCAATAGTGCTTTAACACGAAATTCAGCGTAGCAGATTAAACTCTGACAGTGAAAATTGAAAGTCAGAAAAATATTCAATGATTGTGATTTGAATTAGGAAAAAGGTTTGTTTGAGAAATTATTACGTAACTTCTTGATATTTCAGTAAGAAATTTTATTTCCAGACTAAAGACGTCGGGGTTTTTGAACAAAGTACAAATTGTCATGGATTTTGCATTAGCAATGGGAATTAATTTAATCATTTTAGTAGTTTGTTAAAATAATTCGTATTCAAAAAGTAACTTCTGTTTTTTGCTTTACTGAGTAAAAAATGGGGGAAGCAGACACAAAAATTAATTTTAGAGTTTTATTAATACGGAGATAATCATGCCCAAACAAACCAGACAAAGCACAGTTTACAGTGGAATTTATTTTGTGAATCTTGCCAACGACGATCAATCATTCTTTATCCGATACAAGCAGAATGGCAAGAGTTTTGAGGAAAGAGCAGGACGCTCCAGTCAGGGCTGGAACGCCGAAAAAGCATACTTCATGAGAAAAGAAAGAATTACCGGATTAAATCCGCCGGGCAGTGACACATGGACAACTGCCAATAACGCCAATGGACAAAACAACTGGACGTTTTCAGGCATCTTTGAAGCATATCTGCGTTTGCGGCCAGACCTGAGGGGACGTGAAAACGATATATATCGCTTCAGAAACTACCTGCACGAAGATTTTGGGAGTATCACACCGGCAGAAGTTGTTCCGGACGATATAGAAAGATTCAGGTACAACTTGCAGAAACAGCAATTGAAACCTGCTACTGTGCGTCACGCGCTGGAACTTTTGCGGCGTCTTGCCAATTTTGCTGCTAAGAAAAAGTTTTGTCCCGGACTTAGTTTCAAGATCGAAATGCCCACTGTGGAAAATCATAAAACAGAAGATCTGACTCAGCCGCAGCTGGAAACACTGCTGCAGGTTCTGGAAGAAGAACCGGATAAGCAGGTCAGTAATATGGTGCGCCTGGCACTCTATACAGGTTTGAGACGGGGAGAAATGTTCAGCCTGAAGTGGAATGATATCGATTTTTACAACAAGACCATCACCATCAGACCCGAAAAAAAAGGCCGGCATACTTCAATTCCATTGAATGAAATGGCGGAAAAGGTTTTGGAAGAGCATGCACATCTTGAAGCAAAAAGTGAATTTGTTTTTCCAGGTCGTGGTGGGAAAAAACGCACAGAGTGTAAACGGCCGCTGTTAAGGATCAAGAAAAATGCCGGACTGCCTGATGATTTCAGGCTGCTGCAGGGTCTGAGGCACGTTTATGCTTCCATGCTGGCTTCCAGCGGGGAGGTTGACATGGAAACTTTGCAGTCGCTGCTGACACATAAATCTCCGCTGATGACGCAGCGTTACGCGCATTTAAGGGAAACTGCTCTGAATAATTCTATTGACGAATTTGAAGCAACAGCGGACTCAGTCACTCAAATTGAGGAAGAACAGATGATTCAGGATTATTCTGCAGAAAGCTATGATTCAGATTTTGCTGAAGAAGAAAGTGTGGATGACATTGAGATGTCGGCATATCAAACTGAGCTTTCTGAAGTTACGCAAATCATTGATGATACGGAGGAAAATACGGATTCAGTCTGTGTAGATGCTGGAGAAGAAGAAACCAGCCTGTTTGAAGATGAGTTAACAGAAAATGCTGAAGAAAAACAAGAATTGGAATTATCAGAAGAAACTGTTGAGCAGGTAAATGCTGCGGAACAGGCTGAAGACATTATCTTAGCTGAAGAAAGTGAGGAAATGGTTTCTGTGGAAGTTCAAGCTGAAGGCAGTGATTTAGCAGAAGAAATTATGGAAACAGATTCGTTTGAAGTACAGGATTATGACAGAAGCATTCTTGAAGATGAGTCATCAGAATATTCTGAAGATACACAATTCAATGATTTCACAGAGGAAAATGCTATTTCAGATAATTTTCAAGCAGAAATTCCAGGAACTCCGGAGTCGGAAATTAATGCAGATAATTTAATCCAGGAAACAGCTCTTGACGATTCCGTTGTTAACGAAGTAACATCATCGCCTGTTGAAGAAGAGCATGAGGAATTGACCACAAGTGGTGAAGAGCCGGCTGTGAGTGCTGAAGCAATAGTGGAATGCTCTGAGCGTGATCAGGAATTGTCTGATCAGGTTGAAGCGTATCCGGAAGTTCCTGACAGCAAAACAGCAATTTCAACAAAGACTGTAAAAAGTGTTCCTAGCAGTGAGATTGCCGGTACTACTGAGCAACCAGAGAAGGTTTTGAGGATGCAATCTGTCTTTCATAGTAAGACAGACAAAAATGTTGAAAGCCCAAATTCTTTGAAAGAAGTTAAAATTGATTCTAAAACTGATGCTGAAAACGAAACAGATGAAAATAAATCAGGGCAGTCAGCGCGACCAACAATTTCTGATCTGAAGAAGGAATTAATGTCTTTGTCCGAACTGATTAAATCTTCGCCCAGTAAATTAAAAAGTACAGCGGAAGCTAGAAATTCTTAAAAATTATTTCCTTTGGGGGGAATGCTGTTTTGATTCCGGATTTAGGACACATCATGCGGGATTGATTGATAAACACCGGCATTAGCATTATAGCAGAAATATTTTGTCCGGGGTTTTTTCTAAGGGGAAAAATCTATTTTTTGCAAAACTTGGTTAATTATTTTTGGTAGCAGGGAGCAGAATTGAACTGCCGACCTCGGGTTTATGAATCCCGCGCTCTAACCAACTGAGCTACCCTGCCACAAAAGTAATACTAATGGATTTCGGGTTTTTCTGAATTTTGGAAAAAACCCATTTACGCACGAATTTGATAATTTCCGTACAATTTCCAGAGAAGTAATACAATTAATTTAACATTCACTCATTGCTATGTCCATTATGATTTTAAAAATCATACTTTAGACTCACCTGAAAGTAAGCTTCATTAATTTTTCACAGTCAGACAACACTTCATGTGAGATTCGAACTCTTGTAAATAAACTTTACAGGAGAAAAAAATAATTGACATTTTGTTAAAACATCTCTAGAGTCCTCTAATCCACGAGTGATGTCAGTACGACAATGATTTTAAGGAAAATTTATTTTTAATTCATTTACTAAAGGTTTTTAATAGTAATTAATATCTGGCTATTTAATCTTAACTTAATTTAATTTAATCAGGCAATTATGAAAAAATATTTATACATTTGTCTAATTATTATTTCGAGTTTTACCATCATTTCTTGTGCCAAAAGTGATGATACATCAAGTAGTTCCAGTTCAGGCTCAGACAATAGCACCACTACTTCAGACAATAGTACCACTTCTACCACAGATACAACTGCACCAACAGTTTCCTCAGTTTCTACAACAGCAGATAATCAAAGTTCTGTTGCAATAACTGATAACATCACAGTTACATTCTCTGAGGCAATGGATAACTCTACTGTTACCGCAAACACGGATAACACTTCCTGCTATGGTACTTTAAGGGTCTCTTCTGACAACTTCAGCAATTGTGTTCGGATATCTTCTTCTCCAGCAAGTTCTGATAACATTACATTTTCTCTGGACCCCTCTGACAATCTCACAAGATCAGCAACTTATTTGACAAGAGTCACAACTGGAGTAAAAGATGCAGCAGGGAATGCCATGAGCAGTCAGTACGATAATTCTACTGGGTTCACAACCTCAAATCTTTCTGCTCCGTCCAGTTTTACTGCAACAGGTGCGGCTGGTCAGGTCACGCTGGATTGGAATGCTGTCAGCGGCGCAAGCAGCTATACAGTTTACTGGGACAATGCTACAGGGGTTAGTTCTACAAGCACTGCCATAACCAGCATCAGCACTGACAACTACACTCATAGCGGGATTGATAACGGCACCGTTTACTACTACAAGGTTGCCGCTGTGGATTCTGATAATGTGACCGGCTATCTTTCAAGTGAGGTCAATGCCACCACTCCTCTTCCTGCTCCGGACAATTTTTCTGCCAGTGGAGCAAACAATACTGTTACTCTGACGTGGAACGCAGTCAGCGGCGCCACCAGTTATACTCTGTACTGGGATAATGCGTCCGGAATTGAC
>LUQO01000043.1:0-39959 GCA_001627865.1 SAR324 cluster bacterium REDSEA-S27_B3
GCAGCATTCCCTTGAGAAGAGACTTGCTGATCTTGCGAAAATATCGTCCGGACTTGATGATATCAGCGTAGTGTTCCAGGTCCGAACTGTTCATTGTAGAGGAAAGGGATTTACGCTGCATCAGCTTCCTTCTTGACTTTCATCCGGCATGTTGTAGTCTCCTTCAGACAAGTTGTAAAAAGTGTGTTGTACCAAAAAACTATGGCATGAATCAAATGCAATCACAACTTTTAGTATAAGAAAGAATGTTACCAATAGTCGGAATTGTTCTTGTTCCCGGAATTCTCTGGGGTTGGGTATTTTATCATGCCCAGCGTTATAAAAAAGTTTACCTGCCGTTGCTGATGATTTTGTTTGTAGGCGGCATGGGATGCGGCATGCTTGCGCTGGTTCTGAATCATGCGGTTGAAAAATACACACTTTTCTGGGCGGAAGCCCCTTTTCCACAGATTGTATTGTTTGGTAAGCCAATCCCTTTGTTTAGTTCCGGATTTTGGTTCCTCGTTGGATTTAATGAGGAGTTTGCAAAATTACTTGTCTTATTAGCAGTTGTGTATCCAAGTCGTCATTTAGAAGAACCATTTGATGGGATCCTTTATGCGGCAGTAGTTTCAGTAGGATTTGCAACAATGGAGAATTTTTATTATTTGGATCAGTTCGGGATTGCGGTTGTGGCGACGAGAACTGTAATCACCATTCCGGCCCATGCTTTTATGAGTGTGCCGATGGGATATTTTGTGGCAAAATCACGACTGCAGCTGGATGCAAGTAAACTAAGAAAAAACAGCTTCTATTTGCCAATGATCACAGTTCTTCAGGGTTGGTTAATTTCTTCCCTGCTTCATGGATTTTATGATTTTTTGCTGTCTATAAAAATGGAGAGAGAAGCATATTTGCAAATAGTTATGATGGGAGTTCTAAGTTTGATACTTGGAAAATTTGCCTTGCGCAAAAGCAGGATGAAGTTTGAAAGATGAATGTAATTTATCATCAGTTAATCAGTATCATAAACTTCATGTTTCAGCCTCTCCATTTCAGTTTGGAAGGCCAGCATTTCCGGAGCAAAATCCTCTGTACAAATTGGTTCCGGACGGAAATTCCCGTAGCGTTCCTCGCCGCGTACGAGCAGTGCTGACTCACGGTCAGTGTGTTTTTGCTTCATCCGCGGAGTGAGGTATTGCAAGGACAAGCCTATTCGTCGGTCGTCGGAATAGTTAGGGTGCGAGGCATGGGCCACCCAGCCGTGGTGCAGTGAAGCCTCACCAGGCTGAAGTTCAATGCTGACTGCTTTTTCCTCATCAACTGCCATATCCAGTTCCTGTCCCCGATGCAGAATGTTATCCTCGCCGTATGTATCGTGATGTGAAGATTGTCCTTCGAGGTGTGAGCCTGGAAGCATTTTCATGCAGCCGCTTTCAACCGAGGCAGGTGAGAGAGCAATCCATACAGTCACCAGTTCATCACCATCAAGACCCCAATAGGTCAGATCCTGGTCCCATGAGATGTACTTAGTATTATGAGGTTCCTTGATGACGTACGCAGAATCCCAGAGTAATATGTCAGGCCCCAAAAGGTCTTCAACAGCATCCAGCAAAATCGGATTACGGGCTATTTCTGCTGCAGACTTCATCAGCAGGTAGGGCTTGCTGCGGTAGTGCATCGGACCTTGCTTTGCCTCTATATCTTCCAGCCGACTGCGGTGTTCAGCAGCATCTGATTCAGCAAAAATTGTTACAGGAAATAAAAAACCATCCCCCCAGTATTGCTCCTGTTCTGCATTACTTAATTTTCTGTTCATTTTTCTCCTGCTGAAATGATTTATTTCAATCAAATGGATTCAGCGGCTCGTTGAGTACACGCCGTACCATTGGTTCAAAATGCTCCAGAGGCAGTGTGTCATAATCAGGATCGAAAGAAGTTTGATCCCATTTATGACAGAAATCTACGCAAGACTGGAAATATTGGTGATCTTTAAATTGTTCACGGATATTTCGGTCTTTACTGATATGGTGAAAGTAGTAGTAACCTTGAAACAGTCCGTGATGCAGCAGTATCCAGTAATTCTTTTCACTGATGTAAGGACGAAGTATTGATGCTGCTACCTGGCTGTGATTCTGTGGAGCCAGTAAATCTCCAATGTCATGCAGCAGAGCACAGACAATTGTTTCTTCATCAGCGCCATCTCTTTCTGCTCTTGTGGCGGACTGCAGCGAGTGGGCAAACCTGTCTATCTGGTAGCCAAGTTTATCTCCCTGCATTTGTTTCAGCACCCCCAGCAGCATGTCCGGAACTCCTTTGACGCAGCTCTCATATTGCGAAATCAGGAAAGCGTATTCTTCAGCAGTGCCGTCCTCCATTATTGTAAAACTGACAGTCTCCATTACCTAGTTCAGTAATTTTTTAACAAATAATTACAACCGATAAGACGGTTCTTCTTCATCCAGAATAGCCTTAAGCTCATCGAAAAAAATCATGCTTGAATCCGGATAATTTTCAAGTTCTACTGCTGTTTTTTCTGCAATTGCGTCCGACAATGTTTTCAAAGGTTTGTGAGTCCACAGTGCTTTTATGTAGGTTTCTGCCGCTCTTTCAAAATAATAAAGTCGATTGAAAGTATCCGCAACGTCAGAGCCGATCACCAGTACTCCGTGATTACCCATTATCATTACTTTCATGTCAGGATCACTAAGTAGAGCAGAACAACGTTCGCCTTCTTCTTCAAGAGCAAGACCTCCGTAATTCTCATCAATTACGTAACGTTTATAGAAAGTTGCAGTATTCTGGTCTATTGGAGGCATGTTGCTGTCCTCAAGTGATGCCAATACTGTGGAATATATAGGGTGCGCGTGCATCACACAACGCGCATGCGGACAGTTCCGGTGAATAGAGCCGTGAAGTCCCCAGGCAGTTACATCAGGCGAAAGGGGATCATTCATATCAGGTGGATTATTGACATCAAGCATCAGCAAATCACTGGCATTTATGCGGCTGAAATGTTTTTTCGGATTAATTAAGAACTTGGTTCCGTCCTGGTTTACAGCAAGTGACAGGTGATTTGCAGTCGCTTCGTGCATATTCATGCGTGCAGTCCAGCGGAAGGCACATGCTAAATCAATGCGCTCTTTCTCATGCAGAATTTTTTTCCGGGTTGAATGTGCAAGTTTAACAGACATAATTTGCTCCTGATAAATCAGTTAATGATGATTATTATAATAGTTGAAATCTTGAAACATATTTTAGCACTTTATTGTGAAAAACAATCAACTCACTCTGACCACAAGTTTACCGAAGTTTTTGCCTTCTAAGAGTCCAATGAAAGCTTCCGGCGCGTTTTCAATTCCATCCACAATATCTTCTTTGTAAACCAGCTTACCCTGCTGAATCCATTCAGTAAGTTGCTGAAGGGCTTCTTTTTCCTGGCTGGCGAAATCCCAGACTATAAAACCCCTGATTGTCAGGCGTTTCACAAGGATCTTCCTCATCAATGATGGTATTAAGTTTGGTCCGGCTGGAAGTTCGGTAGCATTGTACATGGATATCATTCCACATACTGGAATTCTGGCAAATTCATTAAGCATGTGTAAGACCGCCTCAAACACTTTTCCGCCGACATTTTCAAAATATACATCAATTCCGTCCGGACAGGCGTTTTTGAGTTCTTCCGCAAATTCCGGACTTTTGTGATTTACACAGTAATCAAACCCGAGTTCTTTTGTAACAAACTCACATTTCTCCACTGATCCCGCGATACCAACCGCGCGTGCACCCTTGATTCGGGCAATTTGTCCAACAACAGAACCGACTGCTCCGGACGCGGCGGCAACTACAACTGTTTCACCTTTTTTAGGCTGGCCGATATTAAGCAAACCGGTGTAAGCCGTAACTCCGGGCATACCAAGCACACCAGTCGCAGTTGATATTGGGGCAACTTCCGGATCAACTTTGTTCAGGGACTTGCCTTTCAGAACCCAGTAATCCTGCCAGCCTCCATAGCCGAATACAATGTCTCCTGCTTGAAGCTCAGCAAATTTTGATTCAATCACCTCTCCCACTGTTCCTCCGGTCAATACGCCATTAATTTCAACAGGTGCGGCATAAGATTTAGATGAACTCATACGGCCACGCATGTATGGATCAAGTGATAAATAACGGGTTCTGCATAATACCTCTCCTTCTTGAGGTGTTGGAATGGAAGATTCCTGCAGTTTAAAATCACTTGGTTGAGGCTTTCCCACCGGACGGCTGGCAAGCACGATTTGACGGTTTATTGGTTCAGACATTAAGCCCTTTCAAAAAGATTGATTAAATGATTCAGACAGTATGGCATTATATACAAAATTGCTATTTTCAAACAGAATTATTTTCAATTCCTCATGCTTGTAAAAACAGGTTATATTAATCATTATTATTGACTATGGAATTATTCAATTTATAAGCAATCAAACAGCCGTCCGCAGCGTACAAGAGCTTCCGAAGACAGGGAAAGCCGCCGCACCGCCGCGAACAGCAGCGCCTGATTGCTCGCGACAACGGGTTTTCTCAGGTCTCGCTCCAGTGCCTCGACAGCTTCCACTGACCGCATGTCGGTGCATGATAAAACAATCGTCTCGGCCTTCGGGTGATCCGCCCGGCAACCAAGCTCATAGACCTCATCAGGGGTCAGTTCCCCCTGACCGTAGTTGCCGAGGTCGCTCCCCACATAGGCACTGGATACTGTCTGGATACCGCAATGTTCCAGAAAGGAGATGGCCTCCTGGTTGAGCTGCTCAATGTAGGGGGAGCTGAAAGCAATATGTTTTACCTTCAAGGCTTCCAGCGCCTCGACCAGCGCACTGGCAGCCGTCACGGCAGGTACTCCGGACATGTCGGTGATACGTTTCGCAAATTCACGGTCGAACCCAGGGCCGTGGGCCAGGGTCGCCGAAGTGCAGCCGTAAAGGATCACATCCGGACGCGCAGCACTCAGGGAAGAGATCATCTCATCCAGTGAGGCCAGGGCGAACTTCCGCATCTGTTCCGAATCGGGCACTTTGTCCAGATCATAGCCCCCGGCCCGCATCACATGCAGCGACACGCCCTGCGGGCGCAGCATGAAGAGGTCGGACTCCAAATTGGTGTTGGAGAACGGAACCACTAAGCCGATCCTTGCGCGTCCCCGCGAACCGTTGTCTGGAATACGAATCGTCATTGCACCTCCTGTTTGCGGGATTCCCCCTTCCAGCGTTTCAGTGTATCTGCCACGAATTGCATTTGCGGCTCCGTTCCCAGTGAAATCCGAAGGCAGTGCGGGAGTCCGTAATCTTCCATTGGACGCACTATGATGCCTTCCTGATAGAGTGCAATCCGGGCACTTTTGACTTCTGCAGAATCTGTAAAACGTACTAGTACGAAATTTGTCTGACTCGGACAGGTTTCGACGCCGACTTCCGCCAGCGATAAGGAAAACGAAGCTCTTAGTTTGGCGCTTTCTATCCGTAATTTTCGTACATAAACCTGATCACGTACTGCCGCCTGTGCCATTGCCAGTGCACTGCCTGGAATGTTACCTGGTATCTGAATACGCCGGAACATTTCCACCACCTCCGGAGGAAAACATCCCCAGGCAATGCGCTGTCCGGCAAGTCCGTAGATCTTCGAAAACGTGCGCAGCACCACAACGTTGCCGCGCTTCACCAGGTTGAACACAGGTTCATACTCCGCTTCTGAAACATATTCCGCATAGGCTTCATCAACGATCAACAGCACGTTATCAGGCAGTGCGTCACGCAACTGCACCAGTTCTGCTTTTTGAATGTAGCTTCCGGTAGGATTCCCCGGATTAACAACAAAGACGATACGTGTGTTGTCCTGTACCGCATTGAGCAGGGCGTCCACGTCCACTGCCAAGTCCGTCTCTGGAGCAATCTTTACTGAGGCGTCTGCAATTTGGGCACAGGTGCGGAAAAACATGTAGCTGTATTCACTGGTGACTGCACTGTAGGCTGGCCCCAGATATGCTTGAGTCAGCACCGAGATTAATTCCATCGATCCGCTTCCACAATGAATTTGATCGGCATCAAGTCCATGAACTTCGGCAATCGCAATTTGGAGATCCTGGAAGTGCGTCTCCGGATAAAGTTGGATATCATGGCAGGCCTTCCGGTAGGCTTTCAGCGCGGCAGTGCAAGGCGGCTTGGAGGATTCGTTCTGAGCAAGCTGGATCAACTCCTTTCCCGGCGGTCCCGAGAGATCTGCCCTTTGGTATGGGGCCACTTCCAGCAGGTGTTTATGTGGTTTCAACATGGGTTGTTCGGTTACTCTGGAGCAGTTTAAATTCTTGCTGTTTTTATAGTACTTCTTAATAAGAATGGCACACCTCTCATTTCCCACTCACCCCAACCCCTTCCATAGGGAAAAGGGGGACCGTGATCCCTTAGCGAAGTCGAAAGTACGGTTGGTGAGGGACAAGAAAGCAAAGTGTATCAAAATTATACAGAACTGCAATAATGAACCACTGAGATCACAGAGACCACAGAGGATTGTTTGCACTGCTTCCTCAGTGATCTCAGTGTCTCTGAGGTGAGATAAAAAAGGTATTAACATGATCCTCGCAAAACGGACGTTCCCTCCGAATCAATAATTCCGGCCTGAGACAGCACCACGCCGTACTGGCGGCGGGCGTTTTCCGGCGAGACCAGTCCCCGGCGGACATCGAGGGCCACCTGCTGCGGATCGCGGGCAAACGGATGTCCCATCCCGCCGCCGCCTGGCGTTTCAAAGCACAGCCGCTCGTTCCCCGGAATCTCCGCCTCGCCCTTGCCCGGCAGCGACTTGCCGGACTGGAAGGCCACCCGTCCGGCAGCACCTGCTCCGCCCCCGTCCCGTCCCTGCGCCGGGTGCTTCATGCGTTCCAGCGAGAGAAACAGCAAGAAGGGCTGGTTTTCTGAAGATTCGACTTCGATAATTTGCCCGAGACCGCCCCTATATTTTCCTGCGCCTCCGGAACCAGGACGCAGCTCGCGGCGGCGGATCAGCACCGGCACGGTGTTTTCCGTGACCTCCACCTGCGATCCCCAGACTCCACTCGGATAGGCGGTGGCGGAGAGGCCGTCCTTCATCGGGCGGGCGCCCGTACCGCCGTTGTGCGCGAGTTCTATCGCAAACGGCGTGGCCCCCGGAGCCAAATTCGGCACGTTGCGCATCGGCAAATCGTACATGCAGGACGCGCCTTCGGCAGGCACCTTTTCCGGCATGGCCTGATGCAGGCAACCCAGCACCAAGTCCGGCATCAACTGCCCGATGGTGTGGCGCATCGCCACCGGAGCCGGACGCTGGGCGTTGACGATGCAGCCCTCCGGGGCGATCACACGGAACGGCTCCAGCGACCCAGCGTTGTTCGGCACTTCCGGCCCCACCAGACAGCGCACCGCAAACACCGAGTACGCCGTGGCGTAATTCAGCGGGACGTTGATGCCGTATTTCGAGCATCCGGAGGAGCCGGAGAAATCGAGCAGGATTTCCTCGTCGGAAACCGTCATCCGCGCCTTCAGCTCGATCTCGAACTCGTATCCGTCAATCGTGAGCGCATTTTCGTAAACACCGTTGGGCACCTCGGTAATGGCGGCGACGGCCCCTTTCCGGGAAGTGGCAATGATGGCCTCGGTCAGCGGCCCCAAGTCTGAAATGCCGAACTCCCGCATCATTTCCTCCAGTCGCACAGCTCCGACTTCGCAGCAGGAAATCAGCGCGTAGAGGTCACCCTCGTTGGCAACCGGCTCGCGGGAGTTGGCTTTGATCAGCGAGAGCAGCAATTGGTTGACCTCGCCGCGATCTACCAGCTTGCAGGGCGGCACCAGCAGTCCTTCGTCAAAAATGTCGCTGCCCTCCGGCCCCATGCCCTGTCCACCCAGATCAACCAGGTGCGAGGTGCAGGAAGTCAGGCCCACCACTTTGTTGTCCAGAAACACCGGTTGCAGCAACAGGAAGTCGTTGAGGTGTCCGGAAGCCAGCCATGGGTCGTTCGTCACATAGACATCGCCAGACTGCATGGTTTTGACAGGAAAGATACTTATCAGGCTTTTGACTGCCTCGGCCATCGTGTTGATGTGTCCGGGGGTTCCGGTGACGGCCTGCGCCAGCATCCTTCCCTGCTCATCGAAAATGCCGGCAGAAATATCACCGCACTCCCGGACGATGGGGCTGAAGGCCGTGCGGATCAGCGCCTGTCCCTGTTCCTCCACCACCGCCAGCAGCCGGTTCCACATCACCTGATGATCAATTGACTGTGCCGCATTCTTCATCCGTTGCTCTCTTAATAGTGATGCTGAATCACTTTGTTACACTTTGCCTGCCAGTCCCTCACCCACCGCAAGCGGTCCCCCCTCTCCCTTGGGGAGAGGGCTGGGGTGAGGGGGTGAGGCCGCTCCCGACATCATGCCGAAGTCTTGAGTAAAAACAGATTACCGCCGCCGTCCACCTCTGCCTCAAAATCCGGAGCCACCAGTGCGGTGGTCTGCGCTTCCACAATCAGAGCCGGGCCTTCCACCCGATTTCCGGGAACCAGGTCTTTCCGGAAAAACACAGAAGCCTGCCGCCGTCCGCCCTGCGAGCCAAAGTACACCTCCCGAAGTTGATGGCTTGTCACCGTTTCGGTGGCCGTTGTCCGCAAAATGGGGGGAACGGGCTGGACTTCGGTGGAAACCGTCAGCGACCAGCTCATCACTTCGATGACCATCTCTGGTACCGAGCGGTGGAACTGCGCCCGGTACGCCGTTTCGTGGTCTGCGACCAACTGTGGGAGGTCGTTCTCAGTCAGGTCTCTCGCAGGCAAGGGAACCTCGATTTCGTGCCCCTGCCCCTTGTAACGAATGAAGGCCGTGCGGACCTCGTTCAAACGTTGGCCGTTGGCTCCGCGCTCTACAATTTTAGTTGCATCCTCAGACATCCTCCGCAACAAGCCATTCACCCCAACAAAGTCAAAATTCCTCAGCGTGGTGTAGTGGCTCCGCACCAGCTCGTAGGAAACCGGAGCCGCCAAAAAGCCGATCGCCGAGCCGACTCCTGGATCCGGCGGAATGACGATGCGGCTCACACCCATCTTTTCAGCAATGCGGGTGGCGTGCAGGGGGCCGTTGCCGCCGAAGGCGATCATAGTCCTCGCATTCAGGGACTTGCCACACTCCACGGCATGAACCCGTCCGGCGCTGGCCATGTTCTCGTCCACAATTTGCGACACTCCCTGCGCGGCTTCCTTCGCCTCCAACTGCATGGGCTGGCCAACATCCCGTGACACCGCCATTTCCGCAGCATTTACGTCCACACACAGACGGCCTTCGGCAAAGGCATCAGGGACGATGTAACCCAGCGTCACGTCGGCATCGGTCACAGTGGCCCGCTCGCCGCCACGCCCGAAGCAAGCCGGGCCGGGTTCCGATCCGGCGCTTTCCGGGCCGACCGTGATGCGCCCCAGCCGATCCAGTCCGATCATTTCAATCACCGGAATCCGCACAGGCAGTCCGCTCCCCTTCAAGAAACGCTCGGCGCGGGCGACCTCGAAATGCCGGGAGGTCTGCGGTAAGCCGTCGTCAATCAGGCAGACCTTGGCCGTGGTGCCGCCCATGTCGAAGGATACCACACACTCCAGTCCGCACTGCTCCGCCACCTTGGCGGCCAGCACCGCCCCACCGGAAGGTCCGGATTCCACCAGCCGGATTGGAAAGCGGATTGCTGTTTCAAAGGTCGTCATCCCGCCCCCGGAAGTGATGGCGTACAGCGGGCAGTCAAAACCTTCTTCCGCAAGCGCATTGGCGAATTCCCGCAGGTAGGTCGCCATCAGCGGCTGGACGTAGGCGTTGGCGACGGTGGTGCAGAGCCGATCGTATTCTCGGGCCTCCGGGCTGACCTCCGAGGAGAGTGAGACGAACCAGCCCGGACGTTTTGCGGAAATGAGTTCCGCCAGGCGCTGCTCGTGCGCCGGATTCGCGTAAGAGTGCAGCAGTCCGACGGCAAGGCTGTTTACCTCCAGTGCATCGAATTTCGCCAGCAGTTCGTCGATCCCGCTTTCTTCCAGTGGCTCAAGCACCTCCCCGGAAGCCAGCATACGCTCCGGCACCGTGAGGCAGCGTTCTCGCGGCACCAGCATGTCCGGCTTGTCCAGCAGGATGTCGTACTGGTTGTAGCGCCGCTCGTAGGCGATTTCGAGGATGTCCCGGAACCCCTGTGTGGCGATCACGCCGACGGTGGCCCCTTTTTTTTCGATCAGTGCGTTGGTGGCCAGTGTGGTGCCATGGATGAAGGAACTGACCTGCGCGGGAGAAATTCCGGACTGCTCCAGCGCGAGCCGCACACCCTGCATCGCGCCCTCGACCGGATTGCGCGGGGTCGTCGGGGTCTTGGCGGTGACAAAGGTCGTCGCCGTTCCTGGAAGCTCCAGCGCGACATCGGTGAAGGTGCCGCCAATATCAACGGCCAGCCGAGCCTTTTTTTTATTATTTCTTGAATTCGACTCCAGCATGCCGTCGACGAAAACATCAATGCTAACTAATCATCGTTTGGTTAATCCCAGTTTTTCCCTGGTCTCCTGCGGGCTGAGGATTCGGCCTCCAAGTCTTTCAATGATTTCCACTGCTCTTTCAACCAATTGTCCGTTGCTGGCAAGCACGCCTCTTTCGAGATAGAGGTTATCTTCCAGTCCAACCCTGACATTCCCTCCCAGGATCATTGCCTGGGCGACCATAGGCATTTGCATCCGTGAAATACCAAATCCTGCCCAAATGGCGTTTTCCGGGAGCATGTTTCTAAGCGCCAGCATATTTTCAGTATTTGCTTCAGCAGTCCAGGGAATACCCATACAAAGCTGAAAAAGCGGAGGGTCGTTGATCAAACCTTCCTTGATTAACTGTTTTGCAAACCAGATTTGTCCAAGTTCAAAAACCTCAATTTCCGGTTTTACTCCCAGGTCCTGAATTAGTTTTGCCATTTCCCTCAGCATTTCGGGAGTACTTACGTAAGCGTTTGAGGCGTAGTTTTGTGTTCCGGCATCAAGAGTACAGATTTCCGGAAGCAATTTTTCAACATGTGCAAGCCGCTCTTTGGGAGTAGCCATATCGGTCCCGGGACCGCCTCGTCCCGGATCATCGGGATCAGGAAAATAGTCTCCGCCCATGCCGGCAGTAAGGTTAAGCACCACATCCGTTGAAGAGGCACGGACTCTTTCAACCACTTCCTGATACCATTCCACTTTGCGTCCTGGCTCACCTGTTTCCGGATTACGTACATGGATATGCGCAACTGCCGCACCTGCTTCTGCGGCTTGGATTGCGGCATTGGCGATTTGTTCAGGTGATTTTGGAAGATCAGGATGTTTTCCGGCAGTGTCTCCGGAACCTGTTACTGCACAGGTAATGATAATATCGTAATTCATGGTTATCCTTTGTTAGTTATACACTTTCGTTTTTTAATGCTCTTATCCCTTTTCCGGCATATTCCGGAACTGACAGATTTTGATGTCCTTTCCAGATTTTTTCAAGTTTATCATAAATAGCCGAGCCCATCTTCACCGCTCGACTTTTTTCAGTATCCACATGCAGAAACATGTGCTCTCCTGTTGCCAGCACTTTTCCGGAAGGAGGATGGAGCATTATGTGATTTATTCGGATACGTTTTTCGTCAAAACCCAAAAGCTGAGTTTCCACCTTCAACGGTTCGGAACCTCCAACTTCGTTCAAATGTCTGATGTGCGTTTCCACCGTATAAAAGGAAAAACCCTGCGAGCGGTATTCTTCGTCCATTCCAATGAATTGGAGCAGTGCGTCACTGGCATCACTGAAAACCTGGAGGTATCGGCTTTCATTCATGTGTCCATTGTAATCCAGCCAGTCGGGCAGGACTACTGATTCATACATCAGTAAAGGTTTTGAAAAGTCCGGCTCACTGGAAACAACTCCGGAGTGTGCTTTGTTGTAAAGTTGTTCCTCATATTTTTTGAGTACAGAGCCTGCCCCCCAATCCTGTAGTTTAAGCCCCTGCATGATGGCTACCAGATTATCATCACGAATTCTCTCCAGTTCACGAATGGAGTGCTTACCGGACTGCTGATCTGATTGGTCAACAATTTTGTCAATTAATAGCTGATTCAGTTCCGGTACATCCATCAGCTTTGTCCAGGGCCAGCTTAAAGTGGGCCCGAATTGTGAGATAAAATGCCGCATTCCGGCTTTTCCTCCGGCCACACGATATGTTTCAAATAAACCCATTTGTGCCCAGCGCAAACCAAAACCGAAACGGATCGCGTCATCCAATTCTTCTGTTGTTGCGACATCATCATTAATCAGCCAAAGCCCTTCACGCCAAACTGCTTCCAGCAAACGGTCGGCGATAAAGGCGTCAATTTCCTTGCGCAAAATCAAGGGCTTCATGCCGATGTTCCGATACAATTCTGCCGCGAGTTGTTTTGCTTGCTCAGAAGTTTTTTCGCCACCGCAAATTTCAACTAAAGGCAAAAGATACACGGGATTAAAAGGGTGTCCGACCATGAAACGCTCCGGACATTTCATTTTGGTTTGCAGCATAGTTGGTTTGATTCCAGAGGTTGAGGAACAAATAAGCGCGGTTTCCGGAGCAAACTGTTCAATTTCTTTCAAAATCGAACATTTGAATTCTGGATTTTCCGGAACACTTTCCTGAATGAATGGAACACCTGAAACCGCATTTTCTATGGAATCAACAAACTCCAGCCTTCCCTGTTTCAGCAACGGAGCCATTGTTAATTTTGAATACGCACTCTCAGCGTTGGAAAGCATTTCGTTCAGGTTTTGCTCTGCCTCCTTGGAGGGGTCAAAAACTTTTACATCAATTCCGTTCAATAAAAAACGAGCGGCCCAGCCTCCTCCAATGACTCCGGAACCTATGACTGCGGCTAATTTTATTTTCTCACCCATTGTTAAAATATTACAAGAATACTGCTATAAGCTAAAACGTCGAGTGCCTGACTGCAGCAAATGTGGTAATGCTACGCCAATCATTACCAGTATTGCGCCATTTGCTTTGATCCATGTAATTTCTTCTCCAACGAACACCGCGGCAAAAATAAATCCAAAAGGTATTATCGAAACAAGAAATAAACTGGCCATCCCAACCGGAATGTGGCGCATTGCCTTGTTGTACAAAAAGAATGGAATGGACATAGAAATAATCAGATATATCAAAGTGAGCTTTGTTTCAAAAGAAATATGTACAGGTGGAACAAGATTACCGGATAAGAACATGTATGCAAATATAATTAGTGTTGCAGAGATCATCTGGCTTGCGGTAACTTGAATTGCCGGAACATCAGACAACATAATTTTACGTGTCAGCAATTGACTCACAACCATCACACAAAATACCATAAACAATAACATATTTCCCCAAATAGTCTCAGCTCCTTTTAGCTCTTCGACGGAAAAGAATATCGAAATTCCTAAAACAGCCAGTACCGCACCTATCCAGACAGAAACCTGTATATCTTCTTTAAAAACAACTCTCCCGAGGATGGACTGTGAGAATGGCATCAGTGCCATGATAATGAGAGTATTAGAAGCGCTCAGAACTGTGAGCGAGGTGACAAAAAGCAGGGAGGTCAGCCCGGGATCAAGCAAGCCAAGCATAAAAGGTCTCCAGCCAATTTGTTTCAGACTAAATCTCCTGACACTGAAATAAGCGACTAACAAAAGTATAATTGCAGCAAAGAAAACTCTTATAAAAGCAAGCTGTGGAGCGGCAATTTCCTCCAGTGCTATTTTACCGGCAACAGGATTCATCGACCAGAATAGACTGGCCACAAGCATGATAAAATATGCTCGATGTAACACCATAATAATTTTTGTTGAAATGAAGTTCGATTGCTTGTTAAAACAGATTAAGAATTATCTGTCTTTATTAAAGTCAAAAAAATTTAAAATCCTCGCAAAAAAATATTTTTATCTTGTTGAGCTTTAATAAATGTTTTACAAGAGATTAGCAAATTTTTATATTGATCATTTTTTATCATAGTCATTAGTACAGTTTATGAGTGAATTGTCACAGCTGCCTTCCTTGAATTTCCTGCTCACGTTCGAAACCGTGGCGCGTCATTTAAGTTTCACAAACGCAGCAAAGGAGCTTTTTATCACGCAAGCGGCAGTCAGCCATCAGATTAAAGTTCTTGAAGACTACCTTGGGGTCAAACTGTTTTTACGTGAGAAACGTAAAGTGTATCTAACTGCTGAAGGACAAAAACTGCTGCCTTCGGTTGTGAGTGGATTGCAAGGTATTTCAGACAGTTTGGAGAACATACGTAACTACGATTCCGAGGATACATTGGTGGTCGGAGTCGGTTCATCTTTTTCAGCCAATTGGCTTGTGCATCATCTTGGTGCGTTTTACCAGCAGTATCCTGAAGTCAACCTTCATCTGAAGATTTCCAATAATGATCCGGATTTTGAAACTGAAGGAACTGACCTGGCTGTAGTTTGGGGACAGGGAGAATGGTCGAATCTGTTGTTTGAACAATTGATGGTTGTTGAATTTACGCCTGTGTGCAGTCCACAATTACTGAATGACAGATTTCCCCTGCATACTCCTGAAGACTTGATTCACTATCCTTTGCTGGATGATCCGGATTATGATGTATGGAAAGAATGGCTTGAGAAAGCAGGTATTCCGGAGAGGAAATACCGGCGGCGTACAATCATCCGGGATTCAAATGTGCTTATCCACTCGGCTCTTGACGGTCACGGAATCGCCCTCTGCGCGGTTGGAGTTGTACAGGAATATCTGGATTCTGGAAGACTGGTCAGACCCTTTGAGCTTTCAATTACAGCAGGAGGTTTTTACTATCTGCTTTATCCGGAAAAAGCCTTACGAAAACCACTCATGCATCTTTTCAAGGATTGGCTTATTGATGAAGTGCGAAAGTCTGAAGCTTATCAATCTTCCAAAAAGCCGCTTTGATAATGTTATTGGAATTACAGATATGGACAGGATTGAGTCCGGTAATATTGATTTACGCACTGTTGGCCATCTTAGTAGCGGCGATAATTCGTGGATACAGCGGATTTGGATTTTCCGCCCTGGCAGTTACCAGTTTATCGCTGATATTGCCTCCATCCGAGGTGGTGCCCACCGCGTTTTTGCTTGAAGTGGCAGCCAGCATATACATGCTGCCGCTGGTTTGGCGGTCGATTGACTGGAAAATGTTAAACTGGCTTGTGCTGGGAATCTTAGCTGGAACTCCTGCAGGATTATTTTTTCTAGCTGAAGTGCCACAGGATCCGATGCGTTTCACCATTTCCGGGCTTGTTCTTGTTGCTTGTGTTTTTATCTGGAAAGATTTCCGGATACGCGGTGAGGGAGGCTGGCGACGATTTTTAACTGTAGGCTGTTTTTCCGGACTTGTGAATGGTGCAGCAGGAATTGGTGGTTTGCCGGTAGTCTTATTTTTACTTGCCAGCTCAATTGGAGCAGATGTTATTCGAGCTTCTATTGTAGCATTTTTATTCTTTTCCGGAATCTACGCCACCATCATTTCCGCGAACCAAAATCTTCTTTCATCAGAGTTACTGGTGCGCAGCGCTCTGTTTTTGATTCCTTTGGCTGTTGGTGTCTCTCTTGGTAACCGACGTTTTGTTAAATCAACTCCGGAGTCGTTCCGCAAGTTTTCAATATGTTTACTGATTTTATTATCATTAGCAGTGATTCTTCGTGGTGTTCTGTTTTGAGTAGAAAAACATTCATTTTTTTATATGATTTCACATTTCTGACTTTTCACAAAATATTTAAGATATAAACCTTTTCCGATGATGAAAAATATGAAAATCCGTACAGAATTCCCCCATAAGACACGCACAATCAGTCATATCTGGATTCCCATGCCTGACGGCTGCAGACTTGCCGCCAGGATATGGCTTCCTGAAGACGCTGAACTGCATCCCGTCCCGGCGATCCTGGAATACATTCCGTACCGTAAAAACGACGGTACGGCAGTCCGCGACTCAATCTATCATCCTTATTTCGCGGGACACGGTTACGCGGCTGTTAGAGTTGATATGCGCGGCAGTGGTGATTCTGAAAGCGAACCTTCCGGGGTTCTGCAGGATGAATACGTACAGCAGGAACTGGATGATGGAGTATCCGTAATTGAATGGCTGGCCAGGCAGCGGTGGTGTGACGGCAAGGTAGGCATGATGGGCAAATCATGGGGAGGGTTCAACTCATTGCAGGTGGCCGCGATGCAGCCTCACGCACTGAAGGCGATCATCACAGTTTGCTCAACAGATGATCGTTACGCTGATGATGTGCATTACAAAGGCGGCTGCATCCTGTCCACTGACATGCTGGGATGGAGTACTACCATGCTTGCCTGGAATGCACGCCCTCCTGATCCTGAAGTGCTGAGGGACGGATGGCGCAAAGCCTGGCTGGAGAGATTGGAACAGACACCATGCCTGGTCAAGGAATGGCTGAGCCATCAACATCGCGACGATTACTGGAAGCATGGTTCGATTTGCGAAGATTATTCTGCAGTACAGTGCGCGGTTTACACGGTTGGAGGCTGGGCTGATCCCTACAGCAACGCCATTCCAAGAATGCTGTCCGGGCTTTCCTGTCCCCGCAAAGGGCTGATCGGTCCATGGGCACACGAATATCCCCAGCGTGCATTGCCGGCGCCACAGATTGGTTTTGCCCAGGAATGCCTGCGCTGGTGGGATCACTGGCTGAAGGAGACAGACACGGGAATCATGGATGAACCAATGCTGCGAGTCTGGATGCAGGAAAGTGTTGTTCCTAAAACTTTTCATCAAGAACGCCCTGGTCGTTGGGTGGCTGAACCGCTTTTGACGCCTCACAATCTTGAATCACAGTATTTTTATTTAAACAGTGATGGTCTCACAAATAAGTTTGCTGAAGAAAAGTCCCTTAGAGTTCCAAAAACACAAGCGGTAGGTTTTGAAGGCGGTATGTGGTTCCCCATGGGAATACCGGGAGATTTTCCCGGAGATCAGCGTTATGCTGATTCAAAGTCATTGTGCTTCACTTCAGAGCTTTTTACCGAAAGCAAGGAAATATTGGGTAATCCGGAAGTTAAGCTTATCCTGACCAGCGACAAACCCCAGGCTTTGATAGCGGCTCGCTTGTGTGATGTTTCACCTGATGGATCTTCCCTGCTGGTCAGCTGGGGCTTGCTGAACCTTATTCATCGCAACAGTCATGAACATCCTGACCCGTTAATACCAGGGAAGCAATTCAATGCAAATGTACGGCTGAACGCCTGTGCTCATTCGCTGAAGCCAGGACATCGCTGGCGGCTCGCACTTTCTTCCGCCTACACTCCTCACGCCTGGCCCAGCCCTGAACCAGTGGAACTGGAAGTTTCACCAGGAAACGAAACTTATCTCCATCTTCCGCTCAGGACTGTTCGTCCTGAAGACGAGCTTCTTGCTGATTTTGCTCAACCGGAGTGTACACCACCTTTGGAAACTGAAACAGTCCGCACTCCCAGCCGGAACCGAACTGTACGGCATGAATTGATCGAGGATCGTTATACTCTTACAGACAGTGTTGACAGCGGACGCATCTGTTTTCTGGATGATGGACTGGAAATGGAAGATGTCAGTAAGGACACGCTTTCACTGGTGGAGGGTGACCCACTGTCTTTGAAAGTAAGTTGTGAACGCAGCGCAGGAATCGGACGTGCTGACTGGCAGTGCCGTGCCGATGCCTCCGGAACTATGACTTCTACCTCCGGAGAATTTCATGTCAACTCAAAACTGGAAGTATTTGAGCGCAAGCAACGCATATTTGTCAGGAATTGGGATTTCAGCATTCCCAGGAATAGCGTCTAAGTTTTACCTCAAAGTCATTATTTACTTGACTTTTGCTGAGATCATGTCATAGCCTACAACTTGAATTGAATTTCAATGCGTTTTTGAACAATTACTATTGTTTGGAACGCCTGTAAATTCAGTTCAAATGTTGTCATTGATAAACAGTGGCGTAACAAAGATTAATTCCAGGAGATAATTATGGATAATCAAATTAAGCAAATGAAAGAAGAACTGATTTCCGGCAAGATAACTCGCCGAGAATTTGCCCAGCGTTTGATTGCTTTGGGCATTATCGGGTCAAGCGCGGGAACTTTGCTGACATGGGCTGATAAAGCCCACGCAGCCAAGCGTGGAGGACGTTTGCGTGCCGGTATTGCTCATGGATCCACCACCGATACGCTGGATCCGGCGACCTATGAAAACGGCTACATGAGTAAGATCAATTATGCCATCCAGAACCATCTTGGCGAAGTG
The DNA here is from genome assembly GCA_001627865.1 of SAR324 cluster bacterium REDSEA-S27_B3. Classification (GTDB taxonomy): domain Bacteria; phylum SAR324; class SAR324; order SAR324; family NAC60-12; genus Arctic96AD-7. Next base: position 18,297 of record LUQO01000043.1, read on the forward strand.
GATCATACGGGAAACATGTTTCCGGAATTGGCGGAAAGCTGGGATCCTCAGAACGGTGCGAAAACTTGGGTTTTTAACCTGCGTCGGGGCGTGGAGTTCCACAATGGAAAGACACTGGACTCCGATGACGTGATCGCTTCGTTTCAGCACCACATGGGCGAAACCAAGTCCCCCGCGAAATCACTGCTGAAGCAAGTCAGCAGTATTCGTAAGGATGGTAAGTACAAGGTTGTTTTTGAACTGACAGGAGGTAACGCTGATTTTCCTTTTGTTGCTTCAGATTATCACATTGCCATCAAAGCATCCAAGGACGGCAAGATTAACCCCACGGACGGTATAGGTACCGGTGCCTATGTCCTCAAGGAAATGGAGATGGGAGTGCGCTTCTTCGGAACACGCAACCCCAATTATTTCAAGCCGGACCGTGGCTGGTTTAATGAACTGGAGATGCTCTCCATCGTCGATCCTACTGCCCGGAGCAATGCCTTGACTACCGGAGAAGTTGATGTCATCGACCGTGTCGATTTGAAAACCGCCCACCTGCTCGCACGCAAGAGTGGAATCAAGGTTGAAGAAACGACCGGTACCAAGCACTACACCTTCCCGATGCGTACGGACACTCCGCCGTTTGACGACAACAATGTCCGTATGGCGCTCAAGCACGCAGTTAACCGCGATGAGATTGTGGAAAAGGTGCTCTTCGGACACGGGGTTGTTGGAAACGATCATCCGATTGCACCCTCAAATCCTTTTCATGCCGCCACATTGCCGCAGCGCACGTATGATCCTGATAAGGCACGTTTCTACGCGAAGAAGGCAGGGGGTAGCATCAAGGTGCAGCTTTCTGCCGCAGACGCTGCTTTCCCCGGTGCAGTCGATGCTGCTGTTTTGTATAAGGAACACGCTGCTGTTGCCGGAATCGACATCGAGGTCATTCGGGAGCCGAGCGACGGTTACTGGTCAAACGTGTGGATGAAGAAACCATGGGGTGCATGTTACTGGGGAGGACGTCCGACAGAGGACTGGATGTTCTCAACTGCATATATGGGCGGAGCGTCTTGGAACGACACTTTCTGGAAGCATGACCGTTTCGATAAGCTGCTCATTCAGGCACGTGCGGAAACAGACCAGAATAAACGGCGCGAGATGTACTATGAAATGCAGCAGATAGTGCGTGATGAAGGAGGAGTCGTCGTCCCCATGTTTGCCAACTATGTCTTTGGGACAACAGACAAAATCGAGCATGGAACTTTGGCCGGGAACTGGGACTTGGATGGAGACAAATTCCACGAACGCTGGTGGTACTCCTGATCAAGTAACAGGTAAAAATAACAATGGGCAAGGAACAAGGAACAAGTGACAAGTGCCGAGTAACAAGGTGGCCTAGACCATTGAACCTTGAACCTTGAAACGAACCTTGAAACGAACCTCGAACCTTGATTCATATCCTCAAGATTGTAGCCCAGCGCATTGCGCTGGGCCTGCTCACCTTGCTGGTGATTTCGCTGTTCATCACCTTCGGTGTGGAGCTTCTGCCTGGCGACTTGGCGGAATCAATTCTGGGGCAGAGCGCAACTCCGGAAACCGTGAGGGTTTTTCGGGCGGAACTCGGGCTGGATAAGCCCGCACACCTGCGTTACCTTGACTGGTTGGCCGGGATGGCTACCGGAGACATGGGTGTATCGCTGGCAAACAAGCGTGAAATATCTGAACTTGTAGGCATCCGGTTAGCCAACACGCTTTTCCTTGGAGGGTTCGCTGCCGCGATTGCTGTTCCACTGGCCTTGTTGCTCGGCATCCTCGCGGCTTTATATCGCAATTCGTTCTATGACCGAGCAGTCAACGTCTTCACACTCACATCAATTTCCTTCCCTGAATTCTTTGTCGCTTACATCCTGATCCTCTTCTTCGCCATCAAGTTTGGCTGGTTTCCGGGCATCTCGAACGTCAGCACCGAACTCGCGCTGGGCGACAAGCTTTACCGTACTTTGCTGCCTGCCGCGACGCTCACCCTCGTGGTGGTCGCGCACATGATGCGCATGACGCGGGCGGCGATCATTAACCTGCTCGCCAGCCCATACATCGAGATGGCGCGGCTCAAGGGCATCCGCCCGACCAGGATCATCCTGCGGCACGCCCTGCCCAACGCGCTTGCACCAATCGTCAACGTAATCGCGCTCAACCTGGCTTACCTGGTGGTCGGTGTTGTCATCGTGGAGGTGGTTTTTGTCTATCCGGGGCTGGGGCAGTTGCTGGTGGACAGCGTTTCCAAGCGGGACGTTCCGGTAGTGCAGGCCTGTTCGATGATCTTTGCGTCCGTATATATTTTGCTCAACCTGTCCGCCGACGTGATCTCGATCATCACCAATCCCCGACTGCTTCACCCGCGCTGATGCCCATGTCCAACCTTTTCAAGGAATTCCTCTCGGCCCCACTGACAGCGAAGTTCGGAATGCTGGTGATTTTCGGCTACGCCGTGATCTCGATCTTCGCCCCGCTGATCGCCCCTTACGGGGAGACTGAGATCCTCGGCGGCGCCTACGAACTGTGGGGCGACAAGTACTTGCTAGGGACTGATAACCTTGGCCGGGACATGCTCTCGCGGCTTATTTATGGCGCACGCAACACCATCGGCATTGCCCTGCTCATCACCGTCCTCGCCTTCCTGCTCGGCAGCATCACCGGAATGATTGCCGCTACAGTCGGCGGTTGGACCGATCAAATCCTCGGCCGTATCGTGGACGTGCTGATGTCCATCCCTTCGCTGATTTTCGCACTGCTGGTGCTTTCCATCTTCGGCACCGCGATGCCCTACCTTATCTCCGTAATTGCAATTCTCGACTCCACCCGAGTTTTCCGGTTGGCTCGTGCCACGGCCATGAATGTCGCCGTGATGGATTTTGTTGAGGTCGCCCGCCTTCGCGGGGAACGGCTGGGCTGGATCACGGTCAAGGAAATACTGCCAAACATCACCGCACCATTGCTGGCTGAATTCGGGCTACGCTTCTGCTTTGTATTTCTTTTCATTTCTGCGCTCAGTTTCCTCGGATTAGGCATCCAGCCGCCCACGGCGGATTGGGGATCGATGGTCCGGGACAATTCAACGCTGATCACTTACGACGACATTACCCCGCTGCTGCCAGCCGGAGCAATTGCTCTGTTGACGGTTGCGGTCAATTTCGTCGTGGACTGGATGCTTCACAAATCAAGCGGATTAAAGGATGTCAGCTGAAACTCATTCCAATACTGAAAGCGGAACAATAACTCCCTTACTTGAAGTAAAAGGGTTGCGGATCGAAGGACTGTCTGAAAAGGGCTGGCACGAGATCGTCTGCGGCGTGGATTTGCAGCTCAAACGCGGGGAGGTGCTTGGGCTGATTGGTGAATCAGGAGCTGGGAAATCCACAATCGGACTGGCTTCGATGGGTTACACACGCGATGGCTGCCGTATCACTGACGGTGACATCATCTTCGACGGCCTCGAACTTCGCACTGCTTCCGAGGAAAAAAAGCGCAGGCTCCGGGGTACACGCATTGCCTATGTCGCCCAAAGCGCAGCCGCCGCCTTCAATCCGGCCCATCGGCTTCTCGATCAGTTTTCAGAAGCCCCTGTGGACCACGGGGTGCTATCCCGCAGAGAAGCTGAGAAAAAGGGGCGTGATCTCTACCGCAGCCTTGACCTACCCGATCCGGAGAACATTGGCGAACGCTGGCCGCATCAGGTTTCCGGGGGACAGCTGCAGCGCATGATGGTCGCCATGGCTATGGCCTGCGGACCAGATTTGCTCGTCTTTGATGAACCCACAACTGCTCTTGATGTTACCACACAAATTGAAGTGTTGAAGACTATCAAGGAAGTGGTCACTGCCAGACAGGTTGCGGCGATTTACATCACACACGACCTTGCCGTGGTGGCGCAGCTTGCGGATCATCTGATGGTACTGCGCTACGGGGATCTGATCGAGATGAACACCACGGGACAAATGCTCACTGCTCCACAGCAGGATTACACACGCGCCCTGCTGGACGCCCGCACCCGTCACGAAAAACCGCCCTCGGAAGCCGCGGAATCTGGAGCTCTGCTTACCATCAATTCCGTGACGGCAGGATACCGCAATGGCCCAGACATTCTCCAGGACGTGTCTGTTTCGGTGACACGCGGGCAGACGGTTGCGGTTGTGGGCGAATCCGGCAGCGGCAAAAGTACACTTGCTCGGGTGATCACGGGACTGCTCCCACCGCGCTCCGGCAGCATCGAGTTCGCCGGAGAACGACTGCCCCCAGAACTTGCCCAGCGCAACAAGCGGCAGCTCCGTGAGGCCCAGATGATCTACCAGATGCCGGACGTGGCGCTCAATCCCCGCCAGCGAGTTCGGGACATTATTGGCCGTCCGCTCAGCTTCTATCTCGGCCTCAGCGGCAAGGAACGGGAACGGCGCATCATCGAGCTGCTGGAGCAGATCGAGCTGTCCGACCGCTACATTGACCGATTCCCCGGTGAACTTTCCGGAGGCGAAAAGCAGCGCATCTGCATCGCCCGCGCATTGGCCGCCGAGCCGGATTTGATCATCTGTGACGAAGTCACCTCAGCGCTGGACACAATTGTCGCACAGGCAATTCTAAATCTGCTGCAGCGACTTCAAAGTGAATTACGTTTGACTTACCTTTTCATCAGCCATGATCTTGATACCGTTGCCAGCATTGCCGATAAAGTTGTTGTGTTCTACGCCGGACGCATTGCCGAACAGGGGCCGAAGTCTGCCGTCTTCGAACCACCTTTCCACCCCTACACGCGGCTGCTGCTTTCCTCGGTTCCGGAGATGCGCCAGAACTGGCTGGAGGAAACGCTCTCTACCCGCGAGGCCCAGGCAGGGATCGCTCGTGAAGTCAAAATCACGGAACGCGGCTGTCCTTTCAATGAGCGTTGTCCGGCGGTCATTCCTGATATTTGTGTCAGTGAACGCCCTCCTGTACAAACCGCTGCATCAGGTCATACCTTTGCCTGCCAGCACTCTCCGAAGGAATTGGCGAGCTGATTCGAAATTTTATTCGAAATCATTTTGCTGTATTTTTGACTGAACATTCTGCAATTGACACGTCAGATGAATCTCTCAACTTTACGAATTTTAAGTTTTAACATTTATTGGGGCGGACACCGTCAACCGCTGGAAAAAACCATTGATATTATCAGGGAATCCGATGCAGACCTTGTGGGAATACAGGAAAATGTAAACCGCGAATTTGATGATCAGACTCCGGAGATAGCGAAGGCACTCGGATTTTCTTATGCACGTCACGCAATTCTGGATTCAATGGAGGAAGCCGGAGGAGGCGGCAACAAGCTGCGTGCACGCTGGACCCAGCAGGCCGGTCAATCCACCCTAAGCCGTTACCCGATTACATCACAATCTCCGGGAGGTTCAGGAATACAGGTGGAACTGCCATCCGGACAGAACATCTGGATGTTCAACACGCACCTCTGGCACTAACCTTATGTCCCTTATCAGTTGTTGAATGTTGATTTTTTTGAGGAAGACAGGATTGATTTTGTTTACTTTACCGGAAACGGAGTTATGGTGAAAAATGTTCAACGGCTTGGTGAAGCAGCTGAAACCTCAGACATTGCTTTTCCAGATTACCCCTCAGATCATCGTGCGGTGTTGGTGACCTTTGAATTAATTCCGGATTGAAGCGATAATATTTACTGGATAAAATTGAATCATACTTTGATTAGATTAAGTTTTAGTTTTGTGTTGATGAAAATTGAAATCTTCTGAGTAAGAAAAAATTCCGAGTTCGAGCCATGCCCAAAGTCCTCACTCAACAGCAAATCAATCAATACCACAAACAAGGATTCATCTCTCCAATCGACGTTTTGTCGGAAGATGAAGCCTTATCGTATAAGGAACGCCTTGAAGCAGCCGAGCGGGAGTATCCGGATGATTTCAATCTGGAAAACAGAAACAACGCCCATTTGTCGCTGACTTGTCTTGATGAACTGGTGCATCATCCTGTGATTGTCGATGCGGTAGAGGATTTGATCGGACCGGATATATCGTTATGCGCCAGTGTTTTGTTTATCAAGGAATTGGAAAGCGCGGGTTTTGTAAGCTGGCATCAGGATGCGACATACATGGGTTTTATACCGCACGATTTTGTCACACCATGGCTGGCGCTGACACCCAGCAATCGGGTAAATGGCTGTATGAGCATGATACCCGGCAGTCATATCGATCACATTCGCAAACATTCAGACACCTTTGATGAAGACAACATCCTTACACGCGGGCAGGTGGTTTGTGATGTTGATGAATCCAACGCGGTTGATTTGATTCTTCGAGCAGGTCAAATGTCATTGCACCATGCTGAAGTGATTCATGGCTCACAACCAAACCTGAGTGATGAACGGCGAATTGGATTTGCAATTCAATCATATATGCCTCCGAACGTACGTCAGACAGCCGGTAAAGATTATCGACTGCATATTCGTGGAAACAATTATTTCGAGAATAATATTGAACTTCGCCGACCACAGTTTGATATGGAGAAGCGTAGTGTTGCCGACCGGAAAGCTGTTAACGCTAATATGGCAGATATTTTATATCGGGGGGCAAAGAAGAAGCGTGCTTACTGATTAAAGTTATTTTAAGTTCGATGCATCAAGCGAGATTCAATCAGCTTGATTGGTAAGACGATGCTCGATTAAGATTTCTATTCAACAATGTACTGTTCAGTAAATGTCAAAAGTGCAGCAAAACAGCAGCAAATTTCAGCAGGTTTCTGAGTTCCAGCTGACTGATTGTGTAATCAGTGAAAATGCCATATCAGCATACAAGGAGGATGGAGTTGTATGCTTAAGGAATGCTTTCTCACAAGATTGGCTGGATGTGATTGAGCAGGGCATATCACAGGCACTGACTGGCGCAAGCGAGAATTTGGACATTGTTAAGAAGTCCGGAGACTATGGACGTTTTTCGGTAAGTTCTCAGGCATGGAAAAAAGTTGGGCCGTTCAGAGAATTCATTTTTGAAAGCCATATTGCTGATCTGGCATGGCCTTTTCTGGAATCCAGATATATGAGTTTGTTTTATGATTTTCTGCTGATCAAGGAAGCAGATAGTAAAAACGCGGCTACACCCTGGCATCAGGATCATTCCTACTATCCTCTGCGCGGAACAAAAGTAATTAACTGTTGGGTTGCGCTGGATCATATTCCGCAATTTACAGCGCTGAGATTTTATCGTGGTTCGCATAATGCGAAGATCGTGTATCGTGCAGTAAACTTTGAGGATGAAGCAGCTGACTATTTGCATGTTCGCAAAGAGCGTCTTGAACCTCCTGATATTGATCATGACAGCAACATTGAAGTGCTTAGTACAGAAATGAACCCGGGAGATATGCTGGTATGGAATTCTTATATCTTTCACAGTGCACCGGGAAATACTTTGGATAGAAGACGTGCCGCCTTCTCAACTAATTGGGCCGGAGACGATGTTACTTTTGATGAGGTGCCTGCTCTGGAAACATACCTCGACTCAAAGTTAAAAACCGGTGATAGATTAATAAGTGAAAAATTCCCTCTGGTTAGAGGGGCCATACCACAGACAGCTGGATGAAGTAACGAGCTGACTTATCGATTCACAAATTGATAACTCTTCGCAGAAAATCGGCAACCTGTTCCGGTGCCTTTTCGCTGTATCTGTCTCTACTGCAAAACGGCATGTCAGCTCAGTTGTCAGACTGCAAAAAACATTGTGCTCTAATGTGCATTAGTGTACACTATAACTGATTATCAATTATTCACCCTTATATTTTTTTTTAGTTGAGGCAGTCATGAGAAGTATTACTTTTACCGAATTTCGTAAAAATGCATCAACTATCATCTCAGAAGTTGAAAATGGAGAGATGATTCAATTAATACGTCACGGAAAACCTGTAGCAGAAATTTCACCAGTTCAAGGTGAAACAATTACTTTACCTTCTTGGAAAAGGCCAGGGTTGAGACTTACAACAAAGGGATCCGGCATATCTCAGGCTATTCTTCAGGAACGCTAGATTACATGAATGTTTTTTTTGATTCATCGGCTTTTGCCAAGAGGTATATTGAGGAATCCGGAAGTGAAGAAATTGAGCGTTTGTGTTTGCAAGCTTCAGAAATTGGATTAAGTGTCATTTGTTTCCCGGAAATTCTTTCAGCATTGAACATGCGGCTAAGAGAAAGAAATATCAATTCAGTCGAATATTATAAGGCAAAGGAAAGGCTTGTTGAGGAGCTAACCGATATTCAAATCATTAATCTTACATCCAAAATTATTGCAAAGACAGGGATGCTCCTGGAAAACTATGTTTTGAAGACTATGGATGCTTTACACATAGCATGTGCTATTGAGTGGGAAGCTGAGTTGTTTGTAACTGCCGATCATAGGCAAGCAAAAGTTGCAAAGCACGAAAAATTGGTAACAAAGTTAAGCTGATTTACTAAAACTAAACTATAAAGAAAGAGAATTATTATGTCTCCTGATAAAAGAATTGAAGAGTTAAAACTGGCTCTTCCTGAACCAATAAAGCTCCCACCGAATGTGAAACTTCCTTTTTCCTGGGTTCGTGTTCGCGGAGATAGAGCCTATGTTTCGGGACATGTTGCTTTGAACCCGGACGGCAGTATTTCTGAAATAAAAGGAAAAGTTGGCGCCGAGGTATCAATAGAACAAGGATATCAGGCAGCCCGTCTTACAGGACTTGCGATTTTGAGCAGCCTGAAATGTGAACTAGGTTCACTTGACCGAATTTCCGCGTGGCTTCGAGTATTTGGCATGATCAATGTTGCGCCGGGTTTCGTGCAGACACCTCCGGTGATAAATGGATTTTCGGACTTGATTATCGATGTATTCGGTGAAGACATAGGAGACCATTGTCGGTCAGCTGTGGGGTTAGCAGAGCTGCCCTTCAATACACCGGTTGAGATTGAGGCAGAAGTTGAAATTTCACCGAAATGAACAAGAGAAATTAACAAATCAAATAATGATTCTCTTCACAAATTGAGGACTCTGCGTAGAAAAATTGCGGATTGATCCAGCGCTGTGACTGCCGCGTCCAGCATGCTGCAGTAGTGCAAAAAACCATGTAGAACTCCCTCATGCAGGTGAAGTTCTGCAGAAACTCCTGCCCTTTCAAGTAAAGCAGCAAGCGCTGTGCTGTCATCCTGTAATGGGTCCAATTCTGCAACAATCAGGCAGGAATGCGGAAAACCGTCTAAATCCGCATTGAGAACGTCAAGCCGCAAATCTGTCATTTCTTCTTCAGAATTCAGGTAAGATTCCCGATAGAATGCCCTGTCATCTTCTCCCATACCATCTTCTGAACTACCATACAGACGTGAAGAACACGAGTCCCGTAAACCGAACCAGCCGTAAACCAATAATAGTCCGGACAAATAATTTTTCATGCTGAGCGCAGCACCCATGCTAAGACTTGCTCCGGCAGAATCCCCACCAAGGGCAACACGTTCCGGATCTAAATTGAGAGCCGGGAATTTTTGTTTGTAATCACGATTTTTCAGCCAATTCAAAACTGACATTGTTTCCTCAAGAGCAACAGGAAACTTTTGTTCCGGAGACAAAGAATATTCCACACCAAGCACGGCACAACCGCAGCGATTTGCCAGTTCACGCATGATTCTGTCATGAGTATCATTGCTGCCAACAACAAACCCTCCCCCGTGCAGATATACAAGCAGTGGCAAACAATTTTTTGGATTTGGATGATAAATTCGTATTGAGACCTCTCCAGCCGGTCCTTTGACTGCTGTTTCCAAAATGGTCGAAATCTTTGGACCTCCGGAATTCCAGAACTTGCGTTCCTGCGCATAAAGTTCCCGAACCTGATGCAGTGGAGTTTCCGTAATTGAATACGGGGTTACCAATGCTGCGCTTTTTTGCAGAACAGACTGCATTTGAGGATGAATTGATGGCATAGTTGACATATGTAAAAAATTTATACTTTGTTTAAGTGAGAATGTTAATGGTTTAAAATAATTCATACTTCAATGATTTTCTGCAGAAAGCAAGTAATAATTCAGATCAGTGCAGCATGTTAAATCTACACAAACATTGTTAAATCAGCCGTGAAAATAACTTGCCATAAACGTATTCTTTGTTATTGTTAGCCTCGGTTCAGTTTTGTTTCCCGGATGATTACAATCCAAGAAAATTAATTACATTTCACTACAGCATAGTCATGAATCCGGAACTGTTGATTTCCAACCGGATACGCTCCACACCCTTCACCAGCCATGTGGAAGCCTGCGGTGTAAAAGCCTACACTGTGTACAACCACATGCTGCTGCCTGCATTTTTTCGCGGGATTGAAGAAGATTACTGGCACCTTTGTGAAGCAGTGCAGGTGTGGGATGTTTCCTGCCAGCGACAGGTTGAAATCATAGGTCCGGACGCAGACAAACTTGTGCAGCTGATGACTCCACGTGATATTTCAGCTGCTCAGATCGGTCAGTGCTTATATGCTCCACTGTGCGATGAAAATGGATTAATGATCAATGATCCGATTCTGATTAAGATAAAACAGGATAAATGGTGGTTCTCTATTGCAGATACGGATGTACTGCTCTGGGCCAAGGGTCTGGCAACAGGATTCGGGTTTGATGTGCAAGTTTATGAGCCTGACATCTGGCCGCTTGCCGTTCAGGGACCCAAAGCAGAAGAACTTGTGGTGAGAGTATTTGGTGAAGAAATCAGTGATATCGGATTTTTCAGGGGAGAATGGAATAATTTTGAAGGTGCTTCAATGTTTGTGGCACGCTCAGGCTGGAGCAAGCAGGGCGGTTTCGAAATATATGTGAATGACGCTCGTCTTGGCAGAAAACTATGGGACGAACTCTTCGCCAGAGGTGAAGACCTGAATGTAGGGGTTGGATGTCCGAATTTGATTGAGCGGATTGAAAGCGGACTACTGTCTTTTGGAGCAGACGCAACTTACAAAACAACACCGTTTGAATGCGGGCTTGACCAGTATGTCAGCCTCGATGCTGACATTGAAAGCCTGAGCATAAACGCGCTGAGAAAGCATGTGCCTAAAACCAGGCTTGTTGGATTGGTTATTGCCCGCAAAGTTGATCTGGCTGGCAGGGAAGTTTTAGCTGGCAAAAAAATGATCGGTGAAATCACATCCCACACCTGGTCACCCCGATATTCTGTTTACCTGGCCTACGCGAGGTGTGATCTCAAAGAAATAGCAGGCTTGGATGAGTTGGAAGTTAATACCGGCACCGGCTCTGATAATGGCCAAATTACTGAGCTTCCGTTTGATTTTGCATCACTTGGTTTGAGCGGTAAATAATGAGTCAGATACCGCAAGTGAGGTATTTTGACTTTTTATGAACACATCATTTAAGATCACATAACACTGAAAGTGTGCAGCAAAAATCGACTCAGAGCAGTAGCAATTTTAATGAAAAGAATGAGTTTGACTTATGAAAGAAGCATACGAAGCGCTTGATTTTAATCCTGCTAATTACGTTCCGCTTACACCTATCTCTTTTCTGCACCGCACCGCGGATATTTATGCTGAACGTGAGGCAATTATTTATGGTGAAAGACGTTACACTTGGCGGGAGTGCAGGGAACGCTGCATTTGCCTTGCTTCCGGTCTTGCCGAATCAGGCATCAGCGAGGGGGATACAGTAGCAGTTCTGGCCTTCAATACACCGGAAATGTTTGAAGTGCATTTTGCTGTGCCGATGTCTGGCGCTGTTCTCAATACCATCAACACAAGGCTTGATGCTGACACAGTGGCCTACATCCTTGAGTTTGGCCAGGCAAAGGCGCTGATAGTGGACAGGGAACTGCTTCCGCTGGCCAAAAAAGCGCTTCAGCAAATTAAGCTCAAACCGATCTTAATCATGATTGATGATGAGTCTGCTGCAGAGAAGCCTGATGTAGAGCTTGATGTTTTGAATTATGAGGAACTGGTCAGCTCTGGTGTTTCTGAATTCAGTTGTCCTCCCCTGAAGGACGAATGGCAGGCACTGGCGCTTAATTTTACTTCCGGAACAACAGGCCGTCCTAAAGGAGTTGTGTATCATCATCGCGGCGCCTACCTGATGTGCATGGGTACAGTCGCCGGATGGGAATTGCCAAGGCACCCCAGATACCTTTACTGTGTGCCAATGTTTCACTGCAACGGCTGGTGCCATGCCTGGACCATGACCTTGATGGCCGGAACCATTGTCTGCATGCGTGCATTCAGTCCGCAGCTTCTCTTTGAACTGCTCGAACGTTACAAAATTACACATTTTGGAGGTGCACCTGTTGTATTGAACATGCTGGCAAATGCTCCGGAAGAGCAGCAAAAGCGTTTTGACCGCACAATAAAGGTAATCACTGCTGGAGCGCCTCCTCCAGCAAAGGTTCTGGAAAGCATGAAAAAATTCGGTTTTGAAGTCATGCATGTATATGGTTTGACTGAAACATACGGCCATGTTCAACAGTCGGTATTTCAGCAGGAATGGCTAGATCAGAGCGAGGAACGACAGGCGGAACTCCTGGCACGGCAGGGTGTTCGTTTCCCGATGATGGAGTCAGTACGAGTGATTGATCCGCAGACAAAGAAACCTGTACCTGCTGACGGCGAAACTGTTGGCGAAATTGTAATGCGTGGCAATACGGTAATGAAAGGTTATCTGAACAACGTCAAGGCAACTGACGAAGCATTCGAAGGAGGCTGGTTTCACAGCGGTGACCTGGCGGCTGTTCAAGCAGACGGTTACATTCAGATTAAGGATCGTGCCAAGGATATTATTATTTCAGGAGGAGAAAATATTTCTTCTGTGGAAATTGAAAATGTGCTTTACAGGCATCCTGCTGTTGGCGAAGCGGCAGTTGTTGCAATGCCTGATGAAACCTGGGGTGAAGCCCCATGCGCGTTTATTGAGTTGAAAGCTGGTGAGACGACAGATGCTGAGCAGATAATAGAATTCTGCACTGATCACATTGCCCGTTTCAAGAGGCCGAAAAAGGTAATTTTCGGGCCTTTGCCAAAAACCGCGACAGGGAAAATTCAAAAACATGAACTCCGTCAGCGGATAAGATAAGACGATTGTTCTGTTGTTTTGTCCTTTAGAAGCAGGCAAAAAACAAAAAAAATGTATTTAAGTGAGAAACTTTTAAAAAAAATTTGACACAGCTTAATTCTGGTGTTAGTCTTTGCATTTTGGAAGACAAAAGAGTGATGAATCCGTGCTGACGGTGAATAAATAAATATTCTTAGGAGGAAAAATCGATGGAAGTTTCAATGACAGTAAACGGCACCTCATACACACATGATGTGGAGCCACGCACACTTCTTGTGACTCATTTACGCGAGAACCTGCGGCTGACCGGTACTCATGTGGGCTGTGACACAAGCAGCTGCGGAGCCTGCACCATCATCGTTGATGGTGAAACAGTGAAATCCTGCACTTTGCTTGCTGTGCAATGTGAAGGTGCGGAAATTAAAACAATAGAAGGGATGGCTGAGAACGGAAAACTGCATCCTATACAGGAAAGTTTCCGTGAGAAACACGGATTACAATGCGGATTCTGTACTCCGGGAATGATACTGTCTTCATGGCAGTTGCTGGAGAGAAATCCTAATCCGTCAGAAGATGAAATCCGGCACTCGTTAGAAGGAAACTTCTGCCGCTGCACCGGTTACCAGAATATTGTCACAGCGGTTCAGGATGCCGCCACTAAAGTATAGGAGACTCAATGGGCGATTTAATAGGAAAATCAGTTAAACGGGTTGAAGATAACCGTTTCATTAAAGGTGAAGGGAAATATACAGATGACTTCAACATGGACAACCAAACCCACGCTGTTTATGTAAGAAGTCCACATGCACACGCGAATATAAAAGGTGTTGATACTTCAAAGGCAGAAGCGCTGGACGGGGTGGTGAAGGTGTTCACCGGACAGGATATCGCAGACGCGGGCATTGTCGGTTCCATCTGCGGCTGGCAGGTTGATTTCAAAAATGGCGACACCATGAAGGAGCCGGGTCATCCAATAATGGTAGCAGATAAAGTGCGGCATGTTGGAGATGCTGTTGCACTGGTAATTGCTGAGAGCAAAAATATAGCCCGAGATGCAGCAGGTCTGGTTGAAGTGAATTATGAAGTCCTGGACGCAGTAGTAAATCCCAAGGAGGCAGCTCAGGATGGTGCTCCTCTGGTTCATGATGATGTTCCAAATAATACGATTTATGACTGGGAACTTGGCAATAAAGAAGAAACAGACGCGGCTTTTGAAAAAGCGCACCACATCACTGAACTGTCATACCATAACCAGAAACTCGTACCAAATGCCATTGAGCCCAGGGCTGCATTGGGTCATTTCGATTCCAATGAAGACAAGTACACCTTGTACACAACATCTCAAAATCCACACCTGGCACGTTTGGTAATCGGGGCATTCGTTTTGAGTATTCCGGAACATAAGCTCCGTGTAATCTCACCAGATGTGGGAGGCGGATTCGGAAGTAAAATCTTTGTTTACAATGATGAGTGCGGTGTCCTCTGGGCAGCAAAACAGATTGGCCGTCCTGTGAAGTGGACTGCAGACAGGACAGAAGCATTTTTCACTGACTGCCATGGACGTGATCATGTCACAGACGCGAAAATAGCTTTGGACAAAGAAGGAAAAATCATAGGGCTGCGTACAAAAACCTATGCTTCACTGGGGGCATATTTATCTAATTTCTCATCATGTGTGCCAACATATCTGCATGGAACACTGATGCAGGGATTATACACCACACCGGCTATCCATGTTGATGTGACTGCTGTGGTAACGCATACTGTTCCTGTTGATGCTCTTCGCGGCGCGGGCCGTCCGGAAGCAACTTATGGCATCGAACGGCTGGTAGAAACAGCCGCTCGTGAAATTGGGATGGATCCTGCTGAATTCCGTCTTAAAAATTTCATTCCACCATTTGATGGTGTAAAACAACCGGGCTACCAGACCCAGGTTGCTTTGCAATATGATAGTGGAAACTACGAAGGAGCATTAAAGAAAGCCCTCAAAAATGCTAATTATGAAAAACTGAAAAAAGACAGGGACAAGGCTCGTGCTGAAGGCAAGCTGCTGGGAATCGGTTTTTCAACTTACATTGAAGCATGCGGCATCGCCCCTTCAGCGGTGGTTGGTTCCCTGGGGGCTCGTGTAGGATTATATGATGCTGCAAGCATCCGGGTTCATCCGACTGGCAAGGTAACCATCTATAGCGGGGCACATTCGCATGGACAAGGTCATGAAACCACATTTTCCCAAATAGTTGCTGATTCCTTCGGGATCGGTATGGAGGATGTGAATGTAGTCCATGGTGATACTGAAAGTGTACCGTTTGGTATGGGAACCTATGGATCCCGCAGCCTTGCTGTATGTGGAAGCGCGATCATGAAAAGCGTGGATAAAGTCAAAGAAAAAGGAGCACGTATTGCCGCGCATAAACTGGAATGTTCGCCGGATGATCTTGAATTCGCAAATGGATCATGGACTGTAAAAGGCACAGATAAATCAGTTGGATTTGGTGATGTCGCATTAACCGCTTATGTCCCGCACAGTTATCCTGAAAATGAGGAACCCGGATTGGACTTCGCAAGTTTTTACGATCCTGCAAATTTTGTATTTCCGTTTGGCGCACATATATGCGTAGTTGAAGTTGACAAGGAAACCGGACAAGTAAAAATAGTAAGATATGTAACCGTAGATGATGCGGGAAATATTATTAATCCGATGATTGTTGACGGTCAGGTTCACGGAGGAGTAGCTCATGGAATTGGTCAGGCACTTTATGAAGGAGCGGTTTATGACGATTCCGGACAATTGCTGAACGGCTCCATGCTGGACTACTGCATGCCAAGAGCAGACAACTTTCCAATGTTTGAAACAGATACCACCGTAACTCCATGTCCACACAACCCGTTGGGTGTGAAGGGTATCGGTGAAGCAGGAACGATTGGTTCTACGCCGGCTGTTGTCAACGCGGTGATTGATGCTCTGTCAGATTACGGAGTAAAGGATTTACAGATGCCACTTACTCCGCAAAGTGTCTGGGCTGCAATGCAAAGCTGATTATTAGTAAAAAATTTGATTTAACTAACTCACTATAAAAGAGGTAAAAATGATTCCTGAATCTTTTGATTATCAACGAGCAGGTTCTGTGAGGGAGGCGCTTGCTTTGCTTAAGCAGCATGGTGATGAGGCAAAAATACTGGCAGGAGGTCACAGCCTTGTTCCAACCATGAAGCTGCGGCTGGCTACTCCGGGAACACTGATCGACATAGGTGGCATTTCTGAACTGAAATACATAAACGACAAAGGAGATTACCTGGCAATTGGTGCCGGTACCACCCACTGGATGGTCGAATCTTCAAGTCTGGTTCAGCAAAAAGCTCCGGCTTTGAGCCAGGCAGCCGCGCAGATTGGTGATGTCCAGGTTCGTAACCGCGGAACAATCGGCGGTGTTCTGGCACACTCTGATCCGCAGGCTGATTATCCGGGTGTAGTGCTGGCTCTGAATGCCACCATCATTGCTGAAGGCTCCGGAGGAGAACGCACAATTGAAGCAGCTGATTATTTCACCGGGCTTTGGGAAACCGCGTTGGGCGATAATGAAATCCTGACTGAGGTCCGAATTCCAACTGACAGCGCCAATGCAAATTCATGCTATCTCAAATTCCCCCAGCCGGCATCCCGTTATCCTTATGTGGGATGTGCCGTGGCAATGGACAAATCCGGAGGAAATTGTTCTGATGTCCGTGTAGGTTTCAGCGGAGTAGCAGAATCAGCATTTCGTGACGACGGAGTTGAAGACGCGATCAGGGGACAGGCGCTCAACGATGATACAATTGCAGCAGCCTCAGCAAAATCTGCCGAAGGACGCAGTGTTCTCAGTGATTATTTTGTCAGCGAAGAATACCGGCGGGCAATGGCACAGGTTTATGCTAAACGCGCGTTGACTCAGCTTTCCTGAAAATTTGTTCCTTTCAATTAAATCCCTGCCGGTTTTAAATCGGCAGGGATTGTTCTCACCTTAGAAGTCTTGTCATTCTTAGTTAAGCAACTGAAATTATTATTCATAAAGCTCGATCATGATTGATTTGCGCAGCGATACAGTTACTCTTCCCACAGCTGAAATGCGGGAAGCAATGGCCAACGCATCTGTTGGAGATGATGTTTTTGGAGATGATCCAACGGTCAACGAACTGGAAGCACGGGTTGCTGAAATTCTTGGAAAAGAAGCTGCGGTTTACATGCCCTCCGGAACAATGACTAACCAAACGGCAGTACGCACTCATACAGAGCCAGGGGACGAAATATTGCTTGACCAGAACGCGCACGTTTATTTTTATGAAGCCGGAGCAACCGCGGCGCTTTCCGGAGCAATTTGTCGTTTAATCCCCGGAAACAGGGGTGTTTTTGGCTCAGAGGAAATGGAAACTGTTTTCAGGGAGATTGATTCCCATTATCCCCGTACAAAACTGGTATGTGTGGAAAACACTACCAATCGAGGCGGTGGAAAAGTCTGGCCGCTGGAAAAACTTGAGGAAGTGGAAAAAACTGCTCGTGAAAATGGCTTGAAGATGCATCTTGACGGAGCACGGATCTGGAATGCTGCTGCTGCCTTAAAAGTTCCGGAGAGTGAAATTGCAAAATATTTTGATTCCGTAAGCGTGTGTTTTTCCAAAGGGCTGGGAGCCCCTGTAGGATCAGCGCTTGTTGGAGACAGTGATTTTATCATGGAGGCAAGACGTTTCCGGAAGCAATTTGGAGGAGGAATGAGACAGGCCGGAATCATCGCGGCAGGGGCTTTGTACGCGCTGGAAAATAACCGCGAAAGACTGACGGTTGATCACGACAACGCCAAAACTTTTGCCAAAGGACTGGCTGAAATTGAAGGTATCGAAATAGATCCGGATGATGTGGAAACGAATATCGTCAATTTTTGTGTACAAGGATACACTGCTCAGGAACTTATACAGAGACTGGATCAGCAGGGCACTTTTGTGCTTCCAAGGGAAACTACAATGATTCGTGCCGTAACAAATTTGATGGTATCTGAGACTCAAATTCAACAGGCACTGGAACATATCCGCAACGCCATGTCCTCATAGTTGTTGAACTATGACTTCAGAGTATGTCATTGAATTATTTTCAAATAACTGTTTTAATTATCCCCCATTACAGGAATGCTCAAATCTGAATTACAAACCGCTTAATAGAAAATGACTTCACCGAAAACAGGAATTTACACAGCCTCATTAACACCGTTTACTGCTTCATATAACCCAAATGCCCCGGCGCTTATCAGTCATGTGGAATGGCTGCTGGATAATGGATCGGATGGAGTGGCTTTGCTTGGAAGTACCGGTGAAGCCAATTCAATGACAATCGAACAGCGCCAGGAAATTATTGAAAAGTCTGCAAAAAAACTCCCTGTTGACCGCCTGATGATCGGCACAGGATCCTGCTCATTGCAGGACGTGGTACGTTTGACTAAAGCCAGCATTGATGCCGGTGTTTATACTGTTTTGGTTCTTCCTCCCTTTTATTATAAACCTCAAAGCGACGAAAGCGTAATCCGTTTTTTTTCAGAATTGATTTCTGCTGTGGATGATTCCGGGCTGCGTATTGTTTTTTACAATTTCCCAAAATTCACCGGATACAATTTTGATCACAATGTCCTCAACCAGTTAAAAAGTAATTTCGGAGAAATTGCTGCAGGCATCAAAGACAGTTCCGGAAACTGGGACAACATGCTGGCTGTGGCGCAAAATGTTCCGGACCTGATGGTGTATGCGGGAACAGAAAAATTTCTGCTGGAAATTTTGAAGAATGGCGGGGCAGGCTCCATTACAGCCACAGCAAACCTACTTGCTGCTGAATGTCAGCAGGTGTTCCAGGCATGGAAAAATGAGCAGAATCAGGACGCCGAGCATAAGCAGAAAAAATTAACTTTACTGCGCAAGGCATTTGAAAGCTATCCGTTTGTTTCCGGACTGAAAAGTATTTTTGCTGATCAAAAAAGCTCCGCGGAGTGGGAACACGTGCTGCCGCCTTTTGACGGATTGAATAGTGATCAGTTGGATGAATTAAAGGAAAACATAAAACAATTAGGACTGGATTTAAGCCAGCGCCTGAATTAGAGCCGAGTTTCAGTTCAGTTTGCTTTGGTAAAAAATTAAGGCGGGCTGAAAGTATTTTGAGAAAAACGGTCAAATATATGCAAGGAGAAATTGTGAGGAACGCGTAACTGAATTCAAAAACTAGGGATTGTTATAAGAGAAGCGTTTCGCAACTATCAAAAAGATATAATTATGAACGAAGAACTTTATTTGGTGGCCTACAAGGACATCGAGCAAAAAGAAATTGACGAAGCCCTCTGGCTTAAGGCAATGTCTCATGCCGGTGGTGATAAAACAAGAGCCAAGTGGGTCTATATTGAATTAAGAGTCGATCAAATGCTGCGTGATCCTGCCCTGCGGCACAGCGTCAGCAGAAAGGCCCGTAAGCCAACTCATCAATCAGGAGCTTTTATGATGTGGTTCAGCATACTTTTTTTCCTTGCAATCACTGTTACAGTAGTGACACTGGATTTTGCCAGTTTAACACTTGATTTATCTAATGGATTTTACTTTCTTGATCTGCCTTCCCTGCTGCTGGTTTTGCCGGTGGCCGTTTTTTTCGGAATTTCGGCAACTTCATGGCGCAGTTTCGGACGATGCTGGACCTATACACTAGGAAGCGCCAAGCAGGTTTCCATTTCTGATGCCAATTCGGTCGCGAGATGCCTGAAAGTTATGGGTGATGTTTCACTGATCATGGGAATTATCGGCACCTTTATTGGAGTGATATTTTCACTAAATTATTTACAACAAGGGGCAAATCTAGCACCGGCAATAGGAATTGCAGTAGTTACATTGTTTTATGGTTTTTTGTTTAAGCTTCTTTCATATGTTGCAGAACAGCGTGTACGCAATCTTTACCTGAACTGATTTATCCTCAAATTTCCTTCCTCAAATTAAAATTTCCCACATCCTGATCTGAGACTTTATTGCATTGTAAGGTCTTCATATAAAAATAATTTTGACTTTTTGTCAGAAAAAAATAAGAATTATAACCTTTCATTAGGTACACTTCCTGATTAAATTGAAGTGTAAAACCATGGTTGGTGAAGAAGACTGTTGCTGCCAACTGTTAGCATATTCACAATAAACTGCTGATGGTTCTCCTGAATAATAGTCATCATCACTGCCGTTAACCCTAAACCAGCTTGTTTTTCAATAAGCTGTTTCAAAAGCTTAAAGGTAAAAGTGAGTGATCAAGAAAACGCAACTCCAACTCCCCCCGAAACTACTCCCAAAATTACACCATCAAAACCTGATCCGATAGTTTTTTTAGAAGACGACGAAGATTTTGATCCGCTCTATGAAAACAGTCTGCAGGGTTTTCAGGAAGAAGAAATTGTTACCGGAAAGGTGACAGAAATTACAGATGATTTTGTGACAGTTGACATTGGATTCAAATCTGATTGTCTGATTGCGGCAAACGAATTCCAGAATAATGAAGGTGAAATTAAGGTTGAAATAGGTGAAGAGGTAGAAGTCTATGTTGAAGCTCTTGAAGCGGATGAGGACGGAGTAACATATCTCTCAAAAACAAAAGCGGAAAAGGTACGTACCTGGGAGAAAATAGGTGAAATCTATGAAGAAGGCGGAATCGTGCGCGGTACAATTGTGGCCCGAATCAAAGGCGGACTTTCAGTGGATATTGGGATCAAGGCTTTTTTGCCTGGATCCCAGGTGGATTTACGTCCTGTGCGCAATCTTGATAAATTGATTGGCGAAGAATTTGAATTTAAGGTTCTGAAATTTAACCAGAAACGCGGAAACATTGTTCTTTCCCGCAGAGTTTTACTGGAAATTGACCGTGATGAAAAACGTCTGCAAACGCTGGAAATACTTAAAGAAGGAGCTTTGATTACAGGTTATATCAAGAA
Organism: SAR324 cluster bacterium REDSEA-S27_B3; assembly: GCA_001627865.1. Taxonomy (GTDB): domain Bacteria; phylum SAR324; class SAR324; order SAR324; family NAC60-12; genus Arctic96AD-7. Next base: position 39,348 of record LUQO01000043.1, read on the forward strand.
CATCACTGATTATGGAGTTTTTGTAGATCTGGGAGGAGTTGATGGATTGCTTCATATTACAGACATGACATGGGGGCGCATAATGCATCCTTCAGAAATGTTTGAAATTGGCGACGAAGTTGAAGTTGTGGTGCTCAAGTATTTCCCGGAAGATCAAAAAGTCTCACTTGGACTCAAGCAAAAGGCGCAGAATCCCTGGGATGTTGTGGAACAAAAATATGCCTTAGGAACAAAGGTGCCCGGAAAGATTGTAAGTCTGACAGAATATGGCGCGTTTATAGAAATTGAGCCCGGAGTGGAAGGACTTATACATGTGTCTGAAATGTCATGGACTAAAAAAGTTCGGCATCCCTCAAAGATTGTTGAGCTTGGCCAAATGGTTGAAGCAATCGTCAAAGACCTTGACGTGGAACGCAAAAGGATTTCACTCTCAATTAAAGAGGTGCAGGCAAATCCATGGAAGCTGGCACTTGACCGTTATCCGGTCGGATGCACCGTCAAAGGTACAATACGAAATATAACAGATTTCGGAATTTTTGTAGGACTTGATGAGGGAATTGACGGATTGGTTCATGTGTCTGATATTTCATGGAAACAACGTGAATGCAAGCC
>LUQO01000043.1:39972-40448 GCA_001627865.1 SAR324 cluster bacterium REDSEA-S27_B3
TCAGAAATTACCGGAAAGGTAGTAAATCTAACCGATTTCGGAATTTTCATTGAGGTTTCAGACGGCGTGGAAGGTTTGGTTCATATCTCTGAAATTGATTCAAAAATTCCGAAAAACAAGGTACATGAACACTACCCCGTAGGCTCTGAGGTAAAGGCAAAAGTCATCAAGATTGATTTGGAGGAGCGACGTTTAGGCCTGAGTATCACAAAAGTGATTTCTACGCCTGACCCTGAATCAAAGGATGAAGCTGATGCTGACGCTGCAGCCGAAGATAAAAAAGAAGTTGAGGATAAAAAAGACGCGGATGCATCTGAGAAAGTAGAGGCAGCGTCAGAAGAAACTGAAGCCCCTGCTGAAAAAGATGACACTGCAGCAGAAATTTCAGCTAAAGGTAAAAAGAAAACAGCCAAAAAGAAGCCAGCGGCTGAGACTGAGGCTGATGTGGAACCGGAATCTGCACCAGAGACTGAAGC
>LUQO01000044.1 GCA_001627865.1 SAR324 cluster bacterium REDSEA-S27_B3
CGTTGATCTCGCCCTTGAGCGCGGCGGTCAGCCCGTAGAGGATGGCCCCCTCGACTTGCTGTCTGGCGATGTGCGGGTTGAAGACCTGCCCGCAGTCCGCCACGCAGGTGACCTTGTGGACCGTGACCTTGCCGCGCTCGCTCACGGAAACCTCGGCCACCTGCGCTTGAAAGGCGTCATGGTAGAATAGAAAGCCGATGCCCTGAAAGCGCCCCTCCGGCGGCTTGCCCCAGCCGGATACCTCAGCCGCCCGGTCCAGCACGGCCAGCGCCCGTGGGTTTTGCTTCAGTAAGGCCCGGCGCAGTTCGTAGGGATTATTGCCCCAGGCATGTGCAGCTTCATCCATCGCGCTTTCCAAGGCAAAAATGTTGTGGGACTGACCTACCGAACGCCAGTAACCCACCGGAATCGGGATGTTGGAAGGTACATAGTCCACCCGCAGATTGGGGATGGCATAGGTTCCTTGCATGATAAAAGGGTCAAACACCCCCTCAACTCCAAAGAAGTCATAACCATTTTTCAGGTAGATTTGTGGTGCTTCCTCCAGTCCAAGGATCTGTGCAAAGTGCAAACTCACTGAAGGGTTGACCAGCTTGATTTCCAAAGACATCGGCAGTCCACTTGCATCCTGCCCGATTCGGAACCGGGCAAGAGTTGGGGGACGATAATAATCATGCCGGGTGTCCTCCTCACGGGTCCATGTGACCTTGACGGGCCTGCCCAGCACCTTGGAGGCCACCAGTGGAGCAACGAGAAAATCCGGTTCAACTTTTCTGCCAAACCCACCGCCGAGGTAGGTGGTGTGGACCTTGATCTTCTCCGGAGGCAGTTCCGTCACCCCCATTGCCACAAACATGACAGCGTCTTGCATTTGATGGGAGGCCCAGACCTCGCAGCTATCCGCAGTCACGCTGGCCGTAGCCGAAAGCGGCTCCATGGCGGCGTGGGCCTGCATCGGCGCTTCATACTCCAGTTCCAGCACCTTTGCCGCCTTGTCCATTGCGGCGGCAGGATCACCCGCATGGGCGGCAGGAACTCCCGGCTTGGCGAGGTCCGCCTGAAACTGCCGACTGATGCTCTCGTCGCTCAAGTCCTTGTGGCCTCCTTCGGTGTGCAGTGTCAGCGCCTCAGCCCCCTGCATGGCCGCCCAGGTGGAGTCGGCCACCACCACCGCCTGATCCTCCAGCGGGATGACGGCGATCACGCCCGGAACCGCCTTGGCCCCGGCATCGTCAACGCCTGTGACTTTGCCCCCACAAACCGCACAGTGCTTGACCGTGCCGTAGAGCATTCCCGGCAGCTCCACGTCCGTGCCGAAGACGGCGGAGCCGTTGACCTTTTCCGGGGTGTCCCAACGGGGAATGGCTTTCCCTAGGAGCCTAAACTGTTCCGGAGCTTTCAACGCCGGATTTTCAGGAGGTGTGAGCCGCGAGGCGGCCTCCGCCAGTTCGCCATAGTCCCGGCTGCGTCCGGTGCCGGAATGCGCGATGCGTCCGTTCTCCGCACGGCATTCGGACACGGGGACGTTCCATTGCTGTGCCGCGGCGCTGCGCAGCAGTTCCCTTGCGGTCGCCCCCAGCTTGCGGAAGGGCTGGTGCCATGCTCGCATCGAAACACTGCCACCCGTCATTTGAAAATTGATTGCGGAATTGGTCCACTCCCTGAAAGTTGGGTGCTTGAAATCCGGATGGTGGATAGTTTCAACATGGCGAATCTGGGACATCTCCACTTCCAGTTCCTCGGCCAGCAGCATGGCCAGCGTGGTGTGGGTGCCTTGTGCGGCAGGGCCGATCCTGCGTCCGCCTGGGCGAGTTTTGTGAATCCGGAGAGGCCGAGCGCAAGTCCGCCCCCCGCGAGCGCGGACGATTTGATGAAATCGCGTCGGTTGAGTTGGACGATGTTCATGCCCCCTCCTTGAGTTGTGCGGCGCGGTGGATGGCGGCGCGTACCTGGTTGTAGGTTCCGCAGCGACAGATGTTCGTCACCGCCCGGTCAATCTCCCGGTCGCTGGGCTTGGGGCTGCGCTCCAGCAGGGCGGCGGCGGCCATGATCATGCCTGTCTGGCAGTAGCCGCACTGCGGCACGTCCACCTCGATCCAGGCCTGCTGGGCCGGATGACTGTTGTCCGGGGAGAGTCCCTCGATGGTGGTGATGGCTGAACCTGCGACTTCGCCCACGGAAATTCCGCAGGAGCGCACGGCGCGTCCGTTGACATGGACCGTGCAGGCACCGCACTGCTCGATACCGCAGCCGTACTTGGTGCCGTGCAGCTTGAGGTGGTCCCGCAGCGCCCACAGCAGCGGAGTATCTGATTCGACATCCACTGAATGTCGTTTACCGTTGATAATTAAGTCTGTCATAAGCTACTCCTGTCTTGATGATGGGATACTGTATGGTTGCAGGACAGGATAAGAGATTTGAAGAACGGAAGTCCCACAATAAACATGAAAAGGATTTTAGAGAAACTGTCTCAATACATAAATCCTTAGTGTATACTTATCAACATAAAAAATTAGTAAAATATTTTATTTTTTGTTGTTTTAGCAGCAATTTGTTTCAGCTTAAGCCTTGCCCCTCAACCACTGAGCCTTCGGCTTCGCTCAGGCATCGCGGTACACCCTCTCCCACGGGGAGAAGGTTGCTATGAAAAAAAATGTTCAGCAAGCACTGTATTCACTGTCGATGCTTAACAACCATCTTTTTACTTGAAATCGTCAAGTTTCTTTTCCCATTCAGGCATTCCAATCTGCGGAACCTTATGTTCAGCGTCTTGCTTATGAGATGTCAGGGCAGAAGCAGTATCACCCTGCTGATCACCTGCATTCCCTGAAACAAGCTGTCCTGTAGTCGAGGCCAAAGATCTTTGATCCTGCCGAACTTGTTTTGAAGAAAACATCCTTCTGAGACGTTCCGCTTCAATGGCCATATTCTGGCTGGCCGAGGCATTCTGCTCAACCATCAGCGTATTTTCCTGAGTCAGCTTATCCATGTCCGCAATGGCTTCATTGACCTGAGTGATACCGCTCGCGTGTTCTGTGGATGCCGCTTCAATGTTTTCCATCATTTCAGAAAAATTGATTACGGCCTTCAGTATTTCTTCCATGCTTTGATTGCTTTTGTCTTTCAAAGTCTGCAGCATTTCTTCAGTTTCTTTCTGCATGTTTTTCAGAGCCTGATCGCTGCCTTCAACGATCTCCCTTCCGTTTTGAATGCTCTGCATTTCCAATTCTACAAGACTGCCGATTTCTGAGGAGGCTTTTGAGGAACGATGTGCAAGCTTGCGCACCTCTGTTGCCACAACCGCAAACCCTTTGCCGTGCTCTCCTGCCCGCGCGGCTTCCACCGAGGCATTCAGCGCCAAAAGGTTGGTCTGGAAGGCAATATCGTTTATCAAGGTAATGATGCCTGATATTTTTTCCGAACTCTCCGAGATATTGGCCATTGCCTCAACAACACTTGTGTTTGCTGACTGAAGCTTGGACAGAGTGCGCTCGTTGGTTTCAATTGTACGGATGACTGTTTCCTGCAGTTCACTGCGGCCGGAATCCACCGTGTCACGGGCTGACCGCACGAGTGTTGATGCGTTCTTTGCGTCTTCAGCGTTGCTGTGCACAATGCTGGACATCTGTTCCATGGATGAAGCAGTTTCCTCAAGCGAAGAACTCTGCCGCTGTGTTCGTTCGGAGAGCTTCCTGTTGGCATTGGCTACATCCCTCGATTCACGATCAATCTTCAGCACCATTTCACCAACAGGCTTTGTGATAAAGTAATGCAGGAAAAACATTATTACAATTCCTCCAATCACCAGAGTTACAATAGTGAATATTGCTGCTGTGCTGATCAACTCCCAGCTTAGTGCAGTCAGTTCATGTTTGCTCCAGGCAACACCGATAAATCCGCCTATTTCATTTCCTGCCAGAAAAGCGGGTTTCAAAAGCACTACATTGTTTGGAGAATCCTGCCTGAATGGCTTGCCCTGCTTGAGTTGATTAATATTATCCATGATCATGCTGTTCAGGTCAGGAGCCTGATCAGTATTCAGCTTTTCATAGACCTTACTGCCCTCAAGGTCATAAGCCCGTAGCTGCAGCAGATTTTCTTCGGCGGTGGAAACGAAGGCCTTTACTTTTTTGCCGACAATGCGTCCATCACCAAGATGAAGTGCGGGCGCCATTTCATTAGCCATAAGTGCAGTCAGACGATCATGACGTTGAACGAACTGATGCTCTGCAAAATTATTGTGCATTTGTATCAGCACATAGGACATGACCGACAGGGTAAGAATCCCGCCGAAAATTATTACCAGCATAAGCTGGCTTCTGATTGTTAATCGACTAAGAAACATGGTGATCCTTTATTCAACATTAACTGTTATGACCTCCGACATCACCGGAGGATCGTGAGGAATATGAGAATAATCCCCGAGGACTGCCTGCAAAGTATGCTCTCCCGGAGGAAGTTTGATTGTTATTTCAGTTTGCCCCTTATGCAGATGCACCTGTTTTTTGCTGATAGCTTTATTCTCATTTGGGGGAGGTGCGTCTATTATCAAGTGATGATGCCCTGTATCAGGCCAGTCCGCCAAAGCAGGAGCGATTCCCATTTCATCGGTCAGGCCAAATTGAACCAGAAAAGGACTTTTCAATGTCTGACCGTCTTTTATGTTAATGAAATATATTTTTGTTCCAGGAACTGAAGGTGTTTCTCCTGCATAAACGACTGAGGCTGTAAACAGCAGGAAAAGAATTTGTAATCTAAAAGATAATTGCAGGAGCTTGATTAATGAGTTTTGCATGAATAAAACCTTTGTAGCGTGTTATTTCAATTCGCCATAAACATAGCATAACCGGCGTCTGTTGAAAAAGATTTTCTTTTTTTGCAGACCCAATTTGTGACCCTGATACTTTATTTGTACAATTACAGATAACCTGCTGTTTACCCGCCTTTTAGAATGACCCCTGGATTCCGGGGCTGCGCTGCGCTTCGCCCGGAATGACAAGAGAAGGTCCCCGTCCAGCGGTTTCCCCTCACCCACCCCAAGCGGCCCCCCCCTCTCCCCAGGGGAGAGGGCCGGGGTGAGGGGTTCAACTGAGTTCGATTAAGCGTCTTGATATTTCTTCCAGGTTAAGAACCTCATCTACCGCGCCATTTTCCACCGCTTTGCGAGGCATGCCGTACACCACGCAGGATTCTTCGTCCTGTGCCAAAGTGTGAGATCCAGATTCATGCATCTCAACCATTCCTTTTGCTCCATCATCTCCCATTCCTGTCAGAATTACTCCGATTGAATTTGCTCCAGCCAGATTGGCAACAGAACGGAATAGCACGTCAACTGAAGGACGGTGACGATTCACAAGCTCTCCATTGTTCATTGTTACTGTGTATCCTTTTCCGGAATTTTTCAGCATCATGTGCTGGTCTCCGGGTGAAATTAAAACTTTCCCCCGCTCCACCTTTTCTCCTTCACGTGCTTCACAAACATTCAATTGGCAATCCTTATCCAGGCTTTCTGAAAAAGACAAAGTAAATGCTTTTGGCATGTGCTGTACAATCACAATCCCCGGCATATCAGCTGGCAACTGAGTAAGCAGTTCTCGAAGCGCAACTGTTCCACCTGTTGATGCTCCTATGGCAATCAATGATTCCTGACCTTTTTTTAGAGGAACAGAAGACCTTGAAGGTAGAATTGCATCAGCGCTAAGTTTTTTAGGAGGTGCCAGATACCTTTGCTGTGGAGTTTTCAACCTGGCATGGGCCGCGGCTTTTATCTTGTCACAGATCTGGATGGAGATTTCTTCCAGTCCTTCCCTGACATCCAGCCTGGGCTTTTCCACAATATCAACTGCACCCAGCTCCAGGCTGCGCAATGCTTCCTGGCTGCCTTTGGTAGTCAAAGCACTGACCATGACCACAGGCATAGGGTTTGATTTCATCAGCCGCTCAAGAAAAGTCAGGCCGTCCATCCTGGGCATCTGCACATCAAGACTGAGAACATCAGGTTTCAAATCTCCCAGTTTCTTAAGGGCAATCAGTGCATCCGGTGCAGTCCCTACGACTTCAAGTTCCGGATCAGATGAGTAAATTTGTTTCAATGTTTGCCTGACAACCGCCGAATCATCGATAATCAGCACCTTGTAAGGAGGAACAGGTTTCTCAGCCATATTCAAAGTTCCATCAATGATTCAAACTGAGTTTTTGAGAGCAGGTGGTCTATATCCATGAGAATTACCATTTCATCCTTTGTTTTTGCAACACCCTTGATAAACTTGATGTCCACATGTACTGCCATTTCAGTGGTTTCCTGAATATCCTCTTCTTTGACAAAAATTACGTCCGCGACTGAATCCACGATCAGTCCAATGTTTTTTTCTTCAACCTGAACAATGATGATCACAGAAAACTCATGCAGTTCCTCGCTGGACATTCCAAATTTTGTGCGCAGGTCCATTACAGGAATCACCAGTCCGCGCAGATTAAACATACCTACGATGAAATCAGGCATCCCCGGAATTTGAGTCAGCCCTTCGGGGTAGCTGATCAATTCACGGACCTTCAGAATATCGAGACCGTATTTTTCCTCGCCAAGTATGAATGTGATCAGCTGGGCACCCTCACTGTGAGTAACTTCAAGATTCATCTCTTCAAGTTCTTCAGCCGAGAAATCCACTTTCCCCATATAACTGTTGTTCATAGCATTTCCCATAATAATCTCCGGAGTAATGGTTTAATTGACAAGACTGGGAACATCCAGGATAAATGAAACGCTTCCATCACCAAGAATGGTCGCACCGGCAATGCCGGGAACATGGATAAAGTTATCTTCAAGGCTCTTGATGACCACAGGCCGCTGATCTACAATTTCATCAACCAGCAAGCATTGTTTACGGTTTGCATGCTGAACAACCAGTACCAGGCCTTCCGTCGGTTCCTTAAAACGTGGTTTGAGACTGAGACGTTCATGCAGTCTCAGCAGAGGTATGTACTCACCGCGAATTTCCACCAATTCACCTTTACGCTTTATTTTTTTAATCTGTTTTGGGAGAGGCCTGATTGCTTCGTTAACAGAAAGAAGCGGGACAGTGAAAACCTGGTTGCCTACATAGATCATCATGCCTTCAATGATGGCCAAGGTCAGCGGAAGCTTCAGCTTTACGTTAGTACCTTTTCCGGGAGTACTGCTGATCTCTATTGTTCCAAGCAGAGCCTCAATATCTTTTTTTACCGAATCCATGCCTACCCCGCGTCCTGAAACATCTGAAACCTCTGTGGTGGTGGTAAAACCCGGTAGAAACAGCAGCTGAAAAATTTCATGTTCTGTCAGTTCCTCTGATGGACTGATCAACTCCTTATTTACGGCTGATTCAAATACTTCCTTTGAATCAATCCCGCCACCGTCGTCCTCAATTTCAACAATTACATAGCCTTCCTGCTGAGATGCTTTAAGAAGGATGGTTCCTGTAGGATCCTTGCTGTTCTTTTTACGTGTTTCAGGATCTTCTATTCCATGGTCCATTGAATTTCGCACAAGATGAACAAGAGGACCATGCAGCTGTTCTGTCACAGTTTTATCAAGTTCAGTATCACCGCCTTCAATTTCCAGTCTGATTTTCTTATTGTTGCGATTAGCAAAATCCCGCACAGTGCGCCGCATCGGCGTAAAGATGCTTCCAACAGGAATCATGCGTACCTGAAGAATCTGATCCTGCAGTTCTCTGACAGACTTCTCGTTATCCTCAACAAACTGAGCAAGCATCTCACCCATATTTTCATCGACACCCATGATCTGATCGCTGAGCTGATGCAGCCGTGACTGATTGATCACAGTTTCGCCAACCATGTTTTGAAGCTTGTCAAGTTTCTCAACCGCAACACGAATGGACTGTACTGTCTGTACCTCAGGTTCTTTCAGTTGAGGCTTTGGAGCTGATTTTTTTTGAGGCTCGGTCTCAGCTTGAGTTTTCTGTACTTCTTCAGTCTTCGGCTTTGCTTCAGTTTTTTGAACCTCCTCTGTTAAAGGTTTTTCTTCATTTTTTTCTTCAGAAGATACTGTACTTTCCTCAGCTTCGATCTGTGGTTCAGGCACATCACCAACCAAGATCTGAGTAATTTGCTTTTTAGACACCAATCCTGTTGAAGCAAGTCCAGGATCTTCCGGGGGAGGTTCTACCGGTTCAAAGTTTACATCGTGATCGTCTCCCTGATAAAAAATCAGTATATTTTCCAATTCCTCCGGAGACCTGGCAGTAACCAGCTTTGCGCTCCACCACAAATGCAGTTCTTCCGTATCAAGGTTTTTCAATTCCGGTAAACTGCTGAGATGGGGAAACATAGTTAAATCTCCCAATGTCTTCAGTTCCCTGATAAGCAACAGCGGATCAGAACCATTTCTCAGCATCTCCGTGCTGAATTTGAGATTAAGAAGATAACCTTTTTCATCCTCGTCTTCATCATCCCAGGCATCTTGTACCTGGCTTTGAGAAGGTTCAGCATCCTCAGTTGCGGCAGACTCTACGGTTGATTTTTCTTCCTTTTCAGGTGTTTGTACTATTTTTTCTTCAACCGAATCCGAAGTAACAGTAGATACAGTTGATTCAAACCCGCCAATCTGTTTCAGTGTACGTTCAATCAACTGCTGATTTACATCACCTGTTCCGCGAATTTTGTCCATGAAAGAATTCAAACCATCGAGAGAATCGAGCAGCAAAGTTGCCATTTCCGGAGTACAGATGATTTCTCCGGACCTGACCTTGTCCAGCAGGTTTTCGAAATGATGGGCGTAATCAGCCAGATCAGTCTGCATCACCATCCCCGCGCCGCCTTTAATGGTGTGCATATTACGAAAAATGCGATCTATCAGAGATTTCTTTCTGGGCTGGTTTTCCAGCAAAAGAATGCCCTGCTCAAGATCCTGGAGAATCTCCTCAACTTCTTCTACAAATTCTTCCAGAGCGGGATCAACCATTTCAGTTATTTAGGTGTACCTTTTGAAAAAGTATTTTTTTGGTGCAGACTATTTCATTTCAAAAATTTGTTCCCCGACCCAATTTTTGGACGGAGGAGTTTTTTGATACATTTTACTTCTTTCAAGTAACATTTCCGCCGCTCCATCATCCGGACAATCCTTCAGACATGATTTGAATTTTGCCACTGCTTTGCTCCATTTGCGTTCACGATAGTTCTTTAAGCCATCCGCAAATTTGTCAAGATTTTTTAGTTTTTGTTTACGAAGAGCTTCCGGATCACTGTTGCAGACTTCATAAATGGTAACCGGCTGTTCCTTTCCTTTTACCTGAACCAGGTCAAGTTCACGGAATTCAAATGCGTTTTCAGACTCAAGCAATTCATAAGTTGACTGCGATACAATGATCCTGCTGCGGTAATATTTTGTTAATCCCTCCAACCGGGCGGCAAGGTTCACTGAATCACCGGCAACAGTTGAATCCATGCGGTCTTCAGAACCAACTGTTCCTATGATAACCGGACCAGAGTGAATTCCAATTCCCACTCTGAGGGGTTCCCGTAGTCCATTATCCTGATCCTGGTTGAACAAATCCACCTGCTGCTGCATTTCAATCGCGGCCTGCACGGTATTCAGGGCCTCTGTTGCATTTGATTCGTCAGGGAGACTGAACAGTGCCATAATTGCATCTCCGATAAACTTATCCACAAAACCATGGTATCGGGAAATTGGGATATTCATTCTTTTAAGATAATCATTCAGAAAATCAACAAGCTCCTGAGGAGAGAGTTTTTCAGACAGATTAGTGAACGATCTGATATCACAAAACATAATGCTGATGAAATCAGATTCTGCCATACCAAACTTGAGATTCTCAAGACCATCAGGCGCAATTCTGCTGATGAATTCCTTGGGGACGAATTTCTCGAAAATACTGGTATATTTTGCTGCAGCTTCAGTCTCAGCCAGCCGCATTTTTGTTTCCTTTAACTCTTCAAAAGCCTGCTGCTGGTGAATCAGTGCCTGTTCCAAATCCTTGTTGAGACGAAATGTCTCGTCCTCAGCCTGCTTGATTCTGACCAATACCTTTACTCTTGCAGCAAGTTCATCAGGATCAAAAGGTTTAGGCAGATAATCATCAGCCCCCAGTTCTGCTAGTCCAAGCACCAGCTGTCGTATGTCGCTTTGCGCGGTAAGAAAGAGCACCGGAATCTTCTGCCAATTCTGATCCTTTTTTAATATCCTGATGCATTCATCGCCACTCATGTTGGGCATGTTCCTGTCCAACACAATCACATCCGGAAGATCTTTAGTCAGACACCCTGACAACCAGTTTAGGGCCTCCATGCCATCTTCCTTCTCTACTAGGCTGTAGTGTTCGTCAGTCTGTTCCAATGTTCGTCGAACCTGTGAGCGAATGGTTCTGGAATCATCTACAAGCATGATTATTGCGGACATGTCAAACTAAACCTTCTCTGTTATTCAAACATCATCTTCAGACCGGTCATTTCCAGGGCTTCTCTGACAGTACCGGACATTGAGCTAATCCCAAAAGTTTTCCCTTTTGCCAACGCGCTCTGCCTGCAGGCGGCAAACAATTGGACACCTGCTGTGTCGATCGCTGCAACTTCAGCCAAATCAAGCTGAACGCTGCTTCGGTCAGATTCCACCAATTCAAGCAGAGACTTAACCAATGGCTGCAGTTCCTGAATAAGGCAGTTTCCTTTCACAGTTAATCCGGTACCTTCCAGCAGAATTTCCATCAGATTTTACGATATGTTGAGAAAGAGTGTTTTTGCAGTCCTTCTACGTTGTAGCCCGATTCGGTAACGCCCAAAACAAGCCAGCCCTTCTCATCAAGGTGATCCACCAGCTTTTTTAACAGCAATTCTCTTATCTCAGGGTGCAGGTAGTAAAGTAGGTTTCTACAGAAAATCAGTTGGAATTTTGTGGCAATAGGATATTCTGAAGCCATCAGGTTGAAATGACGAAACTCTATACATTTCCGTATGTCAGTCCTTATGGTTTGCTCATCATTTTGTTGATTTGCCCCTGAAACAAAAAAACGTTTTTTCATCTCGTCTGGTACGTTATTGATCTGTTCAGCTGTATAATTCCCCTTTAAGGCAGAATCCAGAACCTCAGTGTTGACATCCGATGCCAGAATCCTCAATCCTCCATTGGATATTAATCCGGTGCCAAGAAAATCATGTGCTTCCATTGCCAGGTTAAATGCTTCCTCACCACTTGCACAGCCGGCACTCCAGAAACGCAGCTTCAAACGATTGCGGAGCATTCGCTCTTTCAGTTCCGGTAAGATCTCCCGCCGCAGGAATTCAAAATGCTGTTTCTCCCTGTAAAATCCGCTTTTGGTAGTGGTGACTGCATTATAAAGATGCTGCAGTTCACTTCCGTTTTTTTCTTTATGGATATAATTGAAGTAATTCTGAAATGTACTCAATTTAAGATGCTGAAGCCTTTTCTGCAGACGTGAATAAAGCAGATATTTCTTTTCACTGCCCCAGTTTAATCCAAGTTTAGTCAGAACAAGTTTTCTGAAGAGTTCAAATTCTTCATCAGTCGGCTCTCGAACAGACTCAAGCTTAGTCCTGTGGGAGAAACCTGGTTTTGTATGAAGATTCATTTTTTTGAAGCAGGATTGAAGAGAGGTTTCAAAATGTTTTCACTTAAAAGGAGGTAAGGATTTACTTTCTTTGTTTTCTGACTGCACTGGTTCAGTTTCAGTTTCAGTTGTTTCAGGGATTTGAATTACTTCATCCTGAATTGCTTCAAGTTCATTATTTTCCTGCTGAATGACTTTAGAATCTTCTCCTTCAACTCTGAACATATTAAGCAGAGTCTGCAGGTTTTCCGCTTCTTCAGCCATGTGCTGACTTGCAGTAGCATTTTGTTCAACCAGTGCAGAATTCTCCTGAGTGATGCGGTCCATGTCCGCAATTGCCCTGTTGATCTGATCCACTCCTTCTGCCTGTTCCTGTGAAGCAACCTTAATGTTCTCCATGACTTCTGAAACCTCCTTTACAGACTGCAGGATTCCGTTAAGATTTGTGTCACTTTCAGTCTTTAAGTTGTTGAGCATGGTATCTATTTTTGTCCTCATTTCATCCATCACCGATTCCCCGTCCTTAACAAGATTCTGCCCTGAATTGATGTGCTCCAGGCTGGTTTGAATCAATTCTCCAATTTCCTTGGATGCTTTAGCAGAACGATGTGCAAGTTTACGCACTTCAGAGGCCACCACCGCAAAACCCTTGCCATGCTCTCCGGCGCGTGCCGCTTCAACTGAAGCATTGAGGGCAAGCAGGTTTGTCTGGAAAGCAATATCGTTCATCAAGGTGATGATTCCCTCGATTTTCTTTGAACTCTCCATGATCTCACTCATCGCATCTACCACACTTGTATTGGTATTCTGGAGATTCTGGAGCATTTCCTGGTTTGTTTCTATGGAACTATTAACCGTTTCAAGCAGTTCAGTCTTGCTGGTAACAACTGATTGCTGAGCTTTTTTTGTAATTTCATTGGCGTTTTTCGCGTCTTCAGCGTTATTCTGAACAATGCTGTTGATCTCTTCCATTGAAGTCGCAGTTTCCTCCAAAGATGAGCTCTGCTGATGGGTACGTGAGGAAAGGTCCTGATTTCCAGAAGCCATCTCCTGCGAGGAGACAGTGATATTTGCCGCGTGTTTCTTTATTTTAATCACAAGGTTGTTCAAACGCTGAAGAAATTGGTTGAAAAAGTTTGATAGATCTCCCAGCTCATCCTTGCCTGCAACGACTATTCTTTTTGTCAGGTCACCCTCGCCTTGTGCAATATCCTTGGACATATCCACCAGATCATTTACAGGCTCTGTGATCGATCTTCTGACGAGAAATCCAAACAGCAGACTGACCAACAGTCCAATGACTGTAATGACCATTACAACCCAAATGAAGGTACCTGCTTCGCCTATCACACTGGCATTGATTGTATCCATATCTTTTTTGATTACAGAATTGATATCATTTAGGATTCTGGACAGCCCAAGGTTTAATTCGGAATAACTGTCTGCCAGTAATTCGCTTTCTACTACCAGCAGTCCGGATTTTTTTACGATGTTGAAAGTCTCCCGAAAAAGTTTGTCTAACTTTATAAATAAGTCGGTGTTATTCTTAGTCTCAGTTTCATTGACTATCACGGCCAATTCTCCATTAATCAATTCATATTTTTTGAACAGCTTTTCAAAGTCAATTGTCTCAGATGATCCACTTTTTTCTCCATCTGCTTGAGAAGCGCTTACTATTTCATCCAGTTTAGTGATCAATTTATTCAGCCGATGATACAAATTAACACTAAGGAATTCTTTTTTCTCGTAACCTTCTTCTCGATCAGCTTCACCTCCCATCATTTTCTGCATGAATTTTTCATATTCAGGTTTTCCCGCAATTAAACCTCTTTTTGACCTTATTCTAAAAATTATTCTTTTTCTTATGTTTTTAAAATCATTGAAGGCGTTGATCAGATTAGAAATATTTTTTTTTGCAGCAGGAGCGGATGTCATCTTCTCAATGGAATTCAAAGCAATTTTATTTGTGTAGAGTTCAAGGTTTTCTATTCCATTCTCGATCAGGTTCAAATCCTCTAAGATGGCTGATGTATAATTTGAGGCACCAAACTGTTGTCTTAATTCCTCTTTTCCGGTCAATGCAACCAACTCTTCCAAATGAAAGTCATATATAAACTTCTTATCAGACAGCTTTTTTTTCAATTGAATTAAGTCTTCCTCAAATTGATCATCAACCTTCTCGGTTTCCTGTTTTGCTTTAAGGGAATCAAGTTTGATAATATCTTTACTCTGCAAATTAAATCTGTGGTTACTTTTCAGAATGCTGCTGTTGATTTTGGCATTTTGCTCACTTTTCAGTTTTGCAAGCGACTTCTTAATAAAATTTACTGAATCACCGATATTTCGTAAACCTTCCTTGACTGAATCATCTGTGACATTTAAATAAAAAGACTGCGCGTACCCCTTGAGTTTAGACTGTTCAATCCTGATTGAGTCAAGTGTTGTTTTGTAGATAGAAAGTTCAGAGTTATAGTTGAACTGACTTGACAGACCTGTGAAGGAAAAAATTACCATTCCGGAAATAGTGACGGTAATTACGGAATTTATCAGGAAAATAATAAATAATTTTCTGCTTATTGTTATTGATAATAATTTCATTTTATTTCCTCAAATGCTTTTATGGTTATGTTTATATAAAAAATTCACTGCTTACAAGTAAATAATAATCAAAACTTATGAACAAAAAATATGCAGGAAATTGATTTAGAGCTTAATCACGACGTTTATATTATTCAAGCTGAATTTTCAATGAATAACAAATTTGAAAGTGATTCAGGAATAGAGTATGTCCATGTACGGATTCCCCTGTAAAATCCAAATAGTTCAGAAATAGTTCAGATAAATTCCCCGGATATCTTCAGTTGCTGATTCAACTGCTTCCTGTAGATTTGTGACTTCATACCCATGATACTTCAGAAGCTGCAGTATCGTGCCTTGCTGAACTTTTTTAAAATCCAGCAAATTTGTTGAATCATCATAAATCAGCCGCAGTCCATTTTCAATCAGCCTTAACAGTTTGTAATTATTTTGTAAAATCTCTGATTCCTGCTTACTGATCACTGCAAGCCTTCCCAGTTCCATGATAGCTTCCATTGTTTTGGGACTTTGCAGCTGATGATGATTATGTCCATGTTTCAGCTGTAGAGCCTGTGTCAGATATTCAACATCAAGCACCCCTCCCCGTCCTTCCTTGATGTTGCGGCTATTCTCTGTTTCTCCTGACAGTTCCTGCTCTTTACGCTGCCGCATGTGATGGATTCGCGCATTCAAATCAACAGGCGGATTCCATTCAAAAACTGCTTTATGTATGACTTGCTCTACCTCCTGAAACCACAGAGAATTTCCGCTGCCTCCAATCACACGCCCCTTTATCAGCGCCTGATGTTCCCAGGGTTCTGATTTTTCGTGGTATTTGAGATAAGTATCCAATGGTGTCACCAAAACTCCCGCGTTTCCAGAAGGACGAAGCCTTGCATCAAGTTTGTAGGCAAAACCTGTTCTAGTTATAGTAGAAAGACATGATATTAGCCGCTGAATCAATTTGACCCAATATGCCTGGGCACCTATCACTGTGGGGCCGGTTGTGGTTCCATCACCTGAATGAATAAAAATAAGGTCCAGGTCTGAGTGATAAGTCATTTCTTCACCACCAAGTTTCCCCAAACCGACAATCGCGAATTTCCCCTGTTCTCCGTCAGCGCCTTGAACTTCACCGTATCGTTCGGACAGAGAATTTTTTGATAATTCAAAAGCCGCGCTTACGATTACTTCAGCCAAAACTGTCAATCCAATTCTAGTGCGCTCATAAGAAAGCAAGCCGTCCATTTCAGCGCTGCCAAGCAAAAAAGTAATTGTATGCTTAAATTGTCTTAATTGATCAATTTCCGCTTCCTGATTCCCACGGCAGCCCTGCAGTTTTTCTTCAAGCAGCTTTGTTAAATTATCTGCAGATATATCAGGCACTGATTCTTCCAGGTGTTCCAGTAATTCCAGGTGGTTGAGCAAGTAATTCCAAAGCATGTCACTGGTTTCAGCAATTCGCGTAAGGCGTGAAAGAGCTGAGGGATATTCCGACAATTTCCTGTAATAATCTATTTGTACATTGATTGATTCAAACAAACGCTGAAAGTGATTTTTTGTACTCTCACTCAATAATGGAGTCAACTGCTGAGAAAATGAATCAATGAAATGCTGTTCCTCACTGGTGAAGCGCTGAATGCGCGCGCAGCCACGGACAGCTGCTTCAATCTCAAGGTGTTTGCGGCTGAACAGTCCATTGAAAATTGCACGTACTTTTCCCATCACAGCTTTCAAATCACTGAGGAATTGCTGACGTGCTTTTTCAGCATCAAATTCCCTGTAACCTAAATTTCTGGCAAGAGCTCGCTGCTGTTCAAGCACGGCAGGCAAAGTATGGGTTTGCTGTTCCTCACGCAGCTGCAGGTGGTGTTCCACACGTCGCAGGAATATATATGCTTCCTCAAGTATTGAGGCATCTCGATCCGGAAGCAACTCTGTTTTACGTAATGCATTTAAAACCTGTAAGGTTCCCTGTATACGCAGTTCGTGTTTGCCTCCGCCATACAGCAGTTGAAAAGTCTGCACAACAAATTCAATCTCACGAATTCCACCCACACCTAATTTTACATTCAGATGGTTTTCCCGCAGATGTTCTTTTTCGATGCGTTCCTTGACGTTCTCAACCTCACGCAGAACCTCTTCATCCAGCAAGCTCCTGAAAACATGCGGAGTAATCATATCCATAATATATTTGGCAAGACGCTCTGAACCTGCGACAGGAGCAGCTTTTATCAAGGCCTGGCGTTCCCACATTTCTCCACTCGCAGTGTAATAAAACTCAGTTTCGTCCAAGGACAAAACCAGCGGAGCGAGTTCGCCACCAGGACGCAAACGCATATCAACCCTGGCCAGAAACCCTTCTTCTGTCACTTCAGAAATTAGCTCAATTAACAATCTTGCTGCTTTCAGTCTTAGTTTCTGATCACGATCCGTGTCTCCTGTGTGAGGTTCATTATCATGAATGAAGATCAAATCAACATCGGATGAATAATTAAGTTCATTGCCGCCTAATTTACCCAGTGCTAAAATGCTGAATGGAAAATTCTGCTGATTGTTTTCACTCAGTGTGGAAGATGATTTATAATCTTTATTTCCGGAATCGTCATGAATCAAATCCGGTTTAGATTTGTAAGTTTTTCCCAATTCATGAGAGGTAACAAAAGAAAGTGCTGCCCTTAAAAAACAAATCGCCACAGCTGAGAGTTCCTCCAGAGTTTCTTCAAATGGACAAAGTTGCGCCAAATCACGGACTGTTATACGTAAATATTCTTCGTATTTGTAGCGGCGAAGGATTGTCTTGAATTCCATTAGTGAAAACTCGGGCTGCGGATCAAGCCGCTGCTGCAGTTCCGTCTCCATCTCTGCCAGTTTTTTCTTCTGGTAAAGAAAAGGCGAATCAAGAAGATTCCGGGCAAGTTCCGGATTTCTTTTCAGGCGTGTAGCAAGGAAATTGCTGCGTCCGAAAAGCTGCAGCAATGCCTTAGAGTTGCTGTGATCCCAGTCAAATTCTTTCCCCTCCTTTTTTTGGTAAGCATGTGAAAAATCGAGAAGCTGAGTCAGTGCGGCATCCGGTGTTCCGGAAGTGAAAAGAACAGGGAAGAAGTCTTCAAGATGATCGGCAATTCCGGAATTGGAAACACACTCTTCCAGCAATACTGCCAGCTTCGCAGATGTTTCAGAAGAGAAAGGATTTTTACTGTCAGTAAAAATTGCTTTCCAGTCAGAATCTGCATTCAAAGGAAAAAGATTTTTTATCCAGTCATCAAGAGTCATATTTTATTTTTTTATAATTTCAACCGCCGGCACAGTTTAGCATAATCCGCTGTATTTCAGAAAAACAATAATCTTGCTGGAATTGAGAGAAAGAATATCTTTCAGGTCTGCATAAACTTTAGGTTTCCCATCCTGTCTGCTGTGTATTGAAGACAATATTTTCTTCAAAAACATCCGTTAGATCACCAAATTACTATGACCAGCCAAATTCAAATAGCGTCATCTGTTCTGGTATATTGCTTGCTTTTACCAAAGCAGCTAAAAACTTGGGAAAAAACAATAACACAATACAGGTAAACTCATGAGTGGAATGACCAGCCTTGTACAGGCAGCAGGTGTATTTGAACATAAAATGGAAACGGTCGCGAATAACCTCGCAAACGTCAACACAGTTGGCTTCAAGGAAGATCAGCCGTCATTCAGGGAAGTTCTTTCCACTGTTCAACGTGTTGTTCCGGAATCACTGGAGGAGAGATTTTTATCACATGAATATCTGGATGACTATGTGGGCATGGACAAATCGGCGGTAATAGTGGATGAAGTAGGAAAAAATTTTGAACCAGGCAGGATGCGATCCACAGGCAATGATCTCGATTTTGCGCTGGCAAATGAAGGATTTTTCACCATTGAGACACCTGAGGGAGAACGTTTTACCCGTAACGGCAAATTTCAACTGGATTCAACAGGCCGCATAATCACAAATGAAGGTTACACTGTTTTAGGACAAAACGGGGCAATTACAATCAAAGATGGACCTTTACAAGTGGATGAAAGCGGTCAGATTCACGTTGATGGAGAAATAGCAGACAGTTTCCGTCTGGTAAGATTCCGTAATCAGGATCAACTGCAAAAACTTGGAAGAGGATTTTTCGCACCGGTAATCAAGGATGATCTGCCCTCTGCTTCCGCAGATATTCAAATCAAACAGGGCATGCTGGAAGATTCTAATGTGAACAGCATGCTGGAAATGACCCGTATGATCGCGGCGACACGCGCCTATGAGTCAGTTCATAAGGCGCTTTCAAGAATTGACAGACTGGATGAAAAAGCCATCAGTATGGTACAGGCTTAATGTTTTTAACTGGAATATCATAATAATCAAAAAAACTAAACAAGGAGTTTTCCGCTTATGATGCGCGCGTTATACACGGCTGCTACCGGAATGCAGGCCCAACAGAGAAACATTGATACAACAGCCAATAACCTGGCAAACGTAAACACAACCGGTTTCAAAAAGAGCACCATCCAGTTCCAGGATCTGCTTTATTATAATGAGCGTAACGCCGGTGTTCCGTCTTCCATTTCCACACAAGTTCCTGTCGGTATTCATGTTGGTCACGGTGTGAAGTTTGTCAGCACGGATAAGGTGCATACACAGGGAAATATGGAAAACACAGGCAATGATCTGGATTTAAGTATTGACGGAATGGGATATTTCCAAATACTCCAGCCAAACGGAATTATCGCTTATTCCAGAGACGGTCATTTCAATGTGGACGGACTGGGCAGGCTGGTGACAAATGACGGTATGCTGATGGATCCTGAAATAAATATTCCGGCAGACACCAGGAAAGTTCAGGTTGGTCTGGACGGAACTGTATCAGTTTTTTTACGCGATGAAAATTTACCTGAAGCGCTTGGAAGCATCCAGCTGGCAAGATTTCAAAACCCTTCTGGACTGACTCCTATCGGAAAAAACCTTTACCTCTCAACTCCTGCTTCCGGAAATGCCATAGTTGATGCCCCGGGATCAAGCAACATGGGATCACTCACCCAGGGGTTTTTAGAACGATCTAATGTTTCGCTGGTTGAAGAAATGGTGAATATGATTACCGCCCAGCGGGCTTATGAAGTGAATTCAAAAGCAATACAGTCCGCAGATCAAATGCTGCAGAATACCAACAATCTGGTCAGGTAATGAAATGATCTAAGGAGACATTTAACTCAAATAAACAGGTAATTAAAGAATTCCAGCAGCGCATAGACTTCAGTAATGTCCCAATAATAAATGATGCTCAGCAACTTAAATCCTTTTAAAAGATTTCCGTACCGTTACGGATTAATACTGCTGTTATTTTTATTATCTTCCGGAACAGTATTTTCAGGGCAGAACAATATTGATTCTTCTGTCCAAATTAAAATCATTCTTCCGCAATCTTCAGTAATAAACAGTGATGAGTATCAGCTTGGTGAAATTGCGCAGTTCGAAGGTGAAAATATTCTGCTGCTGGATAAACTTACCAGAATTGTTATCGGCAGATCCCCTCTGCCCGGAAGAAAATTAACTGTTACCCGCTCACTGATTCTTTCACGTCTGCGTGCGAAGGGTATCAACGTCAAGCACCTTGTTTTTCCCGGATCTGACTCAACAAGCATTCAGCGTGCGGCGCTGAAAATTTCCGGCAAAGACATTGAGCAGGTAGTTCTGAACCATATCAGGGATACTAATAAAAATCTGGATTTAAAACCTCGACTGCTGGCAAAAACACGTGATATTTTTCTTCCAAGAGGTCAGGTAAGCTATGTAATTACTGCAAAGGGGAAATACAAAAAAGAAGGCGGCTACAGGAATTATGATGTTGAATTCAGTATCGACGGCAAACCGGTCAGGAAAGTTTCAGTACGTACCTACTTAAAGATATACAAGGAAGTGTACGTTGCACGCGATACGATAAAGCGAAACCAGCTGATTGAAGAATCAGACCTGCTGAAGATTCGAAAAAATGTGGATAGAATGCCGCGAGAATATGTAACCGACAAAAATCAGCTGATTGGAAAAATTTCCACTCGCACAATTAATCCCAGTGAAACAATCCGTGGAAACACAGTAGCAACTCCGCCCCTTGTTAAGTCCGGAGACAGGATACAGATAGTCTATGAAACACCATATTTACGTCTCTCTGCACCGGGAATTTCTTTATCCAAGGGTCGTAAAGGAGAACGCATTCCTGTGAAAAACTCTGACAGCAAATTAGTGGTATTTGCTACAGTTAAAACAAGAAATATTGTGCAGGTTAATTAAATTAGTCATTGCAGGCAGGCACTGTACTTCTTTGAATGTGATATATATTTTATCACCTCAGTGAAGCGGTCAAAAAACTTTTAAAATTAAAAAATAGTGTCCCAAATAAACATTTTTTTCACACCTTTGTTTTGCAGGTTTTTAACCGTATTGCTGCTGCTTTTCCTGACAGGCTGCCTTCCCCCCCGACCTCAGCCGCAGCCGCCTGCTGAAGTTAAGGCGGTCACCGAGGCCAAAAGACTGAACGAAAAATTAAAACTTACCGCAAAGCGCCTGCGCAGAAAGCGCATATCAGCAAACAAAAACCGCTATGAAGGTTCATTATGGAGATATGAGTCATCATTTGGGAATCTGCTGAGAGATCATCGCGCACGGTTCCGAGGTGATTTGCTGAGCATAAATGAAATGAGCCTGATAGTCAATGTTCCGCCTCCTAAAGTTTCGCCTGAGGGACAACCTGCAGGAGGAGCGGAAACGGGCTCTGTTGCACTCGAAGCCATGACCCTCAGGGATTCTATAGAAGAAGAGCAAAACGATATTTTGAGAAATCTTGATGGAATATCTGCCCGTGTTATTAAGGTGCTCCCGGATGGAAATATGGTGATCAAAGGACAAAAAATAGATTATCGCCATCGTAATCAAGTCCGGTACATTACTACTGTAACCGGAATACTGCGTCCAGCAGATGTGAATGATTCAAACGTTATATCGGCCAGTAAACTTGCTAATCCCAATGTTCAAATCAAGCGTCAGCAAAGCGGAAGCCTTGTGCGTGAACGCCTGCAAAAGCTTGCGCCCTTACTGGGTAAACAAAAAACAGGATTCTTTGGCCGCCTTGGTGATTTAGCAAAAGGAGGACTTGATTGAATACAACTGAGATTGTGCTGACAAATTCTCTCTCCCTGGGCTGTGCAATCTCAACACGAACAAGTCTTTTGATCTCCCTTCATTAACCAGATATTAGATCAGGACCCGCCCCTCACTCACCGCACCTTCGACTTCGCTCAGGCATCGCGGTCCCTCCTCTCCCAGGGGAGAGGGACATGGTAAGGGAATAATAAAATAATTGCATAACTTCACAATTTGCTTTTGCAGAATGCTGTTTATTTCAAACTATTTTAGTTCCGATACAGATTTTCATCTTGATCAGCAACTGAAGCTGCTTTGTTCATTTAACGCGCAGGTGCCCTGTAATCCTCAGGGAGATTACGCGGAAAACGTATTTAAATCCATTTTAAAATCTCTCAAAACCACCAAAATCAGTGACTCATTACGGGCGTCCTACAAGAAAAAACAGCTGAAAAAATGGAAAGAATACGCTAACAGGGAATTTGATGAAATGGGACGCATCAACCGCCTGCGTTTGCAAAGCATGGTTGAACTGGCTGACAAAGAAATGCTGCAGGCCATGTTTGAGAGTTTTCTGCTGTTTGATGTCAATCCATTGAATACCAAACCATTAAAAGTGCAGGAACAGACAGGCAAGTTCGATAAAAATGGAAAACCTGTGATGAGCACACTGACCTATGATGTATTCCAAAAAGGAGCACTTCACGGCGTAGAAGGGCTTGAAAGGTTTTTGCCGTCTCCCTCAATTAAGGGTGAAGCGGGAATGATCGCCTACTTGGAAAAGGAATTTTCCGGAACAAGTCTGATGAGTCACTTTAATCAAAGTTCAGAACAGCATATCAAGGCAATTACTTCAGTCGGGAGTTTGGGTGGTATTGGACACAAGCCTGATTCAGGTTTTGATGCACATATAATCATCAATACCAACCCTGAATTTGAATTCAGCTGGAATGACGCGGATTTCCTGGTGGCACTTGCTGCGAATGTGATGAACACTTTTTATGATTACTATTACAGCAATGTACTGACTGTCAGAGAGCAAACAAAATTTAAAAAATCAGCATCTGAATCTTTAATAAAACAATTCAGAGAAGGATTAACCAATGAAGAAAAGAGAGTGGTAGAACTTATCTTTGAAAGCAGCCACCATGAAGAGTTAAAAAAATTAATTCAGCAGCATCTCCAAAATAGAACTCCCGAAGAGCAGAAAAAATTCTTTGAAGAGTCAGTTATCAGAACCTTGAGAATATTTCCTGATTGCGAAGATTTGTTTGATAACCTCATGGATGTTTTTCCTTTTCTGAAAAAGGATGGAAATGAATTACAAAAAAGTGCTTTCCAATTTTCCAAAAAGAAATTCAGCAAGCAAAAGCTACTGAATCAACTGGTTGATTATTACCGAACAAGTTTTCTTGATCAAAGCGGCGCCATGACAGTGCTACAGCGTTATGCGGAAAAGAATAACATCAAAACGGATACAATTTTGGAGGAAGATCAGTACGAATGTTTTTTAACAAGTTTGGCAAATAACTCACAATTATCATTGCTATTGACTGAGTTCATTGAGCACCTTGCAGCTCATGCAGCCTACTCATCGAGCAAGATTGTGACAGAAGCAATAAAAATTCTTAAACAACACTTCAGTGACAAAAAAATAACACTTGAAAAAAGTCTGGAAAAACGGATCCTGTCTGAAATGGGAATCAACTACAGTTCACGAATTGTAAAGATGATTGAAATTTTTTCTGACAGTCAGGCCCGGCAGCATGAGGCTGATTTTGAATATCCGTTACATCTCAAATTCCGGCAGGCAGAAGCATATCTCAACAAGAAATTTCCTGCTGCACAAATACAATTTTCAACTCATTTTTTGCGAAAACAGCGTTCGGGGCAGCATACTTCGTTTTTAGTTTCGCACCATGGGAGTAAGGCTTACTCCTTGATTCAGAACGATTTTCTTCTCAATCCGGCAACGATGATGTGTGGTATCATTCCCATGCCGTTTGATCTGCCGAAAAATTTTAAAGTCCTCTCCTCAATTGGTGTTTTTCCGGAAGCAGAATGGACACTTAAGCAAATACTTGCTGCAGAATTTAATAAAAATGATCATGCTGATCAAAATGACGCAGAAGATTTTCTCAGAAAGAGAACTGTTCGGAGAAAACCAATCATTCTGGAGGATGATTCAGAATCGTTTGTTTTTGGCAAATTACCGAATTGGGGAGAAATGACGATCCCAAGGGAAATGTTTCTGGAACATGCCATACCCATCTTTTTGAGGGAAAGCAAGAAAATCACTCAAAGAAACCTCCCAACTGCTCTGCTGAATTGCTGGTGGCTGGAAATGATTGTCTGCATTGAAAACAAAAATGACCCGCCTGCAAGTGTCTCAAGGCTGTTATGGAATCCGGGTGGAAGGTACTTCATTCGGGAAAAAAATCAAGGACCACTGATTAACGCCATCCTTAAGTTGGAAAAAGACTATCCTGAACTGCAGCTTGATCCATGGTGGTTGAAATTCACTGAAATGCTGACACGTTTTGAAGGCTATGAACAGCAGCAGGAAAAATGTCACGTTTTTGAATTGAGCACACTCTCTGAAATACAGCAAAACATTGTCTTCTGCTTCGCTAAGCACATGCGTATTTCAGACATCATTAATTTTGAAGAAGATGGTAATCCAATTGTACTGGACGAGAAGGCAACATGGCGCAGCAGAGCAATGGTTGATTTTTACAATATATTCTTCTCAATTCCTGAAAAACGCAGGCAGCTTATTCTTATTTCTGAATTGAATGATGAAGCGTGCTCCAAAATGGAAATAGCACTTAAACAGCAATTTATTGAGTCACTAACAAGGGTAGAGAAGAAACTTTGCAAAATCGGACATAGCAGGGCTCTTACACAAATTATCAACCAGCTGTCACGATTGAGCGAAAAACGAATTGAAAAAGCTGATGCAGAAAAATTTCTTAATCCTTTACTGGAAACTGTCTATCAACGTGTCTCAATTGAAAATCGTGAAGTGCTGGTAAAACTTAAAAATAATACCCCTCTCAACAAGATTGAGCAAACACAGTCCAGGCTTATATATGAGGAGTTGCAAAAGCTTAAAAGTGTGCAGTCATACATTATAGATTTTTTTGCCCGACACGGCATAAAAAAACAGGAAAGCTGTATCAGAAATATAATTGCAAATTCAAAAATAAAAATTGCAGGAGATGAGCTGGAAAATATGATATTTCAGTATCATTTTGAACGAAATTTTGAAAGTAAGCCGTATCAACTTACTCTGCCATTCTCAAAAAGCCTGTGTTCCTCAAGATCAATAATTAAGGTGGAATATTTGCGGGAATCCTGCAAGTGGCAATTCAGCACATTGTCCAGCGGCAAGGAAAAAAGTGATGAAATCAAATCAGAAAAGCTGACACCAATGTTTCAAGCAGACCTGGTGGAAGGTGCAGCACGCTGTACGTTAAGCGGAATTGTAGGATTTGGAAGAGAAAATCTTACTACTTTTGAAAAACCGGTGACCCAGGTTAACAGTGCAGCAGCAAAAAATAACATTACAGGAGTAGAATTGTTTTCACTGGCTGCTGAAATAAACTCATTTTTTGCTCCATTTGCGGTTGCTCCCCTTGAAATGATGGAAAACATACACTACATCCGTGATGTTCTAATGATCTGCAATGTCAACAAACTTAACACAATTTCACTAATCATCCGTGATAATCTTGCTGAACTGTTTGTAATAAATTTTGATATTGGAAACATTGAGATCAAGAATGTTCCGGAAAAATTAAAAATTGGTGAAGACGAGGCTTTGCCCAGATTTTTTATGCGCCTCAACAGTCAGGAGTGCCGGCTTTTATTCATGCGCCAGTTCTCAAAACTCAAAGTGCCTCTCAAAACTTCACACCAGCCAAGTTTGCGTCTCTGGGTCAATGGTTCAAACTTCAATATTCCGGTTTCAGAAACATTGAAACAGAGTTACCTTAACGCGATTGCCAACACACTATGGCCGCATAATTCAATCGGTACAAGAGAACAGCTGAAACCGACTCCCACTACCCGCACATTTGACCAGATCGGCAAAGCAGGTCTACGTTTCTGAGAACTGTTTTTCTGCTGAAGCTGACCAAGTCAAGTTTGAGAAAAAAGTTTCAAAATCAATATTTAATCCGTATAATGACAAAGGCAGTAGTCTTAAATGTTTTTTAATTTGACAGGTTTACGGAGTTAAAAGATGGCCGCAGCAGAACTTGTAGAAAATCCAAAAACGCCTAATGTCAACTTCATCGGAATTCAAAAGCAGATAGCTGATATTATTAAGGACATCAAAAATCATAAAAAAAAACACAAACTGCACAAATTTGTCAGCAGCAAAGCTGACAATCCTCACATAGACGGCAGAATCCTGCAGAATGAAGCACCTGATAACAAAGAGGTGCTTAAGATGATCAAACACTTAGATAAGGACCCTACCAACGCCCTTGCCCGTTTGCGCCTGGTGAATATTGTAATGGCTGACCGCAAAGATCTTCACCTTGATGCTCTTCTGAACCTGATGCTGCAGTCCTCAATCCCAATTTATCTGTGTGATATCAGTCCCACCTTTCTGCAGCTGGTTGTCTTTACTTATCGTGCCTATCTGGAGAGGCTGGCAAATATACATAAACATAAAATGATGGCAATCAGATCAGAAGAATTAAAACATGTAAACATGAGCGGGATTGACATGAGTGACCATGAAGATGAAGATGCTCATGTAAGAGATATTGCTTCCGCCAAAACAGAAATACAAATTGCTGAATCATTGATAGAACAATGTGAAACGGTGTTAAACAATATAAAAACCAGGATGACAATCACGCTTTCAGGTGAAGAAATTGAGGAGCTTATTACGGGAACACAATCAAAATCCTCTTTCTTTGGATTCAGCCAGGAAGAAGTCAGCCCAAACAAACAGAATATGATAATCAGCAAAGCAGTCAAAGCAATCGAATTGTTAAAACAAATCCCTTTGCTTCAGGATGCAGGGCTTGAACTGGCAAAACAGCTAGGACGGGTTGATAACAAGCTGACTTATCCACTGGTAATGGAGGGACGTATCCAAATGCAGGCACTGAAATTTCAACAAATGCGGGTTGAAAGTGGTGATCGTGCTGCACGTGAAAACATGGCTCCTGTTTATAATCGTGCGGTTGTGGCCTACCGCAAAGCATTAAAACTGACTTCAAAATCATCTCCAAGAAAAGCTGACCTGCCGGTGCTGACAGAATTTGGCAATTTAACCCATTACGGTTTTGTTCACCGTGATTTGATGCGCTTCACAGAAGATGGAATGAAGACCTTGGTGCAGCTGGGAAAAGAATCTGTGGATGTAGCAGTCACTATTGATGACAGTTTTGAACCACTGCAAAAACGCCTGGAAAATTCATTGAGTCAACTCAATGAAACTGAGGAACACGTATTCTAAATACAAGGAAAGGTTAGTTTCACCCGGATCATCCAGTGGAGAGTCTGCTACAAAAAATTAGAAAAAACTGGGATTCTCACCGGCTTGCTGACTCCGAATCAAAATCTAAAAACAAAAACTCCGCCAAAAAGCCTGTAAAGGTTTTAGTCTGTGTCAGCGCAGGCAGTGATTCAGTTTCACTGCTGCATCTGCTTCAGCGTCTGAGCGCTCTTCTTGGGTTGGAATTACATGTACTGCATTTCAATCATCAGCTGCGTCCGGAAGCAGATGAGGAACAGGATTTTGTCAGATCACTGGCTGAACAGTACAAAATTCCTTTTCATTGCAAAACTGCAAAGCACTTAAAATCCGGACAGTCAGGGCTTCAGGACTCTGCCCGCCAATGGCGGATTGAGGAATCACTTAAAATCCAAAATACAGTAGGAGCAGACTGCATTGCCACCGGACATCATGCGGATGACCAGACGGAAACACTGCTGCTGAAATGGCTGCGTGGCACCCACATTTCAAATCTTCAGGGCATGCTATGGAAAAACCCTCCATTTATTCGTCCACTGCTCAACTGCAGTAAACTTGAACTGCAGCAATATTTAATAAGCAATAATTTGAACTGGATGGAGGATCTCACCAATTTAAGCCCGGCTTATCTTCGCAACCGTGTGCGCATGGAACTGATTCCACTTCTGGATGAACTAACCAGGGAAGGACTGAATTCACGGATCAGCGATTTGAACGAACAAAGCAGACTTTTTCGGGACTGGCTGGACAGTGAATATGCAGTATGGAGAAAGGACGTATTAATTGCTGACAACAAAGCCTCTGATGGACTGTCTCTGGATGATCTAAATAAAGCAAACAATTTGCTTCAGGAAGAAATTGTCTATAATTTCATTACTGCTTTGACAAATATGGAATTGAGTTATAAAAAGCTTCGTAATATATTTGAACTGTTACGTTCAGACAGCAAACACTGGGAATTCAGCCTTTCTGAAGAATGGAAACTTATTAAATCCGTAAATGAACTGTTATTGCGGAGAACAGCTGAATAATAAAATGCCGGCAAGACTGGTAAATCAAATTAATACAGGTTGAATTCATTTAAACCTTAAATTTGAATTTTTTTAAGCCAATAAACAGGAGATTATGCGCATAGGCATAGATATGGGCGGAACTAAAATTGAAGGCATCGCCCTGGCTGAAAATGGAACAGAACTTTTTCGGAAACGAATTGACACACCCCGGCATGATTATGACGGAACAGTCAGGGCGATTGCCGGAATTGTAAATGATCTTGAATCTGAGACAAAACAAAAAGGCACAGTCGGAATCGGAATTCCCGGAACAATATCACCCCAAACCGGTCTAATAAAAAACGCTAATTCCACCTGGATCATAGGGAAGGATTTTGAACATGACCTTGAATCCGCGCTTGACAGGAAAGTGAGGCTGGCAAATGACGCAAACTGCCTGGCTGTTTCAGAAGCAGTTGACGGAGCAGGCGCCGGCGCAAAAATTGTTTTCGCCATTATCCTCGGTACAGGATGCGGAGGCGGAATTGCCATAGACCAGAATGTGCATACCGGACATCATGCAATTGCTGGAGAATGGGGACACACAACCCTGGGCTGGATGACTCCGGAAGAGTATCCAGGCAAAGATTGTTTTTGCGGAAAGCGCGGCTGCCTTGAAACATTTGTTTCCGGAACAGGATTTGAAAATGAATATGAGCGTCAAACAGGAACAAGAATACGAGGACGTGAAATTATCCGGCTTCTCGAAGAAGGAAATGATATTGCGGAAAAAGTAATGCAGCTTTACGAAAATCGACTTGCCCGTGCAATCGCGACTGCAGCTAATTTTTTTGATCCGGATGTGCTGGTGTTTGGAGGAGGAATGTCAAATAATTCCCGGATATATCAGAATCTTCCGGGTCTTGTCAGTGACTGGGTGTTAGGAAATGAATTCACCACCCCGATTCGTCCGGCAAAACATGGAGATTCAAGCGGCGTTCGCGGTGCAGCCTGGCTCTGGTGATCATTTATTTCTGGACTGCTCAGCCAAAAAAGCCAAACCGATCACCTCGTAGGTCAGTGATAAAGGCAGAAACAGCCAGCCGATAAAGGGGATAAAAGCAAGAATGGTCGGCAGCCAGCCTATGCGAATCGGCAGCCAGCGCCATTTCCCACGAAGTTCCAGCGCTTCATCAGGATCAGTTAAACTGTCCGTATAAGCGATGATGCTTTCTCTTCCCAGCAGATGTGATTCGAGCACAAAAACAAGCATTATCCCTATCACCGGAATCAATCCCACAAACAGCAGCAGCACAGGAAACAAACACGACCTGAGGGCTTCATTAAAAATATATTTCATATCAGCCCACCATTCTTTCAGCGAAAAAGGACGCTCTTCAATTTCCCTGAAATGCTGAATTATCCGCTTAACTAAACCCTGATGCCAGAGGCTGACCAGTGACACAGAAAAACGCAAGGCCACCACTGCAAAAGCAGCTGCAACAGTCAGCTGGATACTCCACAATAACACAGCTCCTGCAGCGGCCCAAAAACCATCGCCTCCCCCAAAAAGCCAGTTTATAAACGGGTTGAGCAGCAGGTAATAAAATAGCCCGTTCAACAGAAGTACAGCGCCGAAAAAAATCAGATAATTTAACAGCACACCCCTGAACACCAAACCCCGCAGACCATTAATTTCTGACATAGCCTGATGTCCGGCACGGAAAACTTCGATTGCTCCAGTCCCGGAAAGTGTTACTTCGCCTTGCAAATTTGATCCGTCCAATTGCTCCTGCCTGTAAGATGAAGAATGCATTTCAGTTTATACTATTTAGAGATTTTCTTCCATAACTCGTAGCAAACTAATAACCACATTTGGTATATATATTTTGATCAACACAAAAAGCATTTAATTTGCATGACCAGTTATTAACAATTACAAAATTTTCCCCAATTCTAATGTGTATTCATTTCTGAAATTCTGCATTGTAGCCTTGATTCTGCTTTCAGGTAATTCTGCTGCCGCGGAGGAACTTTGGCGGCTGCGTTATTTAGTTCCGTACTCAGCGGAAAATGAAATTACAAGAGGATCCACCAGCAAGGAGGCGAAGCTAAGCACCTCAGGACACAGCGTTAATTTCGTGTTTGCCAATGGAGTTGGTCTTGGTTACTCGAGAGTAAATTCAATTGGAAGTCTAGACGGTGTATCATACATATTTAAAAACAACAGCCTTGATTTGTCTTATACAATTGGAAACAGGCTCAGTTTAACTTTAGGCGCAGGACAAATGATCAGAGGCCACAGTAAATTAAACCAGAGTTCTGTGGAGTATGTCACTGAAAGCATTTCAGGCGAAACAGCATTTTTAATTTTTGGGATACCGTTAATCGGCGGAGAACTGTTGCTGGGTTACAGGCAAAATAACAGCGAATTTAAGAATTATCAGTGTCAGATGTCCGGGCAATCAGTTATAATTGCTGATTCTGTAAAGCTTGTTTCCGGACAGATTAACGCGGGATTCGGATTTCTGTTTTGAAGATATTGACCTGGGAAATTCCCTCTCTGGTTTGAAAGAGGTGTGTATTCAGAGCAGCATTTTTTCTCTCTACCTAATGTCCCTCACCCACCGCAAGCGGTCCCCTCCTCTCCCATTGGGAGAGGGTCAGGGTGAGGGGAGGACTTAAGAAAAAAGTAATCAAACTAAAATTTTCACCCTCAGTTTAAATCATTTATCAGGAAAACCTCATTATTTCAGATTAACATGCCTGAAATCAATCCGGACTTCATGACACGCGCTCTCGAACTGGGAGAGCAAGTATTTAAAAAAACCGGCGATAATCCCTGGGTGGGGTGCGTGATTGTGAGGGATGGCAAAGTTCTGGGCGAAGGTCACACACAATCATCCGGAATCCCGCATGCTGAAGCTGAAGCAATCCGCAGCGCTGAGTCACAGGGCCACTCTCTCAGCGGATCAATACTTTACAGTACAGTGGAACCCTGTTCTTTCCACGGCAGAAGTCCTTCATGCGCGGAAACAATTATTGAAAAAAATATCTCACATGTTGTGATTGCAATTAGAGATCCGCATCCAAAAGTAAACGGTGAAGGAATAAGGCTCCTCCGGCAGGCAGGAATTACCGTAACAGAAGGTATTCAGGCAGAAGCGGTGCGTGTTTCATTGAAGGACTGGCTACAGGGTTACGAATGAGCCGGGAAAAAAGAGAATATCCAGAGCGGCCGTATGTAGGAGTCGGCATTGTTGTTTTCCGTGATGACAAGGTGCTGCTGATACAGCGAAACAAAGAACCGAATAAAGGCAAGTGGAGCATCCCCGGAGGCTTGCAACTGCTGGGAGAAACTGCAGCACAGGCGGCGCACAGGGAATTGCTTGAGGAGACCGGAATCAAAGTTGACCAGCTTTCGCTGGTGGATGTGGTGGACGCGATCATTCCTGACGAGCAGGAGAAAATACAATACCATTACACACTGGTGGATTACCAGGGTCGATGGCAGTCAGGAGAGTGCCGTCCCGGTGATGACGCAAAAGACGTGAGGTGGGTTGATTTGAACAAACTGGATTCATATTCACTACTGGAGAAAACCAGAAACATAATTTTCAAAGCAGCGGGCAAATATGTATAAAAGGCGATGGTACAAAAATGATGCAGATACTCACTTTTCCTGAACCAGTCAATCACCTGAAGATCACGCCTGAACTTCTGTGTCCTGTTTATTTCGTTTCCGTAATCCTTCATCTTCCCAGGTCAGAAAGCGTCTGCCGATCACATCCCCTGTGTCCTGGACAGCAATAAAGGCGTCCGGATCAGTATCAAACAAATACTCTTTCAGCCGTCCCAGTTCCATCAGATTTATGACAGTATAAATCACACGTTTTTCCGCATGGTCATATCCTCCGGAAGCATGAAAATAAGTAAATCCGCGGTCCAGTTTTTGTAGAATTTTCTCCGCCACTGCCTCCGGCCTTGAGGAAATGATAAATACCGATTTACGCTGGGAAAATCCGATCAGCCCTTTTTGCATGCTCCAGGTGAACACATACATGAAAACTCCTGTAAACAGAGCTGACTCAAGGTCATACAGGATCGCGTTACCGACAATAACAATAAAGTTGACTGCATTAAACAAATAACCGATTGGAATTTCGAATCGTTTTTTTAACACAGTTCCCAATATATCCAGCCCGCCGACTGACCCTCCTAGCCGCAGGTACAATCCGGTAGAAAATCCTGACAGTACACCGCCGAAGATTGCCGCAATCATTGGATCCTCAATGGGAATATAGGCACCCTCGGTGAGCTTCAGACTTGCCGAGTACATACTCATGCCGATTAATGAAGTCAACATATATTTAACAGAAAACTCCCGATAACCCACAAAAAATATTGGTATGTTCAGCAGAATAATCAACAGGCTTAGTGATATATAATCACTGATGTAGTCGTAGAAGAATAATGTAATCCCTGTCAGTCCAGCAGCAAAAAAATGCTGCGGGATCAAAATACCATTCACAACAAAACTGAACGCAATACACCCCAGCATTAACATCAGCAGCATATACCAGTATTTCACTGTACGCAGAGAACGTAAAAAATCTTGAAAATCTTCCTGTATTTGACTCATTTAAATCCCAATTCAACAGCTATGATAAAAAAAAGCGCAAAAAAAAACGGGATACCCGCAATTGCAGCCATCCCGTTTTTTACGTTTTATTCTAAACTGAATTATGAAGCAGTTTGAACACTTACCGCACAAGGGCCTTTTTGCCCCTCTCCAATTTCGAACTCCACGGTTTCTCCTTCTCTGAGATATCCACCGCGGACCTCAGAATGGTGTACGAACAGGTCTTTACCGGACTCTTGTTCGATGAATCCGTAACCTTTGCGTTCGTTGAACCATTTTACTTTACCTGTTGCCATTATGACCTTATATTTAAATTAAAAAAACTCTTCTGAATTGAAGAGGGAATATATCAATTATGACAGTATGATAAAGAAAAGCAAGTAAATTTAAAGAGATTGCAAATATTGTGTAGAACTTTTTATTTCGCAGTTAAAGCAGCCGGCTCTGTTTCTGTGGACAGCGTTTCGATTAATCCCGCGTAAACACCGCTTTGCTGTATCAGCTTCGTGTGAGATCCTCGCTCTATAATTTTCCCGGCCTCCATCACCAATATCAAATCAGAATTTCGGATCGTACTCAGTCGATGTGCGATTGCAATCACGGTTTTATCTTGAAAAATACGTTCAATTGCTTTCTGTATAAGGTTCTCTGTCACAGAATCCACAGAGCTTGTTGCTTCATCAAGCAATATTAAATCACTTTCTCCAGCCAGGGCCCGTGCGAAAACAATCAGGCGTCCCTGCCCCTCAGAAACGTTTTTACCTCCTTCAAGCAATTTAAAGTCATATTCTTCCGGAAGCTGCTCAATAAATGAATTCGCGTAAACATATCTTGATGCCTCCCTGATTTTGTCCAGCGATACTTCCGGACGGTTCAAGGCGATGTTGAAGCTGATGCTTTCTTCAAACAAATATGATTCCTGCTGCATCAGAGCAATCATACTTTGCAGATGTTTGCGTGAAATGTCGCTCAGCTCCACTCCATTTATTGTGATTGATCCCTGATAACGGGTGTAAATCCTATTAAGAACGCGTACAATTGTTGATTTGCCTGATCCTGTTGCACCGACTATTGCCACGCGATCTCCTTTTTTAACTTTAAATGACACACCCTGCAGAACCCATGGTCCGTTTTCTGTGTATCGGAAGTGTACATCTTCAAACCGCAGTTCTTCAAATTTCTGGAGACGTTTTGCCTGTTCCTGTTCAGAATATTTTCCTGAAGCCAACTCTGTATCCTGATCTTCGGGCAGTTCACGAAATAATTTGTCGATATTTTCCAGTGAGGAAAGTGAACGCTGAAAAACAGAAATCTGCTGAGTAAATTCCCGAATCGGCACAAAAATACGGTTCAGAGTGTTGATGAATCCCACCAGAACCCCAATTGAAACAATTCCCGCCAGTATCTGCTGTGAACCATACCAGATCATCAAGGCAAGCGCGATTGAGGTGATACCTTCAATCACAGAATAAAGCGCCGCATCATAAAAATTTGAATGAGACTGTGCCTTAAAGAAGTGCCTTGTTTTTGTTTCAAATTGGTTCTGAACTTTTCTCTCTGCCGCATACAGCTGAATAGTTTTCACTCCATTCAGACATTCCTGCAAATAACCTGTTGCGTTCGCGAGCGCCTCACGCGTGAGGTTGTAATAATGCCGCAAACGCAGACGCAGGAATTTGCTGACAAAATATATCGGAGGCAAAATAAGCATCACCACAAGTGTGAGCTTCCAGCTCAGAGTGATTAAAAGTATCAGCAGAGCAATTGTTTTGAGAAAGTCCGTGAACAGCGAAAGCACACCGATTGCCAGGGAATCATTGAGCGCTTCCATGTCACTTGTGAGCCGTGTCAGAACCACGCCGATTGGAGAGCGGTCAAAGAAGGAACGGGGCATGGAAAGAATATGCGCGTAGAGATCACTGCGCATTGCGCTGATGGCCAGCTGTCCGGTTTTCTGGAGGGTAAATGTATAAATTGAATCCGAGAAATAACCGACAGCAACTGCACCGGTCATTAAGGCCACCATCTCCATCAAACCATCCAAATCACCAGGAACTACATGATCGTCTATGATTCGGATGATAAACCAGGGGAGCAATAAAGTTGCGGCTATTGAAAAAGGAACAGTGGCAGCACCCAGCGCGACATTTTTCCAGTGCGGACGCACATAAACGAGGAAACGCTGAAATAATTGCCAGTCGCTGATTTCTTTGTTCAAGGTTAAAACTGGATCAGGATGTGTGAAGTGAAAGGATTTTATTTTGTTTTACAGGCGTGCACGTACAGAGGCTAACTGTACGCAGGTCACGAAAACCTTCATTGCCTGGTCCAAATCTTCAACAACCGGAAAAGTTGGAGCCAGCCTGATATTTTTATCTTCCGGATCATTGCCATAAGGAAAAGTAGCGCCTGCCGGAGTAAGCTTTACGCCGGCCTCTCCTGCAAGCCGGATTATTTCTGCGGCAAGTCCGGGAATTGAATCAAATGAAACAAAATATCCGCCTTCAGGGTTGTGCCAGCTTCCCATTCCCATTCCGCCCAGACCTTCTTCCAGGTGCTCGCGCACCATGGCAAACTTCGGCCTCAGTATGTTTGCATGTTTATTCATGTGTTCCCTCACACCTTCAAGATTCTTTAAAAAGAGTACATGACGCTGCTGATTCAGTTTGTTCGGCCCAATGCTCATCACCTCCAGGCGTTTACGGAAATGTTTCAGGTTTTTTTCAGACGTGCCTAAAAATGAAATCCCTGCACCTGCACAGGTAATTTTTGAAGTGGAGGCGGTTAAAATCAAATTATGTTCAGTGCCATGTTTGCGGCAAAAATCCATCACATTTTCCAGCTTTACAGGGTTCTCAAAAAGGTCGTGCATTACATAGGCGTTGTCCCACATCACCCTGAAATTCGGTCCAGCGATTTTGCCCAGCGCCGCGATCCTCTCCACCACTTGATCAGAATAAATGCATCCGGTGGGATTGGAGTATTTAGGAACACACCACATGCCTTTGATTTTTTTATCATTTCGTACCAAATCTTCCACTGCGTCCATATCCGGACCATCATCAAGCATCTTTACATTAACCATCCGGATGCCTAATTCCTCACAAATGCCAAAATGACGATCGTATCCGGGAACAGGTGTAAGGAATTTTACTTCACCTTCCCTGGCCCAGGCCGTGTCCATGCCTTGTGAACCATGATAAAAAGCATGAAGCATATAAAGATACATCAGCGCTAAACTGCTGTTATCCTGACAAATTACTTCAGTTTCAGGAAGACCAAGCATTTCCCCGCCAAGTTTTCGGGCTTCAGAAATTCCGTCAATTCCTCCATAATTCCTTAGATCAGTCCCATTTGCGGAGATCATTTTATCTTTCAGCAGTCCTTCCATTTCATCAGCAAGGTTCAGCTGTTCTGTTCCAGGCTTGCCGCGTGTGAGGTCCAGCTTTAATCCATCGTCCTGATATTCCCTGTACTGCAGCGCGAGTTTTTGTTCCCAGTTTTTCAGTTCCAATATTGATGCGTTTTCAAGATTCATTAGTAATTCCATTAATGTTCAAGTTTCATCAGACATTATCTGTTTCAGACTTCCAACAGTCAATCCTGAATGTTTTGGCATTCATTGTGATGTTTAAGCGTTAATATAGTTGATAGTCACTGAGACCAGTCAATTATTATTTTGCAAAAGTCACCTCCTTCTCCCAGGAAATCATCAACAACACTGAAATGATTTTTTCCTTCTACCGGCATATATTTGGCGTCAATTCCATGTTTTTGCAGAAAGGCGGCATAAATTTCAGATTGTCGATGAAATTCACCTGACTCTTCATCACCAACCGCCACAACAACAGGTGCATTGC
Source organism: SAR324 cluster bacterium REDSEA-S27_B3 (assembly GCA_001627865.1). Lineage (GTDB taxonomy): Bacteria > SAR324 > SAR324 > SAR324 > NAC60-12 > Arctic96AD-7. The sequence continues at coordinate 36,298 of LUQO01000044.1, forward strand.
AGGCAGGTTTAAGCAGCACAGGACTGTTGCGCTGAACCTGCTCCGTGGTCAGTCGCAATTTCGGCTGCAGCCATGAATGCGGAAATGGCGCCAGATCAAAAAGTCCGCTGATCGGCAGAAATCCTTTGATCAAATTCTGAGGAAGTCCGTAATCATTTCCCCACGAAACAGACATCATCATGCCTGCCAGGTGTCCTCCTGCTGAATGTCCTGATACAGTAATTTTATCCGGGTTTCCACCAAAAGATTCCGCATTGTTGTAAGTCCAGGCCACCGCCGCACTGGATTGACGCACAATTTCATCAATTGTTACTGACGGGCACAATGCGTAATTAACCAGTACAGCAGCAATATCGTTTCGAACAAGTCCTTCTGCCACAAAGGCAAAATCCTTGCTGTAAAACGAATGCCAGTATCCGCCATGAAAAAAAATGTGTACCGGGGCCGACTCATTATCCGCGGGGTAAATATCCAGGATTTCTGCTCGCGTTGGACCATAAGCTACTCCTGACATGTTTGAATATTCCCTGATTACCCTTTTGCTTTCAGACGAATACCAGTTTACATGCTCTTCAACATTTTCCACCGACAAACGCGGATTGTATTCCTGTTCAATTTCCTCTTGAGTGGAGAACGTGTGATACAGTGTCATTTAATCTGCTTAATTATGATGGTTTAATAAAAAGCTGTCATTCCGGGCTAAGCGAAGTGCCGTCCCGGAATCCAGGGTGTTGCTTTATCATTTACACCCACTTTGACCCTATCCCATGGGGTGAGGGGGGGGACCACGATGCCTGCGCAAGTCGAAGGTGCGGTGGGTGAGGTGAGATCACAGCGGTTTTTCCACATCCCGTTTGATATATAAAGGATGCACAGGTTGATCAGGATCGAATGTTCCAGATTCCAGTACATGTGCTCCAAGGCGGTCCAGAAGCAGTGCGTCCGGAACAGGATAATCCAGCGGCAAACGTTTCAGCTGCTCAAACATCGGCTCCTCTTTGCGCCGGTCAGGATTAACACGATGCAGTACGACAGGAACATCACTTGAAGTCTCAATAAATTTTTCAAGACTGTTGAGCTGAATCGGAGCCTGTGCAGCAGGCTGACCGTCAACAATACGGTATTCCGAATGAAATATTTCCCTGCGCGTGCAGTTCAGTAAAACAGGAAAGCTGTCTTTCATGCTGCTGATTTGAGCGGCAAGCAATTTCAGAGAATCAACCGCCACAACAGGTTTTTTGTGCACCTGCGCGAATGTTTTCACCACCCCCATGGCAATGCGGACACCGGTATATGAACCAGGACCACGGTTAACCACATAAGCATCAATTTCTGCCAGGCTTATCTCTGCATTTTTCAGCAAATCATCAATAACACCAAAGATGATTGCTGAATTTTTCCTGCTACACAGCGAATAGTAATTTGCCATAGGGACACCGTTTCGTGTCAGGCAGATCCCCAGATGTTCAAAAGAAGTATCAACAGAAAGCCTGATCATGCACTGTTTCCGCTTAAAGAATTATCGGATAACTGATCAAATGAAATCTGTTGTTCCATAGTGTTAAAAAGTATGTCAAACTCACTTGATTCGGTCTCCAACACCAGCAGTCTCTGGTTCTCTGAAACAGTTGTAAATCGCAGGTTGAGAGCGGGTTCATCTGTCAAATAATCCTGAAGCAACTCCGGCCACTCAACCATAGTGATTCCCTGATCTGCAATCAAATCCTCACGGTCCAGATCATGGAGTTGTTCCGGAGCAGTCAGGCGGTAAAGGTCAACATGAAATACGGGGCAGTGTGCCTGGTAAATGTTGACCAGAGTATAAGTTGGAGAAGTAACTTTTTCGGGGTGAACACCTAGTCCGGCACAAAGACTCTTGGCAAAAGTGGTTTTTCCGGAACCCATTTCTCCCCAAAACAGAAGTATTGATCCCTGAAACAAATATGGCGCCATCTGTCTGGCGGCAAAATCTGTTCTTTCCAGTGAATCAAGTTCAAGTGTTAAATTTCGCATCAATGAGATGGCTCAGAAACTACTGATCAGTTGTCAAAATGCAGGCTATTCCGAAACTTCAGCAGCAGATTCAGCTGCTGAAACACTGTGGGATATACAAAAACTTAATCTGGATTTGCATGCCGGAGAGAGAGTATGTTTTCAATTTCAAACCGAGGAACAAAAGAGAGTATTATGGCGTTTATTTGAGCGAAAGCTCAAGCCCAAAACAGGTTCACTGCGTATCTCAGCCAACATTCATGTGCATTCAGATCAAAGACTGCTGGATGGACTGGACATGAAATCATCAATGCTGGAAAACCTGCAGTCCCGGCTTTTTGAAAACAGGCCCTGGTATGGCGGCAAAAGAATGATGATGGACACTTTGATGTACCGCCTCGTTTTGATGGGAAGAATAAGCAGCCTTCCTGTCCAGGAACTTTCTGCTGAAAACCTTGCCAGATTCTGGATGCTGATGCTGGCTGCAGCGAAAACAAAAGTTTTTTTACTGGACAGCCTGCTTTCGCAGCTGGACCAAATCAGTTTGTCCTTCATGCTGGAATGGTTAGAGAGTTTTGCAGGAGCCATTATTGTATTTAGCGAGCATGCTGATTTTATCAAGGCAGTCAAATCAGCACAGGCTGACAGGCAGGTTTTATCAAGACCTTTGTTTGATTCAATCATCAGTTTTGCGCGTGATGGAGAGGTACGATACATTAACAATAAATAAAAAGTTATTGATGACCTTATTTTGACTTTTCAGGACTTCATCATATTATAACAGTCAATAATATTTCCAAAAATACTGTCACAAAAAAGATGCAATTCAGTAAAGATTTTATCCAGAAAGTTCTGAACGCCACCGACATTGTTGAACTTGTGTCTGAGCATGGTGTTGCACTCAAGCAGACCGGAATAAACTTCAAAGGACTTTGCCCTTTCCATTCAGAAAAAACACCGTCATTCAATGTTAATTCACAGCGTGGATTTTTTCATTGTTTCGGCTGCAAAGCCAGCGGAGACTCCATCAAGTTTCTGATGCAGATCGATCGGCTTTCTTTCACAGAGACGGTTGAAGAACTTGCAAAACGTGCGGGCATTCCCCTGGAAAAAAACAGCGCTCAAACCCGCCGGCAAAGCTCTGAGGAAGAAGGGGGTTTGCGCTGCCTGCGTGAAGCAGCATCTTTTTACAGGGAAAATCTTTCGGGTCCTGTGGGGAAGATCGCGCAGAAATATCTGCATCAGCGTCAGGTATCAGAAAATATGAGTGAGCGGTTTCAACTCGGCATCTCGCCTGACAGTTGGGATGAAACCTTAAAAAGTTTAAAACAAAAAAATATTCCACAGCAAATTATTGCCCGTGCCGGCCTGATCAAATCCGGAGAAAAAACCGGCAATTTCTATGATACTTTCCGCGGACGGCTGATGTTTCCCATAAAGGATGTTCGAGGACGCTGCATAGGCTTTGGCGCGCGCGCTGTAAAACCTGATGATAAACCAAAATACCTCAACAGTCCCGAAACCTCATATTACCACAAAAGCCGCACTCTTTACGGATTATTTGAAGGACTTGAGGACATCAGGAAAAAACGCAGACTTATCTTTGTAGAGGGCTACCTTGATGTGATCCGTTTGCATGAACACGGCTTCACAGAAACCGTTGCTCCCTGCGGAACAGCATTAACTCCGGAACATTTAAAAATAGTCAGCCGTTACGCGGACACGGCAATTCTGCTGTTCGACGGAGACACTGCCGGAAAAAACGCTGCTTTGAGACACGCGCACCTGCTGCTGCCGCAGTCAATGGAATCATACATACTTAATCTTCCTGAAGGAGAAGATCCGGACACGTTCCTGTTGATTCACGGAAAAGAAGGATTTGAGCAACTGCTGGAACGGAAAGTTCCGGCACTGGATTACCTGGTCCAGCAGACAATAAATAAATTTCCAGACAGCATCCAGGGCAGAATGCAGGGACTCGAAGAACTGCTGCCGACGCTGAACCAGATAAAAGATCCAAAACGTCAACAGCTGACTTTGACTACAATCGCTGAAAGAATGAAAATTCCTGCGGAAATACTTTCAAGGGAATTAAAAAGAAAAACAAATAAAAACTTGCGTACTGAGCAGGAAAATGTTATGCTTCATCGTTTACCAAAAAAAACAACAATTTCTCAAGATGAACAATGGCTGCTGCAGTCTTTGCTGCGTAACGGCCAATTGTGGCCCAGGGTACGTGAACATTTAAAACCTGAAGAGTTCAAGACCCCGCATTTTCACCGGCTTTATGCCAGACTTTTGCAGCTGCCTGATGAAGCATTTCAAGCATTCGATCCACTCAAATTAGAAGAATCTGATCCGGAACTGTTTCAGTCAGTGATGATGCTGCTTGAAGAAGAAATACCGATTCATGACTTTGGATTGTCGCTGAAACGCATTAAGGAACGCAACCTGGAAATTGAATACCAGCAAAGTCTGCTCCACAGTCAGAACAACGAGGATCGCGCGAAAGCCGGCGCAAAAAGAAGAAATGAAGAAGAGAAATTGAAAAGTCTAAAACAGTTTTTTCAATAGTTTTAAACTTAATCCTCAGCACATAACGCCATGGCTAAAGTAAATAAAAAAGAAAACAGCCTCTCTTCAGCAGAGGAAAAAATTGTTAAAGAACTTGTTTCAGAAGGTCGCGAAAAAGGATTCGTCACTATTGATGAAATCAATGAACATCTGGGTGATGAAACTCCTGCACCTGAACAGCTGGAGAAAATTTTCAGTATTTTCTCTGAGATGGATATTGAAGTTATTGATAACGATAAAAATCCGGAGTTACTTCAGGAACAATCAGATCCTGATCCGGAAATTGATTTTGAGGCAGATGAGCTGAATCTTGACCCCGGCATAGACAATTCAACAGATGATCCTGTACGCATGTATTTGCGTGAGATGGGCAGCATCCAGTTATTGACAAGGAGCGGTGAAGTTGAAGTTGCACAGAAAATTGAAAGCGGGAACCTGGAGCTGATTGAAATTTTCTCTGAATCAAACCTGATTCTGCTTTATCTGAATAATTTATCCAGGCAGCTCAAAACCCAGAAAATCAAAGCACGCCATGTTGTTTCAGGACTGGATGAAGATGACAATGTGATTGAAGATGAAGACAAATCCACGGAACAGGTGATCGCGCAGCTTGACCTGGTCTGGAAACATTACACGGCAGTAAAGAAAATTCATGAAATTGAGGCAACACGAAAACTCAAAGCCGCGGAAGTGAAACGGCTGGAGAAGAATCAAACTATATTCAACGATACAATTCGCAACATTAACTTCAATTCCCGCCAGATTGAATTGATGTGCGAGGAGATGTTTCTGCACAAGGAAAAAATCGATCTTTCATTCCGCAAGATGAAAGACAACATAAAGCGGCTGCACCTCTCACCAGAAGAAATGGATGAATTGTTTAACACTTTTCGCTATGGAAAAAGAAAGAAGGATAAGACACAAGCTGCCAGCGAAATTACTGAAAAATCCGGACATCCCTTCAGTATCGCAAACCGTTTCTTTGAAAAGATTGAGCTGAACCGAAAGCGAATCGGAGTGATGATTGAACAGACTAACCTCTCACTGGAAGAGTTTAACCGTGAAGTAAAAACTCTGCGCAAAGTAGAGCATAAAGTTAAGTCCGCCAAAAGCCAGCTTGTGGAGGCAAATTTAAGACTGGTGATCAGCATTGCAAAAAAATACACAAACCGCGGACTACAGTTTCTTGATTTGATCCAGGAAGGCAATATCGGACTGATGAAAGCAGTGGACAAATTTGAATATCGCCGTGGATACAAGTTTTCAACTTATGCCACATGGTGGATTCGTCAATCAATAACGCGGGCGATTGCCGACCAGGCACGTACCATCCGGATTCCGGTACACATGATTGAAACAATCAACAAGCTTTCACGGATTTCTCGGGCCAAAGTGCAGGAACTCGGACGCGAACCTACCGCGGATGAGTTGTCGGAAGATCTCGGCATGCCGCTGTATAAAGTACGCAAGGTGCTCAAAATCGCCAAAGAGCCCATTTCACTGGATACGCCGATTGGCGATGATGAGGATTCACAACTTAAAGATTTTATTGCGGACGAACACGTGACGGATCCGGGCGAGGCCACAGTATCTTCAAATATGGGTGAACGGACACGTGACGCCTTACAAACTCTAACCAAGCGTGAAGAAAATGTGCTGCGCATGCGTTTTGGAATTGACGCCAATAAGGATCACACTCTGGAAGAAGTAGGGCAGGATTTTGATGTAACACGGGAACGCATTCGTCAGATTGAAGCAAAAGCATTGCGAAAGCTGCGTCATCCGACCCGCTCAAAATTACTCAAATCATTTTACGAATAAGTATAACTCAGGTTTAAGCTGCGTGTGCGCACTGCATTTAAGCCGCCTGCTGCTTAAGCCTTGAACTATGCCAACAAAAACTGGTCTTGCCTGTATGAGGTTGTACCGGAAATTTGCATTTCTGCTGGCCCTCAGTTTGCTGATTCCTGCCGGTCTTCCGGCACAAACAACCGCTGTTTCTGATCCTGTCATAATCCAGAATGTTGAACTGCTGCGCCGCGGCAAGCAGATCAGCGTACTGCTGCTGACCAGCGCTCCCCCTGTTTACCAGATCACAGAAAACCTTTCCGCTCAGACCCTGGTGGTAAAGTTCAAAAAGGCGCGCGCGGGATTTCCGGACGGACGCATGGAGCGTCACTTCAATGACCGGCAGCTGACAGGAATTCGTTTCTCCGAATTCGATGGAGAAATCTGGGCACAGTTCAAGCTCCAGGAAAAAGATTTAACTTATTCTGTCAGCACGCTCAAGAAAAATTCCGGTGTACAGATTGATTTCCGTCCGGCGTTTCAAGTCGAACCCCTGCCGGATCCTCCGGAGGACGCGGCATATCTGCTGTCGTCGCTAAAATTTGATTCCGGAAACAGTAGTTTCACGCGCTTGACTTTCAGTTTTTCAAAACCCTCAAAACTGTCTGCCGCAAGTATGGTTTCGGAAGACAAGCGACCTCCCCGGATATTCCTGCTGGAAGACAGCCGGCAAACTCAACTGACTATCCGCCTACCGAATACTTTGCCAAAAAAGGAGCTGGAAAAACTTGAATACAAGGGAAAACGGCTGGAACTTGCGGCACTCACTTCAGAAGTAAACCAGACATTTATTGAGTTAAAACTGAAAGTAAAAGACATCAAGGTGGAACGCCATTTTGTTTCCGCGCCAATCCAGTGGATGCTTGATATTCACGGAACTCCGTACAAGGAAAAAATCATTGTGGAAGTTCCGGAAAGTGAAAAATTAAGCCCGGAAGAATCAGCCAGAATCAAAGAAGAGCAAAAGGCACGACGCAGAAGTGCGGCCAAGATTTATCCTGAATTTAAGCTTGGTGAAACAGCGTTCCGGGACAGGCTGTATGACAAGGCCGTGTCTCATTTCCGCCGGGCGTACGCGATTGGGAAAGAAAACGCAACAGAAGAATTCGGCGATCCCCTTCATCCGCGTGCGGCGCTGGCCTTGTTCCGTATCGGTGACACCATTTACACCATGCTTGAACGCAGAATCGGCGACAATTATCACCAGGCAATTGAAGCCTACAAAACAGCAATCCGCATCACCGAGAATGCCCTGGAAACTGCAGCGAAAGATGGAGAGGACTTTGAACCGGTTTCACTGCTGCCTCATGCCAATTTCCGCATCGGGCGTGCCTATCAGAAAATGAAATTTCATCATGAGGCTGCCGTTTATTACAACATCCTCCAGGAACAGTTCCCTAATTCACTTGAAGCCATGGAAGCCAGTTTCTGGAAGGGAATGAGCCGCATCGATCAGCGTCAATGGGAAGTTGCCATTACCGATTTCCAGGAATATCTGCGATCCGCGCCCAAACCGAAATTTTATGCTGTCACTCATTACAAGATGGCACAGGCTTATTACCGGCTGAAACGCTACATCACCGCAAGGGAATTTTTTGACGTCGCCCGCAGTGCCGATGTCCATTATGCCGCAGATGATCCCACGCTTTTATTTCATATGGGCGAAACATATTATGAAAATGCTGAATACGTCACCGCGCGTGAGATTTTCAAAATGCTGCTGCGAAAATATCCAAATGCAGATTTTTCCAAACTGGTGGCCATCCGTTTAGGTGATTTCCTGCGCGACGAAGGAAAGGAAGACGAAGCAATCCAGGCCTACCAGAATGCCATCAGCAGCTACTCGCGGGAAATCGCGCTGGTGGGCAAACTGCGGATTGCCAATATCAAGGCGAAACGTCCTTATTCGGATGAATATCTTGAGGCGATAAAAGATTATGATGAAATCCCCAGGCTCTATCCGGAAACACCACAGGCGGAAGAAGCAATGCTCCGGAAGGGATTGACGCTCACGCAATATGGGTTTTACTCACGGGCGATTAAATCTTTGGAAACATTCATGCAGAAGTATCCACAGAATGTTTATGTGAAAAGAAATGTGATCCAGGAAAACATTGACGAAAATCTAAAAGGGCTGATCGACCGTCATTTTCGTGAGGACGACAATTTTGCCCTGGTGAGCGCCTATAATGACTACAAGGCAAAATACCTGTTTAATTTTCGTTTTGACACAACACTTTTCCAAACCGCGGCTGCACACCGCAAACTTGGGTTTTATGATGAGGCGCTGGACATTTTAAGTTTTCTTGAAACACGCTCCGAAGGGACGGTCGGGGAACTGGTTCAGCTGGAAAAAGCCCTTACGCTTCAGCAAAACAACAGCCTTGCTGAGGCACGGGACACATTGGCCGGATTTCTCCAGAAGTATCCGGAAAGTCCTTATGATTCGGAAGCACGTCAGCTGCTGGCAGGAATCTACAGGCAGCAGAAAGAATATTCACTGGCACAACTTGTCTATCGGCAGACACTGCAGAAATATGATCAAAACAAAAAGCCTCTACAGGCGGAAATTGTTCCGGAACTTTATTTTGAGCTGGGAGAAATGCATGAGGAGACAGGACATTTTGTAGATGCCGGAGAAGCTTTTCAGCAGGCGGTGGCAAGTTATAACCATCCCGTTGATCATCCGGATACGCCTGAATATATTGTCGAAAGTCATTTCCTTGCAGCCGATATGCACAACAAGGCTGAAAATTATGATGCCGCGCTGGAAAGCTACGGGCAGGCAATCAGAATATATGGTGATGCTGAAGACGAGGAAGTCAAGGAAAAGGTTTTCTGGGCGCGCTACCAGAGCGGTGTTATTCATGCCCAGAAAGGCGAAGACAAGCAGGCATTAAAAATATATCAGAGCTTGATGGACCAGCAAGGCCACGAAGACAAACTCTGGAAAAAACTTGCCGCAGAAAACTATCGTATGATCTCCAGCAAGCAGTCTTATGATGATTATCTGAAGGATTGAATCAGTAATTAACTAGATTATTACTCTTTGTTGGGAATCTGAATTAAGTATAATTTGTTAATTTAGGAATATATTTTCTCTATGGTAATCTAAATATTCTTGCTTTGGAAGAAACCTTCCGGGCATCTGTACTTTTGCACCTTCATAATCTGTAATTAAAGAAACAGTTGCTGTATCAAATATATTTATTTTGTTTGAAATTACGACTTGGTATGTAGGATTTATTGTTATAAATCCTTTATCAAATGCTTTGTCGTGCAATGCATTTAAGCATAAACCGTTTTGTGGATTAAGCCTTGTTTTTGAATTATGAGACCAGGGAATTATATGACTTGCAACAAGAAGCTCTTTTATAGGCAAACCAGTGATACAGCAACGTGAGTCATACGACGATAAAATCATTTTTCTGAAAAAACTTTGATTCACTCTTATATTCACAATAGATTCTTTTGTTTTTCCCTTTGGGATGTTCTTCTCATCTTCAATGTCAATTGAGTCTTTGTAAATACCCAGAGATTTTTTCTCGCTTTCAAGTGACATTTTTTCCCAATCATTAAAAAATTCCTCCCATATTTCTTTGTCCAATTTACTTACATTTGAAGCACCTTTTCTATCCAATGATGGGTCTATACTAGCAAAATTGGCTAGTTTATAGCTCACAGAACCTGGAGTTCTGCCTAAGAATTTTGCTAATTCAATAATCATAGGATTTTTGTAATGGATTGTTCCAAAGGGTGTTTTACAGTACAAATTGATCGCAAGTATTAATTCACTACGTGTCCAAGGTTTCCGATTAATCTTACTCATTCATACTCCTAAATTATTATGTTGTATGATACGCTACATTCATAATCATATGTATCTCTAAACTTTTATTAATGAGCAACCATTAAGGAATGTTATGGGAATGGTTGATTTTGACAAAATTAGAAATAGTTCATTGAGAGACAATTCTTCTGAATTTAATCCTGCATTTTTTTCTCTTCCCACAAACCAAAAGCTGCCGCAGCACAGACTGTAATGCTGAAATATAAGATGGTTGTGATAAGCGCAGGAAAGAAATCCATTACTATAAGCAGCAGTACAAACAGAACAGCAAGATTTAAGACAGGGATATTTTGATAAAAATCCCAGATAATATTAAATAAATCTTTGCGGTTCCTGATAATATTGCCAAGTATTTCAGTTAGATCATCTTTACGTAAACTTGATACGGGCTTCAATGATTTATCTGAAAGAACAAATGACTTAAGTGACTGCATGGCTGCTGCTGTTTGTTTAACTCTACCTTGAGGGGTCATCAGTTTGTACCATTTATGAGTACTATTGTCTGAATCAACATTATGAACTTTTTCGTCCTTATTCTTATCAATTGACTGCTGTATTTTATTCTTTTTATTTTTTCGCTTTTCTTCAACTGGGTTAATTCCACTTTTTATTTTCTGTTTTGCATCCTGCCGCATTTCCCTGGCTTCTTTCAGGGATACCCGGGGCCATACCCCAAATGAGGCTAACTTGCTTTTCCCGTCAAAGGTGTATTTCATACGCCAGTACTTTGAACCATTTGGATGGATCAGCAAAAACATGCCGTCACCATCATAAATCTTGTACTGCTTATCTGAAGTCTCTGCTTTCCTGATTGAACTCTCTGTCAGTTTGTTCATTGTATTTTACTTTCTGATGAATTGTTTTGATAAATATTGATGATTATTTATTATTTTAGTTTATACCCCATATCAATATCATGCAATTCATATACCCCTTGATGTATATATGATTGTACCACTGTTTATACCTCATCTTATACCCCATTGTTAGGTTCAAATTACATTTTAAAGTGAACGATAACTGTAGGCAGAGCAGTAGGTATTTACATTTTTTTAATTCAGGTAGAAATATTTTTATTAATCTCCATAATCTTATTACCCCACCTCGAAGTGCGGGGCTACCATTACGCATGACTATCGCTGCGTAGTGCGGGGCTGTCATTACACGAGATAATAATGATTATGTAATCTTACAACTCTTATTATCCCGCCTCGTAGGGCGGGGCTAGCACTATAAATTGCCCATTGAAAGTATTACGTGGCTGTCAAAACAAATTAAACAATAATTAACAGGGGCCGATAATACAATGATAATATACCCTATGTTATACCCTCAGTGCTAATACTAAACATACTGTTATAATGGAGTATAATTTTTATTATAATATTGTTTTTACCCACCGTATGCCACTCCCATACATATCATTTACATGGTATAAGCGACATTATTATATTAATCAGAATTAAACGCTAAAAAGAACTTCCCCTGGATTCCCGCTTCCGCGGGAATGACATATATATCTATAAGTTGCTTACTCATTTCTTATCAAGCAGAGTAAAACTTTGAGTAAATATTCCACCGGAATGCTGTTTAAACAGGAATGACAGATTCAATTTATCTGCTGTAATGCAAGTCCTGTAGAAAAGCAATGCTGATTATTTGATATACTATATATATAATCATAAATTCCCTTAAGATTGGTTTAGAGGCAGTATTGCTGATTGCCTGACTGCATAGTGAGAAGATATTTGTTTATTGCATAACTATATATATATTCATTAATCTGTTTTCAGTCTTATGATAATATATATAGTTATTCAATACTTTGTATATTATTGATAAGATATATAAATAATCATAGAGTATAGTTATTCTATATTGATTATATATATAATTATTCATTTAATTTCTAAATTTCTGATGGCAAATATTATTTTATATTTCCACTAATTTGTCAGCAGATTCTATTTATGATTTTCTATATATATATTCAATATAATTATCATGGGGTATAAAATGGGGTATATTGAAGTTTAGTCCTAAAATAAGCTGTGGGACAGCTTACCTGTTTCTGGGCATTGGCCTTGATAGAACATTTCTTCTGCCCTGCATAATTTCACTGAATACTACAAACAATCCCGCACCAGCAATCAGTACTATCCCAAGCCATGTGTTAAAATCAGGCCAGTCGCCAAAGATAGTTATGCTCCAGAAAATGGATAAGGGAAGCGCAGTGTATTCAAAAGGGGCTATAAGTCCTGCTTTAGCAACTCGATAAGCCTGACTGACAAAATATGCTCCGGCTCCACTGCCGATACCGATAGTAAACATGATCAAATAATCCTGTAATGAAGGTAGTGTCCAGCTTCTAAGCAAATAATACAGCGTTGGATTTGTTTCATCTGCAAAATGTCCGTTTCCAAAAAACAGACCGAACAGGCTGCTGATAACTAAAAGATTAATCTGAACGTAAAATACCATGGTTGAAGCTTTTTCTTTTTCACCCATTTTACGTGTTGTAATCTGAACAACAGCATAGGCCAGCGCGGCAGTAAGAGGGAGCAGACTGGTAAGATTGAAACCGCCAAAGCCAGGCCTCATTATGATCAGCACCCCTGCAAGTCCAGCCAGCACTGCCGCCCAGCAGCGAAGTTCAACTTTTTCTCCAATTAACAGCACCGACAAGGCGGTGATCAGCAGCGGTGCAATAAAGAAGATTGATACAGATTCAGCAAGTGAGATGGTTACCAGCGAAGTGAAAAAACAAAGATTGGCGATAACTATTCCAAAGCCTCTTAACAGGTGCAGTCCCAGCCTGTTGGTAAGGATGAAGCTGAAACCTCCGTTTCTGTAACCAAAAATAATCAAAGTAAAAATGATTGCCGTAACAGAGCGCGTAAACACTATCTGGTGCAGGGCATAATTTCCGCTGATAAACTTGATTGCCATATCCTGTGTGGTAAAGGAGATTTGTGCGAGGATGATGCATATTATCCCTATAATCTTTTTATCTATGTTCATGGTCTTTTAATAAAAATATCTTAAGAGGCCCAACTGAGCATAATTCACCCATCAGGATGATTGATAACAGCAAACAGCCTGGGGTATATTTCACGCTGTTTAGCCGGGGTATATTGCTAATTTTTTGTAGGAGATTTCAGCAGCACAGGAAAGTGAGGATTCATTCCCATGTGTGGAGTCGGCGAGAATGTGTATTCCAAGAAAATCATTATGCAGTGTGAGTGATACTTCAAGTCCTTCAATTACAGGAATCAGTGTTGCTTCATACAGGATGCTTCCGCATATGTCCCGTTCTCCTGGATGTTTGAGCATTCCCCGTAAACGCACAGCTCCTCCTGTGTCCTCAACAATAATTTGCTTCTGGTCATTACTCTCAAGAAATTCAATTAAATTGGTTTTATCCCACTCCATCAATCATCCCAGATTGAATTGTGCCGAAGGTTATCCTGCTGATATCCAGAGGATAATTCATTTTCCCGCTGACGTTCATTCTTAACTGTTTCTCCCAGAAAACCCAGCAGCTGCTGTATTCCTTCACCGCTGACTGAAGAAACTCGAAAGACCGACTCGCCTGCCGCTTCAAGCTGCTGCTGAAGTTCATCCAGCGGTTCAAATTCTGTGATGCTGTCAATTTTGGTGAAGGCGACCGCACGGGTTTTTTTCATCAGTCCCGCAGAGAAAAGCTCCAGTTCCCTGATCAGTGTTTGATATTCTTCTTCCGGGGGATTTTCGGAAAATCCTGAAACATCCAGCAGAATCAGCAAACTTGCGGTGCGTTCAATGTGACGCAAAAATCGATCTCCAAGCCCTCTGCCGTCATGTGCCCCGGCGATGATGCCTGGAATATCCGCAATCCTTGGACGTGCCTGTGAAACCCTGCTGATCAGTGTGGATTTACCTGCGTTTGGAAAACCAACCAGGCCGACATCTGCCATCAATTTCAAATCAAGCCTGACCCAGCAATCAGTTCCTGGTTCTCCCGGATGGTGATAATCCGGCGCACGGTTTGTAGCAGTTTTGAAACGTGCGTTGCCACGTCCGCCGCGTCCGCCCGGAAAAATAAGATATTCTTTTTTTTCAACCACTTCCAGCAGCACCTCTTGCGTTTCCTCAAGTTTTGCTAAAGTTCCCAGCGGGACAGGGATGCACAGATCTCGGCCATGTTTGTCGCTGCCTCCTCCGTTTTTCCCGTTTTCCGCATGCTGATGCTGCTGAAATGACAGGTCAAGCAGTGTATTTTTACTGTTGTCACCCACCAGAAAAACGTCTCCGCCTTTACCGCCGTCACCGCCGTCAGGTCCTCCCTGTGGAATAAATTTTTCCCTCCGGAATGATGTGCATCCGGAACCTCCGCTTCCGGAACGGACGTGTATTTTTACTGAATCAACAAATTTCATTATTTACCAGGGAGGCGGTTATTACAAAAAAAAATGGAATCCTAAACAGGATGGGACAATTTTATCTGAAGTTGGACTGCAGGGCAAGTCGAGTACTTTCAGGCTGGCTGACAATTTCCCGTTGCCATTTTTGAAAAATGTGGTTATAACTCGATTGCAAAACATACAGTTTGCTGAATTGGCATAATAAGGGAAATCATGGAAGAAGCAATTACTGAAGGTATTCGGGTTCAGGTAGAGTCATTTTACCTTGACACTCATTCAACTCCTGAAGAAGAGCGCTATGTATTTGCATACCATATACGCTTAAAAAATTTCAGCAAGCGCACAGTGCAGCTGCTAAGAAGACATTGGATAATTACCGACAGCAGCGGTGATGTCAATGAAGTGAAAGGCGATGGTGTGGTCGGAGATCAGCCCGTGTTAGCGCCTGATGAGGAATATGAATACACCAGCGGCTCACATCTTAAATCACCTGTTGGTACGATGCAGGGAACATATCAGATGACTACAACAGATGGGGAAGAATTCGAAGTGACTATTCCCTGCTTCACACTGGCTGTACCCGGAAAAATTAATTGACTCACTTTATTTAAAATTCAGCCAAATCGCGCCTGAACCGCCAAAGCGCGGCGGAGCTTCTTCAAAATCGCGGATGTAAGAGGCAGCGTTGCGTTCAAGCCAAAGCTTTACCTCCCTTTTAAGTACCGGAGTCTGTTCAGCAGAATGGTGACCTTTCCCGGTGATAATCAAGGCTGTACGGAAATTATTCCGGTAACAGTCAGCAACAAATTTCTGCACCATCATTATTGCTTCCTCCCTGGTTTTACCGTGCAGGTCCAGCTCATCGTCCGGTCTTAAAACAGCGGTACGCGCTATGGTTCTGGTTTTTTTTGGAGATGACTGTTCAGCAGTTTGATCAGGCGGGGATTCTTTATCGGGGACGTCTTTGACATTGTCAAAGATCTGCTTCATCAGTGCATCATCCTGATCCGATTCCTCAAAGGTGAGATTGGATGAAGTTGAGCTTTTTCTGCCCATTTTACTAAAGTATCAGAAATAGTACCGTGCCGAAACTGCATTGTAGAATCCCTGGGCGGCATTGCTGACATCCTGCTGTCGCAGCACGCCCAATTCAATTGAAATTCCGAAATTAGGACTGCTCCGTGGGAAAAATTCATTGCCGGCGTAAAACCTGAGGGCGGTGCCGCGTTTGCTGCTCCTGGAAATGATGCCTGCCCCGGCGCCGTAAAAAAGGTCATTTGTGCCTTCAGACATGAATACCCTGGAATAGCGCAATTCAACACCGAAAGTGTCCTGTGTGCCTGAATTGTAGCCAACCAGCAGTTCAGCTGAATCATCTGAACTCAGCCAGTTTTTGAGAGAGAGGTTTTCCTCATTGCCGTTTGGTCGATAATGTATGCCTATCCCTACCCTGCGGGCAAAACTTCTGGCAGATGAGTCAAATTCAATAATATTCAGATCAGCCCTGTCAATCTTCAGCTCCTGGGCTGTGAGCTTGGATTCAAGATACAAAGTTTTTTCATCCATCAAGCGGATTGTACCCTCAAGAGACTCCCCGCTGTTTAACCTTAATGTATCAGCTGCGGCTCCAAAAGCGAACAGCAGAATTGTCAGGGACAGAAATAATTTTTTAAACATGGTTTTTTGAAATGATTAATTTTGGAAAGCGTCTTTATTCTGCGTGATCTATGCAATTCATGAACCTTAGTTTGACCCGTCTCAGAGAAGATACTGAAGCAGCTGCATCGCGGAGCGCTGTCAGTGTTTCCTTGACATTAGAAGGTGGTTCAGCGCACAATGAATGTGCTAATCACACAGTTTTGCATTTAATACAATGCCTGAGAAAGACCTCGGATTTTTACTTTTATGAACAATATACATCCAACATCAGTTATCGATGACAGCGTTGAACTTGGCGCTGACCTGGAAATTGGTCCTTACTGCCGGATCGGATCAGACGTAAAACTGGGTGACGGATGCCGACTGATATCCCATGTTGTTATTGAAGGTCCAAGTACAATTGGCAATGAAAATTCTTTTTTCCCGTATTCCTACATAGGCGGCGAACCCCAGGATTTAAAATACAATCAGGAAAAAACACAGCTGATAATCGGCAGCAAAAATACTTTTCGCGAAGGCGTTTCAGTGCATCGCGGCACAGTCGGCGGGGGCGGAGAAACGGTGTTAGGTGATGAAAATCTGCTGATGGGCTATGTACATGTAGCTCATGACTGCCGGATAGGAAACCATAACATTCTTGCTAATTATACAGGTCTGAGCGGACATGTTACGATGGACGACCATGTCACATTAGGAGGACAAAATGGAGTAGCCCAGTTCCTGAGGGTCGGTTCCTATGTTTACACAGGCGCGGCTTCACTGATTGACCGCAATGTTCCGCCTTACTCTACAGGATATGGAAACCGTTTTGAAGTGAAAGGCGTAAACATTGTGGGCTTAAAACGCCAGAATTTCAGTCGTGAGTCTATTGGAGAAATCCTTGAAACACATCGAATTTATTACCATGCTGAACTGAAAAATGATGAGGCGCTGCGTGTGATCGAGGAAACATTTGGAGAAAGCACCGCGGTACGCACATTTCTTGACTTTATTTATTCTGTGGAAACCAGCGGCAAACACTGAGTATTAAGGCAAAACAGGGAGTTTAAATGCCAAACATGCTCGATGCTCTTGAGGAGCGACTGCAGCAATTCCTGCTGGAGCAGGAAACTAAAAAAACCTGGGACGGCTGGATCCAATGGCTGGCTGACATTGACTGTCCGCTTACATTTGAAAAACCGCTGCAGATCCCAAATCGACCATTCAGTTTTCAAACTTGGCTTGCTTCATGTGAACAGCAGCTGAGCCAGAATCCGGACTGGCAGGCACGGCTCAGCACTCCTGCATGGCTGAAGAGGCAGCAGATAACTGTAATACCTAATCTCTTAAAAAGCGGAGACAACAAAGCCCTTGAAACGGCGGAATTGAGCGGACTGCAGACCGAGTTGGCAAGGATGGTTGATCAGATACACACCGTTCAGCAGCGCCTTTCGCACCTTGAGACCGGTTCTGCCAGGAGTACAGTACAGTCTGCAGTGCCAAGGGCGTCGCAGCAAATTCCATCAATGCCTGTACCGCAGGGAACCCTGCCCGCCTCAGGATTATCTGACCCTATGGGTCGTCCGGATCTTGCCAGAACCCTTGAACGGGAACTGCAGATGATCAGCAAGGGAACAGGTGCTAAGGGTTCAGCAAAATCTGACCCTGATGTAATTGAACCTGAAATTATTGCTCTTAAAGATGCATACCTGACATTTAACCGTTGGTGTGATCAATTTGATGAGGTTCATCTTGATTTGCAGGAATTTGTAAACGGGACACTCCGGGTTCAGAGCAGTCATAGCATTTCCTTTAAGCAGTTCAAGCACCGTCTGCTTAAAAACGCCAGGGATGTAAAACAGCTGGAAGGTGTGGTGGAATCATTTTCACGACTGCGTAGCAGTGGGGTTGACGTGAATCTACCGGAGACTGTCAGCACTGCTGAAAACTCAGAAGCTGTTTCAGGCTCATAATGTTTTAATTGGTCGGTAAACAATCATGACTTTCTAAACAGTTTTTAGTTTGTCATCACGGACTTGATCCGGGATCCAGATGCATCTTTAGGAACTGCCCCTCACCCACCGCAAGCGGTCCCCCCTCTCCCCTGGGAGAGGGTTATAAAGAATGCAGCGGTTGTCACTCTCAAAAGGGTAAGGGTAGTAATGAAAGCTGAGGTTCTCCCTCTCCTTGGGGAGAGGGGATACTAAAACAATCATCCATGATTCAGATTGTGCTTTGTTTTGTCCGGATTGTCAAAGGGAGAATCTATCAGGCTTAGACATTTAGACAAACACTGTAATCAAAATTAAGAATAATCACAATAATCAGTTGTAATAATTACATTAAAACAACCAGATAATGCTTGAACAAATTAACAACCTGCGTGAAAAAGGGAAAAACGAACTCAATGCACTGACTGGTACAGATCAGCTTCCGGAATGGTACCATCGCTACCTGGGACGAAAAGGTGATCTGACTGCACTGCTCAGGCAGCTCAAGACACTTTCCGCCGAAGAAAGGCCGGAGATGGGCAAAGTCATCAATCAGGTCAAGCAGGAACTGCAGGAATCATTTGAGACACGCCAGCAAACATTACGGGAAAGCAAACTTGATCAGCAGCTGGAAATTGATGATCTGGATGTAACACTTCCGGGCCGCCCATGCACTCCCGGGCATCTTCACCTGACAACACAGACGTTGCGGCGAATTTACCAGATATTCCGGGAAATGGGATTTCAGGTTTATGAGGCTCCGGAAGTGGAAAGTGATGAGTTTAATTTCCAGCTGCTCAACATTCCTCAATATCATCCCTCACGCGATATGTGGGATACCTTCTGGGTTAACGATAAAGTCGTGTTGCGCACCCACACTTCTCCCGGACAAATCTGGGCCATGCGTGAATACTTTCCGGAACCGATTCGCGTGATTCTGCCTGGAAAATGTTATCGTTACGAACAAATCACTCCGCGCTCTGAACACCAGTTTTACCAGGTCGAGGGTTTGGCAATTGGCAAAAACATCAGGCTGACTGACCTGATCGGCGTGATGGGTGAGTTTGCACACAAGATGTATGGCGAAGAGCGCAAAATCAGAATTCGGGGAAGTTACTTTCCTTTTACAGAACCAAGCATCGAAATCGACATGAGCTGCAGCTGTGACAGCAAAGGCTGCCGCCTTTGCAAAAATACAGGCTGGCTGGAAGTGGCCGGAGCAGGAATGGTGCATCCCGTTGTGCTGAGCAACGGCGGCTATGATCCTGAAGAATGGACCGGATTTGCTTTCGGTATGGGAGTTGAGCGTCCTGCACTGCTGAAACATAACATCGATGACATACGCTACTTTTACAATAATGACCTGAGATTTCTGCACCAGTTCTGACGATGCTTGATAATTTTGATCCGCAGGAAAAGAAGGTAATTATAATATTTATCGCGCTGCTTTTATTGGGGCTGGTTTATGTGGGAACACATGAGCTGCAGTGGGAACAGCCACAGCAGACTTTTGAAACTACACTTCCGGTTGAAGAAGCATCTGATACCGGACGTTTTCTTTAAGGCCTTTATTTATACTACTTCTTTATAAGAATGATACACTTGCCGCTTCCCCCTCACTCCAACCCTCTCCCATGGGGAGAGGGGGGACCGCGATGCCTGAGCGAAGTCGAAGGTGCGGTGGGTGAGGTACGAGAAAGCAAGGTGTACCAGAGTTATTCAGAATTACTATAATACTCTGTAAAAAGCAGGAACTCTCTTAATTAACCACCAAGGAAAAGCCTGCCGACATCCGGATTTTCCAGCAGCTTATCCCCTGTATCTGCCAAAGCGAGGTTGCCTGAAACCAGCACATAACCGATATCGCAGAAATCAAGCCCTTTCTTGGCATTCTGTTCAACCATCAGAATTGTCTTGCCTTCAGTATGTTGAAGGTCATCCAGTATTTCAAAAACCATATCAATGAAACGCGGCTCCAGTCCAATTGACGGCTCATCAACAAGCAGGATGTTTGGTTCCATTACCAGTGCTCTTGAAATTTCAAGCAGACGCCTTTCACCGCCGGAGAGCACCCTTGCGGGTTTGCTGCGCCTTGCCTTGAGCCTGTCATATTTTTCAAAGATACGCTCAACTGACTGCTTGACCTCATCTGAATCTTCCTTTAAATACGCGCCCATCAACAGGTTTTCCTCTACAGTCATGTCAGGAAAAACTGAATTATCCTGAAGGATATAGGAAATGCCTGCTTCTTTAAGTTTCTGGCTGGAACTCATTTGGGTGATGGATTTTTCACTGTCAGCAATACGAGACATAATCTGTCCGGAAAAAATCCTTGTAAAACCAAAAATTGAATGAAGCACCGTAGATTTGCCGGCTCCATTTGGACCAATCATGCAGAGAGACTGCCCTTTTCCAACCTGAAGATTGAACTCATGCAGGATTTCCATCTTGCCGTAACCAGCGTTTAAACCTTCAATTTTCAAGAACGGATCCCCCTCCACAAGTCCGGATATTTTTTCCAAGCTGACTGTTTCCGCCAGCTGCTTTGCCTGCCGATTTACATCATCAACCGAAATGACGGTTTCTACCGCTCCATCATGATAACCGAATGAAGTTTCAGATTTAGTATTATTTTCCGTATTATCCTTTTGCATTAATGAGCTCCAAGGTAGGCATCAATAACGTTCTGATCCTGTTTTATTTCTTCCGGAGTACCGTGTGCCAGCATCTCTCCATGCGCCAGGCAGTAAATGCTTTCTGCCAGGTTCATCACCACCCGCATGTTGTGTTCAATAACAAAGAGAGTGATGCCGAATTCCTGGTTGGCCCTTTTCAGTCGGTCAATCAATCCATTGATCAGGGTGGGATTGATGCCTGCGGTCGGTTCATCAAGCAGCAGTACCTTCGGTTCATTCATCAAAGCCATGGCAAACTCAAGAAGTTTTTGCTGACCAAAGGACAGGTCTCCTGAAATTAAAAAGCGTTTTGAATAAAGTCCAACGAATTCCAGCAAATGTTCTGCGCGTTCAGTCATTTCCTGCGGATACTCTGTGAACATATCCAGCCATTTGGTATTATGATGTGCGGCGGAAATCAGCATGTTCTTGACACAGTTCATTTTAGAATAAATTCTGGTTTGCTGAAAAGTCCGTAGAATCCCCAGCCTTGCAATTTTCTGCACCTTAAGCTGAGAAATTTCCCGATTCTCAAATTGGATTGTTCCGGAATCAATGGGATGATATCCGACGATTGAATTGAAAAGAGTGGTTTTTCCGGAGCCGTTTGGTCCAATCAGTCCGGTGATTTTGCTTTCCTCAACATCCATGGAAATGTTGTGGTTGGCAATTACCCCACCGAAAGATTTGTTTACATCTTTGACTTGAATGATTTTGTTCATATGACCGCTTCTTTGTCAGCAGTGCTGTTTTCTTCAGCTGATGCGACGGCCTCATCAACTGTGATGCCGAATAATTCCGGCCACTTTTCCTGCGCCCAACCCATGATGCCCTGCTGGAAGTACACCACGTTAATGATGATCAGCGCTCCCAGCGCAACCCATTGCCATCCAAGCAGGTATGTCCAGGTTAATTCCTTGATCACATGAAAAA
The DNA here is from genome assembly GCA_001627865.1 of SAR324 cluster bacterium REDSEA-S27_B3. GTDB lineage: Bacteria > SAR324 > SAR324 > SAR324 > NAC60-12 > Arctic96AD-7. The sequence goes on from LUQO01000044.1 coordinate 58,202, forward strand.
TAATCGCACCGATCACAGGCCCCCAGAGCGTTCCCTTACCGCCCAGCAGAACCATCAGCACCATGAATATGCCGAAAGTAACAGTTGGGAAAGCAACTTCAAGCGGTTCAATGAATCCGGTCATGTTACCGAAAATGCCTCCGGAAATACCCAGAAAAAAAGCCGCAAATGACCATGCAATTGTCTTGTAGCGGTTAGTGTGAATGCCCATTGCTTCGGCTTTTTCCTCATCATCACGAATTGCATTCAGCGCCAGCTGGAATCTTGTTGAATAAAGCCACTTTAGAAAAATGAAAGTACAAACTGCGGAAACAAAACAAAGAATATAAAAAAACATTTCCCTGTCTCCGGGGCCACCAGGATAATTTGGCAGCGAGATGCCTCCTCCGGCACCTACGTAGTCCCACGCCCCAACAAGTTCACCTGCGGCTATGGCCACTCCCAGCGTACCAATCGCGAAATATGGTCCCCGGAGCCCAAAGACAATCCAGCCGAAAACCACCGCCAGTCCAAGGCAGGCTATCCCTGCGAGCACCAAACCCGCTGCTATCCCGGTAAAATACTGGTATGGAGTAAAATCTATTTTAACTGCACCAAAATGCGCGGTATATTCTCCTACATCATAGTACATACCAATCTGTACAACGGTGCAGATGTACATGCCTGCGCCAAAAAACAGAATATTCCCCAGTGAATTGTACCCCATCTGTCCTCCGAGAATGTCCCATGTCAGCGCGAATAAAATCATCAGCCATAGCACCGCGAACTGAAAGGTGTATGCAGGAAAAGCAATCGGCGCAAAGATGCCTGCCAGCAGAATTGCTGCGTAAAAAATAATTTTTTTCAAATGAAGATTCATTTCACCACCTGTCGCTGACGACTTTGCATGATCTGGCGAATTATCAGTACAAGCACCAGCAGTCCGACTACTGTGGCCTGTTGAAATTCTGCGCCGAAAACAAAGCCGCTGAACTGTTCAACCGTTCCAAGACCCAGGGCAGAAAGAATCACGCCGATGAGGTTTCCAAAACCTGCTGAAGTAACAATTACAAATGATCTGATTGAATGGGTAATGCCGAAAAACGGCTGAATTACCCAGATGATGGAAATCAGCACTCCCGCGACCCCGCAAATAGCGGCATTGAGTGAGAAGGTAAAAGCATAAACTCTGTCGGTATCCACGCCCATGATACGTGCCGCACGTGCGTTCTGGGAGGTGGCACGGATTGCCCTGCCCATCCTGCTTTTTTTCATGAACAATGTAATCAGCAGGGCCACCACTAATGCCAGCAGAAATGAGACCAGCTTTGTATCAGCGATTGTGATTTCGCCGCCAAAAAACTCGCGTATCTCCATGCCTGCTTCTGCTGTCTGTACATCAGGACCATAAGCAAGATTTATCAGCTGCTGTATAACTATGGCCAGACCGAAAGTTGCCAGCAGTGAAGTAAAAAGATCACGTTCAATTACCCTTTTGATGATGGTGTGATACAACCCCCAGCCAAAAACAAACATCAACACGAAAATGATTGGTATGCTCAGGATTGGATGCAAATTTATCGGAGGCTGCGAGAGAGTGAAGGCAATGTAGCCTCCCAAAATAACAAAATCACCCTGGGCCAGATTCTTGATATTCATCACCCCCCAAACCAGGGCAAGACCATAGGCCGCAAGGGCAAAAACAGAACCTATCAGCAATCCATCTAACAGCAGCTGAAGGTTCAGCATTGGAACCAATCCCAGCAGGCTTAAGTTGTCAAACATGAGGAAATTTATTCAGGCAGGAAGTGCAAAGCGTTCCCGCGTTAAACAGGAACGCTTTTATTAACTTTTTAAAGTGTTAATCAGCGGGGCCACTGAACAGGGTGTGATGCCCACTTGGAAGGAGCAACCACGTTCAGCTTACCATCCTGAATCTGCCTCAGCACCATCGGCTTGGCAATATTATTGCCTGCTTCAGAGAAACGGATATTTCCATAAAAAGTTTTCATATCCGTTGCCGCAATGGCGTCTCTGAGTACCTCAGTATCAAAGGAATTGGCACGTTCAAATGCTTCCGCCCAGACCAGTACTGCTGCTGATGCCTGTGCTGCCTGGTAAGGCACATTTTTGTAACCTTCGAAGGTAGCTTTGAACAGTGCGTCATATTCCGCTGCGGAGCCGAAATGCTTTCCGCTATAGGTAAGGGTTTCCGCCCATTGTGTTGGACAGAGGAAACCGTTAACGCCTGCACCGAATTTCTTGATAAGTTTTGAAGATTCACAGTGCGTTACTGCTACCATGGGTATATCTACTTTCATTTCAATTACCTGGCGGCCTGCTGTTGCGGCGCCCTTTGAATGTCCTGAAACAACCAGCAGGTCTGCTTTCAGTGCCTTAGCCTTACGAAGAGTCGGAGTCATGTCACTCAAGTCCCTTGGGAGCTTGTCATCAACTACAATCTTCAAGCCATGTTTCTTAATGTCATCCACCACTCCGGCACGAACATCAAGAGAGAACGGGTCATTCTCAAATGCCATGGCAACCTTGACATCTCCAGGAGCTTTTCCGTTTTTCTTATTGATTTCAGCGGCTAGACCAATCGAACTGGCCAGGTACTGCTCTGAAGTAGAAAGCACTGCAAACAGATACTTGTAGCCCTGTGTAAAAAGTGACCTTGAGGCACCTTCGGCTTCAACCATTGGAATTTTATACTTTTCTGTCACCGGAGCAACAGCCTTTGTTAAACCGGAACTGTATGGTCCAAGAAAGTATTTGATGCCGTCCTGCTTGATCAGGCGTTCAGCAAGCTGCGCCCCACGGGCAGGAGTTGATTCGTCATCATAATACTTCACTTCAAGCATGTAAGTTTTTCCTCCAACTTTGACTCCACCCATTTCATTCACACGCTTGACTCCCAGGTTGTATCCGTTTGAAGCATGAATACCGTTTGAGGAATATTTTCCTGTAAATGAAATTGCGGAACCCAGAATTATCTTGTTCCCTACAACCTTTGCCTGAACCGGCAGGGAGAGAACTGCTGCCAGTAATATAAACAAACCGGCAAAATAGATTTTATATAGTGATTGCATATTCACCTCATTGAGTTAAACAAAAAATTGATAGTCAGCACAAATATGCTCACTTATCATTACCTTTCAAATTATTTTGACACGGCATTTCCAAAGGATTCGCTTACGCGAAAAGGAAAGCCCTCATAGTAATTTGAATTCATAACCAGACAAATTTAACACCAATAAAAAACCATTTGTCTGTCTGCTTCGCAACAAACTGATAAAACGGCCGATTCTGCCATTGGATTAAGAGTGCAGAATCTTCGACTTTACAGTCTTTGCCCCGGAGCGTCCATGTAAATCACGACCAATTCCCTTAAATGATCGTGGCATTTACGGAAATCCGAATCAGGATTTCCTTTAATGAAAGCTGTAACTATAGACATGAATTTCAAAATTGTCAATAAAAAAAATTTCCCGTTTCCCAGGCAAGTGCTTCATCTATGAACATTATCAGAATTGATGGTTTCAATGGAATGGTTCCTCCTCGCTGTTTCGGCTTCGATGAGCCAGAATGAAGCAGAGCAATGTTGCTCATTTCAATTCACACATCCAAGGAGGAACCAAT
>LUQO01000045.1 GCA_001627865.1 SAR324 cluster bacterium REDSEA-S27_B3
TATATGGACTAAGGAACGTGATTATATTCAATGCCTGCAAATAAAAACTGCAATTGAGGCCCTGAGTGGCGCAGATCAGGCAGCAGTTTTACTCGAGCTTGTAACATGGGCATCTGCAGGCGGTCTGCTGCCTTCTGCAATACGCACCGCTGTTTGCGATCCGCTTGTTTCTCTGACAACATATCTCAGCAAACTGACTGACTCTGTCAGCAAACTCACGCTTTCCGGTGACAACACGAAGGCCATCACTGATGCCCAGACATCTACTGACGCCTTACTGAAAAAGGTTGGCTGCAAAGAGTAAAGATTCTTCTTATCACCAATTGCTTTGACCGGCATAATAAAATATGTCTCACTCAAAATCTCCATCCTCACCAACATTGAAAGATTGGGAAAAGCTTGCATCAGCTGAATTGCAGGGGGATCCAGGTTCTTCAGTCAATTGGAAAACACTGGAAGATATTGAAATAAAACCGCTCTACACCTCTGAAGACCTAGAAAAGCTGGGCTACTCAGAAACACTCCCCGGTTTTTCTCCGTTCACCAGAGGACCTCGTGCCACAATGTATTCCGGAAAACCCTGGACAATCAGGCAGTACGCTGGATTTTCGACCGCGGAAGAATCAAACAAATTTTACAGGGAAAACCTTTCAGCAGGTCAAAAGGGTTTAAGTGTGGCTTTTGATCTCGCTACACATCGTGGCTATGATTCTGATCATCAGCGTGTGCTAGGAGATGTTGGGAAAGCAGGAGTAGCGATTGATTCGGTTGAGGACATGAAAATCCTGTTCGACCAGATTCCACTTGATCAAATGTCTGTTTCCATGACCATGAACGGCGCCGTTTTGCCCGTTTTAGCAGCTTTTGTGGTTGCGGCTGAAGAGCAGGGTGTGAAACAGGAACAGCTAAGCGGAACCATCCAGAATGATGTGCTGAAAGAGTTTCTGGTACGGAATACCTACATTTACCCTCCTTCGCCCTCAATACGCATCTCGGGCGATGTAATTGAGTACGTTAGCCTCAACATGCCTCGTTTTAATTCTGTCAGCATCAGCGGTTACCATCTCCAGGAAGCAGGGGCAACCGCTGTACAGGAACTGGCTTTCAGCCTTGGCAACGGTTTGGAATACGTGCGCACGGCACTCGACCGTGGAATGAATATTGACAGTTTCGCACCGAGGATGTCCTTCTTTTTCGGCATCGGAATGAATTTTTTCATGGAAATCGCCAAATTACGCGCAGCTCGCTTTTTATGGAACAAGCTGATCCAACAGTTTAATCCGGAAAAATCTGAATCTGCAATGCTGCGCACCCATTGCCAGACTTCCGGATGGAGCCTGACAGAGCAGGATCCTTTTAACAATATTGTGCGTACAACAATTGAGGCCCTTGCCGCGACACTTGGCGGAACACAGTCACTTCATACAAATGCTTTTGATGAGGCGCTTGGTCTGCCAACCGAAACATCAGCCCGTGTTGCCCGGAACACGCAGCTGATCCTGCAGGAAGAAGCTGGAATTCCGCATGTTGTTGATCCTTTTGGAGGATCATATTTTATGGAATCACTGACCGAATCACTGATTCAGGAATCAACAAAACTGCTGAATCAGGTTGAAAGCCTCGGCGGAATGACAAAAGCTGTTGAATCAGGAATGCCGAAACAGCAGATAGAAGCCGCCTCTGCTCGTAGACAGGCCATGATTGATCAGGGAGAAGAGGTGATTGTTGGAATAAATAAATACCAAGCAGAAAATGATGAACCGGTCGAGGTACGTGAAATCGACAACAGTGCGGTGCGTGATGCGCAAATTAAACGGCTGGAGAAAATCCGGAATTCTCGTGATCAGCAAAAAGTTGATTCCGCGCTGAACGCGATTACTGCTGCAGCAGAATCGGCAAAAGGGAATCTTCTTGCACTCACAATTGAAGCCATTCGGGCGCGTGCTACAGTAGGTGAAGTTTCTGCTGCCATGGAAAAAGTCTGGGGACGCTACAACGCGCCAATCCAATCAATATCAGGAGTCTATGCAGGAGCATTTCCGGATCAGCATAAAATTTCCGCGGTACGAGATGAGGTTAAGGCTTTTGCAAGAAATGCCGGACGCCGTCCCCGAATTATGGTGGCAAAGATGGGGCAGGATGGACATGACCGCGGTGCAAAAGTAATTGCAACAGCATTTGCGGATATGGGTTTTGATGTTGATATCGCTCCGCTATTTCAAACCCCGGAGGAGGTGGTCAAACAATCAATTGAAAATGATGTACATGTGATTGGCATTTCATCCCAGGCAGCAGGACACAAAACTCTGATTGAGCAGTTGATGAAAGTCCTGCGTCAGGAAAATTCGGAAGACATTGCGGTTGTCGCCGGCGGAGTGATCCCTCCGCAGGATTATGATTTCCTGAAGAAACTGGGGGTGGCATGCATTTTTGGTCCAGGAACCCCTATTCCTGAAGCGGCACAGGAGGTATTGTCTGCCGTGGTAAACAACTCACAAAATCATTAAATTCCAGAACATATGAATCCAAAAAGTTCGCCCTTGCTTGAGGAAATTCTTCAAGGAAAACGCAGGGCAATAGCCAAAGCTATTACTTTGCTGGAAAGCTCCAATCCGAAATCATTTGATAATGGACAGGAACTGCTGGAGTCACTTTTGCCGCACACAGGCAAGGCAATGCGTATCGGCATTACAGGAGTTCCGGGTGTTGGAAAAAGTACGTTTATTGAAGCATTCGGACTTTTTTTGATTGAGCAGGGGCATCGTGTGGCAGTGCTTGCTGTAGATCCCAGCAGCCCGATTACCGGCGGCAGCATCATGGGCGACAAAACACGCATGAAGGAGCTTTCGCAGCATCCGGACGCGTTCATTCGTCCATCTCCCTCTTCCGGAGTTCTAGGCGGTGTGGCCAGAAAAACAAGGGAAACCATGCTGATTTGTGAAGCGGCTGGATATGATATTATTTTCGTGGAAACAGTCGGAGTCGGACAGTCTGAAACTATGGTGGCTTCGATGGTCGATTTGTTTTTGCTGTTGATGCTGCCCAATGCAGGAGACGAATTACAGGGGATAAAAAAGGGAGTGCTGGAACTGGCTGATCTTGTTGTGGTAAACAAGTCAGATGGCGTGCAGGAATCTCAGGCAGTCACAACACAGTCGGAATTCCGTAAGGCACTGCAACTGCTTTCATCATCAAAATCTTCCTGGTCTCCGCAGATTTTACTCAGCAGCGCTCTTGAAAAGCGTGGAATGGACCAAATCTGGGAAGCAGCAATAAAATTCCGGGAAGCCCTGCAAAATTCAGGAGAGTGGGAACAACTGCGTCGAAGTCAGTCAGAAAAATGGATGTGGACGCTGGTCGAAGATGGGCTGCTTACTAATTTCCGGAATCATCCAGATATAAAAAATTCAATTCCGGAACTGGAACAATCTGTTGCTTCCGGAAAAACAATGCCCACCACAGCCGCCCGGCAACTGCTGGATTCGTGGCAATCCCGGAAAAAGTAAAGTACTTCAAGAGCACTTCATACCTACTTTCTTTATGCAGTCCATTACTGCTTAACATCCCATCCTGGAAAAACAAGTAAGGCAGGATGACATTTTAATGACCTTGCTAATACTTTTGCCCTTTCTATACCAAGCCTGACTCTATAATTTACTATAGCAGAAATTACAGGTTGCGGAATTCCTGTAAGCGCAGACAATAGGCTTTGACTTAATGCCTGCAGCTCTCGGATAATCCGGACTGATTCTCCAATCGAAACTGTGGTTATTTTGACTCTTAATTCATAATCTTACATTTTATTTTTTCTAATAGTCATGTGCTGTACAATCAGTTCCTTTTCTGGAATCTATAAATCAGCAATTTGCTTAGGCCTAGTATGAATGTGTAATAAAGTATGAAATGCGGTGGTCCCCAGTCCAGGGTTATGTTAAATGAAGCCCAGCTTCCCCAGCTGTGCAGGTTTTGCAGAATCGCGTACCAGCTTTCCACAACCATTTCAGTCAGCGAAAAAATATTTTTTTCAAAAAAACCAAAAGGCAGATTACCCAGGGATAAAGCGCTTACCAGCAGAGCAAGCAGACAGCATGGCAATACCAGAATCCCAAGCAATAGCACCATAACCAGGTTCAGCCAGAATGTTTCCAATGTAATTCTTTCAAATGTTGCCGCAACAACAGGCCCGGTACCCAGCATGACAGCGGTTGTGATACCGATGCTGATTAAACAGTATTTAAGCAGGCGCCTCCGGAAAGAATCATTTTCATGAGTGAGTGGATAAAGCGGCAGGAACCATAAAATGAAAAACACTGCAATAAATGAAAGCTGAAATGAAATTTCGTAAATGACCGCGGGATTGAGGAAAATGAAGAACAAGGCGGTGGCAAACAAAGCATACAAGGGTTGATGAATCTGCCCCAGCAGGCGCCCTGCAACCAACATGCTCAGCATGCAAACCGCCCTGAACGCCGGTGTAGGCATTCCTATTAAAAGCAAATAAATCCAGATTCCTGTCAGAGATATCAGATGCGAAGAAGCATGATAATGGGGGTTCTCCAAAACACGGTTTGACAAGCGTCCCAGTCCTCTGACAAGTAGTAGAAATATTCCGTATATCATACCTATGTGCAGTCCGCTGATAGCCAGTAAATGAGCCATTCCGGATTCCCGAAAAGTCTTTGCTGTCTCACGTGAGGTGTATGTTCGCTTTGCCAGAGTTAAGGGCAAATAAAGTGAAAGTGCTTGATTCGAAAGATAAAACCTTGCCCTGTCAGTAAGCTGCATTACCCAGCTGTCAAGTCGGCGTGACAGAGAAGATTGTGGTGTGATGGCGTTACGGTAACGGAAATCTGAAAATGTTAAGGAAAGACGATTGTTCTCCACACTAACCTCATTCAATCGTCCAATTACCTGTAAATGCCGCCCCAGATAAAAGCTGGAAATTCTGCGTTTGGTTTTAGGCAGGTTTAATATAATTTCCGGAAGCCATTGCGTATGTTTTCCTTTGAAAACTTCAACATTATTCAGATTCAGTCGTATGCTTTCCTTACTTATTACACGCTGCCGAATCCTGCCGTTCACCATAATTTTCGATTCAGCGGAAATTTCCCGCTGCAGCCAATTCATGGTAGAAGGAAGGACAAATAACCATTGATAAAGCAGCATGCCGCCAATCAAAAGCAGTAAAATAAGGGGGAAATGTAAATTGTGACGAAGGGACCACAACAAGCCCAGCCCGAGGCCCAGCATGATCCATTCAGGATGGAGCTGATTAAGTGTGTGTTGATAACGGAATATAATCCAGATCAACAAAACCGACACAATTATAATTTGCAACAAACCGGTTTTGTGCCAACTGAACTTCATTCCGCACTATGGTTTCAATTGAAGAGATTTCTAACCTTGATACTCAATCAATAAAATAATGAAACTGTACAGGGTTTCCTTCTCGTTCAACCATCAGCGCAATTTCCCGTTCTGACTGAAGCACCTCCAGCAGCTTGAGCGCTTTGTCTACTGTGTCAACAAGAAAACCGTTAATTTCCAGGATGATGTCGTTTGGTTTCAATCCCAATTGTTCATAAATACTTTCTTTTTTAATGTACTGAAACATGAAATAGGGCTTTCCATCTTTCTTGGTAGGAATTACACGGGCATCATTCAGCAGCTGTCCAAAATCAGCAAGCTGCTCATCAACCCATACTCGCTGAAAATGAAAAGTATTTTCACCCTTTGCAGCAGATGATGGTGTCGCTTTTACTTCTGCCACGTTTTTTTCTTGCGGTGAAACAACAAGCGCTCCCGTTTTTTTACCCTGAACTGTACCTGTCTGGGTCTTGGTTGTTTTTGCCTTGGCTGGGGCTGTCTTTGCTGCCTCGACAGGACTTTTCATCCACAAAGCCTGTTTTTTGCCATCATGCAGAATCAAAACCCATCGGTCCTTAATTTCCAGTATTTTTACACTTTCCGGCGAACATTCCTGATCACGCTGGATTGTACTTGCGTTAAAACATTCGCCTGTTCCAAAAATAACATAATTGTGAAGATTGTCTTTTTTGCTTATAAAAGCAAAGGAGCTTTTCGCTCCATAAATCATAGTTCCCGCAAGAGCAAGGGCCAGACTTGTACGTTCTACCGCTTCCTCTTCTCCTGTTTCCGGAGCTAATATTGTTAGATCTTCAGGAGGTTCCAAAGATTCTTCAATTTCTGTTTTTTGCGCATTAAAGATATTGCGTTCCAGAATGACCTCAAAATATTTCTCAGCTTTTCCGGGATCAATAGGAAGTCTTTCTGTGGCGATTGAGTATTTTCCGGATGATGAATCGGATAAGGACAGAACTTGATGATGAAGCCAGGTGCTCAACAGGGAGCCTCCCATGTAGGAGACTATTCCTGCAAGCAGAAGGTTGAAGAATAAAATAAATGTTGAAGAGGAAAGTCTCATGTCGGTAACAAATCTTGAGAGACTAAAGGTGAGAAGAAATCAACTGCTCGATTGTGAACTTTCTTTTTGTTTTATAAAATCAACTGCAAACTCAGCCGCAAGCAAATATCCCTTGACTCCAAGTCCAGCCAACGCGCCAATCGCGATATCTGAAAAATAAGATTGATGCCTGAATTCTTCGCGTTTATGGACATTTGACAGATGAATTTCAACAAAAGGAATTCCCACACCAAGCACAGCATCACGCAGTCCTACACTGGTGTGCGTAAATGCTCCCGGATTCAAAAGCAAAAAATCAGCTTCACGCTGTTCATGCAGCCAATCAATAAGTTCTCCTTCAGAATTTGACTGAAATGTTTTACAGTTTATTTCATGCTTCTTGAGTGTGGATGCCACCTGTTCTTCAATTTCCTTCAAAGTTGTTGAACCATAAATTTCAGGCTCACGGCTCCCAAGTAAATTCAGATTAGGACCATTTATTAAAAGTACGGTTGGCATTGCCCAAAAGTCTCTTAAATGTTGAATAATTCCTGCTGCAATTTCAGGAAAATTAATATGACGGAACTGAAATCGTGTCTGCTCAAGATATAGCCTGCTTCACCAAAATGCAAGAATTATGGATAACAACCAGCAGGTGTATTAGATGACAAGCAAGTTCCGCACGAATTTTGTCATTACCTCCAATGTTTGTGACTGTTGATCACGATGGGGAGAGTGACCGCAGTTGTCCAAAAAACATGTTTCCACACTTCCTCCTGCTTGCCGAGCAATGGCATCGACTTGTGCCGAAGTACCATATTCATCATCATTTCCCTGGATGATTAATTGCGGTACTTTAATCCCCGGCAGAGATGACTCAATGTTCCATTCAGCAAATTCCGGATCAAGCCAGATATCTGCCCAGCTGTGGAATGTGGTGTCAATATCCAGATGATGTTTCTTCAAACTTTTACGCATATTCCCTGACAGATAATTTTCTCTTAATTTTTGTATGGAAGTAATCGTGAGCGGTTCACAAAAAACATGCGGTGCTTCATTAATCAATCCCAGCAAATTATCAGCAGAGTCCTGGCCGGCGTGAATTAAAGCAATCGATGCCCCGTCTGAATGCCCCACCAGTATGTACTGCTGAATTTTGGATTGCTTTAATATTTCCGGAAGCGCCTGATGTGCTTCATGGTGCATGAAATTCAGGAAACGTGGAAGTTCCAACTCTCCAGATTTTCCGTAGCCAAGCCTGCTGTAAACAAGTGCTCCGCACTCGGTTTTTTGGGAAAGTTTTTGAGGGAAATCCCGCCACATGGAAACAGAGCCCAAACCTTCATGCAGAAAAATCAATGTTGGAGCTTCTTCCGGCAGAGGTCCATGCCAGACTGATTCAATTTTTTTTCCGTTTAGTTGAAGATCCAAGGTGGGAGTAAATGTGAAGACGCCAGGAATGTATTTTTTCCTCAATGCTCAGCAATTTTAATCTTTTTCGACATCATTACTTTTGGAGGCAAATACTTTGTCAAGGTCTCTCTTCAGTTTGCTCAAGTGGTATTCTTTATTCAGCGCGATGTGAATGATGGAAAAAAGTGTGGCAACAGGTGAAACGACGGCGAATCCATACTGTGTAATCAGATATAAATCAACCAGCAGTGCGGAGGTTTCAAGAAGTTTAATCAGGTCAAATACCAAACGGTGGCGCAGAACGAGCCACAGCGACATTGCATGTGCCACAACCGTCAATGCCGCGGTACCAACCCAGATGTAAAGGAGAAGATCCAGAGTGGCCAGTCCCAGCATCAGGCTCAGTGATGCCGTAAGAGTGCGTTCAAGTGTTTCTTTGTTCATGGTTTCAAGACAGGGAACTGTGATTAAAGTTAAATTATTTTGAAAAAACGCAGCAGTATAATTTGTCAGTTCATGCTTGTTTAATACAGTTTCATTCTACTCAGTATAACTGTAAATAGTCAATTAACTATTGCTGAAACTGATGTATATAGGGGAGCCTATGGAAAACTCACAATTCCGGAAGTATGACACATTTATATAGCAGAATAAATACAGGCAGGAATCAGTTTATTTCATTCCGATTTTTTGCCGCCATCAACATAAACCTTGAAACCATCTTCGATCAAACCACGCAGGCGTGGATCATTTTTTCTCTTGGCTTCCTCACAAAGTTTGCATTTGCAGTCTATGTGGTGGGTTTTTTGAAATTTTTTGAGTTTTAAGTGTGACAAATCCTTGCCGTCATTTTGCATGTCCTTTAGCATTTTTTCGATCTGCCGCATTGCCAAGGCAAGGATTCGATCACGATTACTTGGGGATTTGAAATTCAGCATTTATGAATTAAATTTAGCGTGGCCAAAGATTAGTTGTGTTATTTCATCTTGACAACAGTTTTGACATAATGGACAATCGCTTACAGGCAAAATAGCCAACATATCCATACAGCCATATTTGGTTGTAACTTATAAACTTACATTTACACACAAGGGATATTTTATGTCAGGGAAGCTTGCTAATATCTGGGGCATTGTAATTCTCCTCATCGCCGGAGCTTTTTATTTGAGTGCGTACATTGTTGACAAGACTGAATACGCGATTGAGATACTGTTAGGTGATCCTGTGGACATTGTCATGGAGCCGGGACTCAATTTCAAGCTGCCATTTGTCACTCGCATTATTTACATGGAAAACAGGCTCCAGGATTATGATGCGGATCCGGGCGCGGTCTTTACCAAAGACAAGAAAGAAATGAAAGTTGATACCTATTCCAAGTGGCGTGTTTCCAGTCCTCTGAAATTTTATGAAACCGTGCGCACCACTGCCGGGGCACACGCGAGGCTGGATGATATTATCTATTCACAAACCCGTGAAGTTCTCGGACAGCACACACTAGTGGAAATCGTTTCCGGAAACCGCAAAGAAATACGTGAAGACATCACTTTACGTTCCAGGCAGAACGCGGTAAATTTCGGTATCGAGATTCTGGATGTACGGATAAAACGTGCTGACCTGCCTGAAGCAAATAGCCAAGCTGTCTTTGGACGAATGAACGCGGAACGGAGAAGACAGGCAAAACTATATCGATCAGAAGGCGACGAGGAATCCCTGAAAATTCGTTCTGATGCTGACAGAGAGCGTGTGGAAATACTTGCTGAAGCAAAAAGGATCAACGAAGAGACTCGTGGTGAAGCTGATGCAGTTGCTACAAAAATCTATGCTGACTCATATCAAAAAGATTCAGATTTCTTCAAATTCCTGCGTTCACATGATGTTTATCGCAATAGTCTGCAGGAAGGCACAACCCTGCTGATGGACGCGGAAAGCAAATTTTTTAAGTACCTCAAATAAATATCATTTTCAATGATCAACTGAATGGATTAGTTTATTCATGAAACCGGCTTGTGCTGCAAGAAAATTATTTAGAGCACCAGCTAATAGAAGTCAAAATACAAAACCTTCCCTCTCTATTTCCACAAAGGCAGCAAATACCCTGTTTCTGCCTTAATAGTTCAAGACCTATACTGTTTCCTGCTGAAATCACAAATAATGCCTGATTCTGATAAAAATTATTTTCAGGTTATTGCTGAATTGGAGCGCTGGGGCAGTTACGAAACAAGCGCTCAACCCAGGGATATCAGTAAACTGGAGGGTATCAAACGTTTGCTGAGAGATTTAGGAAATCCTGAGAAATATTTTAAAATAATACATGTTGCCGGAACCAATGGGAAGGGACTGACCGCGACAATGATCAGCCGATTGTTGGGAGTACAGGGATTTTCCACCGGCTGCTACACATCCCCGCATTTAGTAGATATCAGGGAAAGAATCACTCTTAACGGCAAACGTGTATCCAAAAACACCTTTGCTGATAGCGCGGCGAAGGTGCTGAATACTGCAAAAGGTTATAACTGCACTCCTTACCTTTCCTATTTTGATATCCTGACCGCAGTTGCTTTTGATGTTTTTTTGAAGGAAAAGATGGAATGGGTCGTGCTGGAAACCGGATTGGGCGGGAGAGCTGATTCCACAAATGTGACTGACAAGGAACTATGCGTTTTGACAAGAATCGGGCTTGATCATCAGGAGGTTCTCGGCAGCAATATAAAACAAATTGCATCAGAAAAAATCGGCATCACTCGCTCAGGTATTCCTGTAATAGTGGCCCCGCAAGTAGAGGAATTGAAAACATGGCTGCAGGATAAACTCAGCAAAGACAATGTGCCGTGTTTTTTTGTTGAGGAGATTTTTACGGAGCAGTTTGCTGAAAATCAGTTTGCGCCGGGAACAGATACAAAACCCTGGCTGGAATGTTTTCAGACAAGTTTATCGGCAATGCAGCTGTTATTTAAAGCATACAATAAACAGAAGCAAATTTGGTTTGATGCTGCTCACAAAGTAAAATTATCCGGACGACTCGATTTGCGGCACAATGTATTTTGGTCAAAACACAAAAAGCATTTCAAAACACTGCTGCTTGACGGGGGCCATAATCAAGACGCACTGCTGGCACTGTCTGAATCTATTTCAAAAAACAAGCTCTTCCCATCAACCCTGATTCTGAGTATGGCCTCAGATAAATTGCATGATGCCCTGAGAATACCACTGAGAGAATTATGTGCCACAGCCAATAGAATAATTATCACACCTGTCCATTCTCCAAGAACCGCTACTCCTGAATTGCTTGAAAATTTCCTGGAAACATCCAGAGCACTGCAACATTCTCCGGAAGTAATACATGCCGATTCTGCTGAAGACTCGCTAAACATTTCATTACAAACTCCTGATATACCAGTTGTGGTGGCTGGCTCGTTTTATCTGGTTGGACAGGTTATGCAGCTTTTAAAGATCGATACAGATTCTGAAAAATATTGATACAAAACCAGACAACTTGCTGAAAAATATAAAAAAATATTTTCAAGATACATTGGATGAACGCGCTACAAAGTTGTCATTTTTACTTTTTCGAATGCATCACATTAAGTAAATAATATTATTGTTACAATCATTACTTATATTGTTAGCATTCCTCACCATTCGTTCGATTTCATTAAATGTGCAGTCGATCAATTCACTTCATTAATTAATTTCGCAATTAAAGGAGGAAAAATGAAATTACTAAAAACTTTTTCACGATTGGACTAATCATTTCTCTACTAGTGCTATCCCATACAGCACTGGCCTGTCACAAAGGTGGTGCTATGGGCTTAGCAAGCAAAGACCCCTTGCACTCCACATTAGATTATACTTTTGGAAGCACATTTGTTAGCGCAAGTACCTTTGGAACTTTGGGCTGTGAAAACTGGGATTTTGTCAAGAATAACCGTGTGCAGTACCTTGATCTTGTCTGAGGAGGCAGCACAGGGTAAAGGAGAGCATATTATTGCTCTTTCTGGTATGTTTGGATGCCAGGGAGAATATCAACAATCATTTGAATCAATGATGAAAGGCAGCTATCCCCATCTTTTCCTTGACATGCAGGAAATAGACAGTTATGAAAGAGCCCATTTGCTGGATTATGAAATCAACAGGCTAATGGAGCTTAATCAAATGGGCAATAAATGCACATATATTTCTTCCTCATAGTTCTCACTTATAAAAAAGGACCGGTGCTGTAAATAAACCGGTCTTAATCCCCCCTTTCAATCGCAATGTCCTGAATAAGTGGAAACGTGAAGTTGTTGTCCTCACAGGCATATAGTCCTAAAAGGAATATGTCCATGAAATACGTGTAATGCCACCAGGCATTCCTACCCTTGATGGCAGGGTTTCTCCGCGGTCATTATAAGTAGAATCATAAATAGTTGAGTCGATTATGGTGTTGGAGGCAAACGGATTGTCGATAATTTCTCTTTTCCCGGGAAAGAGGAATTCCAGCATGAAGCCGAAACTTTCACCTCCTGAAGCAATTCCCATGCGCCTGAACGGCATGGTGCCTGTTGATCCGCTTATCTCAGTCTGGGTTACTGGAGCATAGTCCACAATTGTGGGATTTGACCTGATACCGTACCTTATAGTACTTTCCACCCTTGAAAACCCAAAACCTACAAATATATCCATATCATCCGGTGCTGGTACACCAAATGGATGTATTGACGCAGAAAACATATAGAAATGAGAAGCCATCCTCAAAAGCGGGGTCGCGTAAGAAGGATCTGCTCCAGAGGTCGCAGCCCTGACCTTTTCGTCATCCAGCCAGATATTTGTGTAGGCAAAGCATAAACCGATACCCACAAAAAGTTCAGTCGGCAGTATGTACTCAACTGAGAACGGAGGCAAGCCCTTCAGCAATGGGATATAACTGAATAACTTTGTTAAGGAGCCATCTTTGCTTTTGTGGCCATCATCATTTTTGTTGTTCACATTTGGAATTAAACCGGCGGTTCCCGGTTCAAGAAATGTTGCACCAAAAAATCCTTTCCCGCCTTTGAAACGGCTTGTACCGGTCATTTGATAAAACGGATGATCCTCATCGCTGCTGAATGTTTGGTGCAGAATTTCCCAAAATCCGATGCGCCAGGCAGTATCTGCTGTTTCAGCAGGGGCCGGAGGGGCTTCTTCCTGAGTGTATGCAGCAGCTGAAAACAGCATAACTATTGCTGCCGTAACAAGAAATTTCCAGGTAATATTAATGAAATACATAGACACATCAGAGTCAAAACAAATCAGCCACCGAATCATGGATAATCGATCACTGAACAACCAGATGGTCGAGGTGAGTTTAGTCAGTTAGAGGCAAGAGTACCGTAGTGTCCCAAAACATCCTCCCAATCCCTGGCACGGCGAATTTCCGGGTGCTCAAAGTCGGCATTAAAAGGTCTGGACATCAACCATATTTCAGCATCCGGAAATGATTCCAGCACATTGAGACAATTGTCAGGATGATCGTCAACAAAAATAATAGACTTTTCTTCCTGGTGTAATTCACCAATAACTTCCGCCTTTGTTTTTGAAGAATTGCCGTCATAATTTATAAATCCGGCACAGTGCGCGGAGTCAAATTTAAATCCTGCGTTTCGTAAATTCTTTTCTCTTCGCTCAAGACAATCCGGTGGTATGTTTGTGATGAAATGCACAGGATATGCCCCAAACTTGGCGTTAAAATGCTCCGGATCCACAATTGGATTCAACTGTTCAAAGGCATTACTGCTGAGAAAATAATCCCAGCCTTCCATTACCTGATCCTTTGTAAGTAAATCAGAGAACCAGAAACTTTCCGGGATATAATCGTCTTTTATATCTAATTTAAAATAATCTTTGATCGTCCTGGTGAAGCCACCGTCAAAGTCCAGCATTACTCCATCTACATCAAAAAAACAACAATACACAGCTATTCAAAGGATTAAAAAATCAAAGTTAAATAATAATAGAAAATGTATCAAATCCCAGCTTTATCCGTAAAAATTGATAGCCAGGATTTTCCTGAAGCACATCAAGGATTTGGAAGATTTATTTTTTAGGCCAGTCAATCTGCTTTAATACTGAATCAACAGAATTTATTCAATTGTCCGAGTGCTTACACACTAATCGATTATAGAAAAAAAGTAAAGAGTTCCTGTAAGAAATTAGGCTGCACTCCGACTGCTGTATTTATAATATTCACTAACTGGATAGCACAGTTGAATAAAGAAAGTCTCTGTTATGTAAAAATATCTTTATGAAACATTCATATTTCTGGTAAAATGATGCCCTTCATTCATAATTAGAAATACATATTCAAATACTAGTTCCTACTTTAATCTGTGCTTTTCAGCCTTCCACCTCAAATTCTGATTATTCTGGTTTTTTGTCTGATATTTGCTCTCACATTCCATGAGTTCGGACATGCTTATACTGCTCATCTATGTGGAGATGACACTGCAAAATGGGCCGGTAGAATGTCACTTAATCCGCTGGTGCATTTAGACTTGTTTGGCAGTTTAATGGTACTGATTGCCGGTTTTGGCTATGCCCGTCCGGTGCCGGTTAATCCAAATAATTACCGCATCCGTAATTCTGATTTTTATATTGCTTCAGCAGGACCACTGATGAATTTGTTACTTGGGGTTGTTGCCGCTGTTTTACATGGGATTCTGGCTCAGATTAACCTGACGGTGCTTGCGGGAGTTCCCTTGCTGGAGCTGTTAAAACTGTTTATCTTCATAAATTTCAATCTTTTTCTCTTTAACCTGATTCCACTTGGACCACTTGACGGGAATTCCGTATTCCCGTATTTTCTGCCTTCAGCTTTGAGAATGCGTTTTCAACACTGGAATTATCGCTATGGATCATACGCTTTGATTGGGCTGGTTTTGCTCAGCATAGTGCTGCCTGGATTCAGTGCTTTCAGTTGGATTACATCCATCAGTTTAAGCATGACTAACGGACTTTTATGACATCCCTTCAGCTGCTCATGATGTTTTGACATCACCCTATTCCCATTCCCCCAAGAAAGAATTTACATGACTCTCGATGAACTAAAATCGATTTTTCTAAGTTATTGCTGCAATGAGGCAGGAACTCCGGATAAAAAACTGTTTGGGCTGGAGTATGAAAATTTTGTGATGAATCCTAAGGAAAATGAACAGACACAAAGTTTTGTACCACTATCTGTTGAAGGTGATTCCGGAGTTTTTCGAGTTTTAGAAAATTTAGCCGAATTCTCTAAGGACAGTGATGAACCACTGGAAAAAGTCTATGAAAAAGAAATGCTTTTAGCGCTTAAAAGTCCGTCAGGATCAAAAGTGACAATTGAACCTGGAGGTCAGATTGAACTCTCTGACGCGCCAAGGAATTCTCTTTTAGAAGCAAGCGAATCATTAAACAAATACTTAAATCTGTTAAAAAAAGCTGTCTCGGAATTTGACGGAAGGCTGTTGTTTCAAGGTGTTCAACCCGTGCATGGACTGGAGGAGTTGCCTTTTTTCAATAAAAGCCGTTACCAGATAATGTTTCCACACATGCTGAAAACCGGTACCCTCGGACAGTGGATGATGAAAGCGTCTGCCGGAGTGCAGGTCAGTATTGATTATGCCTCAATAGAAGATATGCAGAGAAAATTTGTTTTTCTGAACAGACTTTCACCATTCCTAACAGCCATATTCGCGAACAGTCCATTGGTTGAAGGCAGCCCAAGCGGGTTTTTATCTTATCGCTCACACATTTGGACAAGCACTGACGATACACGGTCAGGACTTCAAACATCTTTTTTAAGCGATAAATTCCATATTGAGGATTACATAAGCTGGGCGCTGGAGGCGTCTCCGTATCATTTGATGCGTGAAGGTGAAGTGGTGGAGACTACCGATTGGAATTTCCAACAACTGTTAGACGGTAATCATCCGGACCTGAAAATAACCATGGAAGACTGGGAAGATCATTTGGGCATGCTGTTTCCGGACATCAGAATAAAAAACATTCTTGAAATTCGGGTTGTGGACAGTATCTCCCCGCAATATGCGCTTGCAGTTCCGGCATTGATTGGAGCACTGCTTTATCATGAACATGCTTTTTCATCGGTTCAATCCATGCTGATGGATTTTCCTGACGAAGAATTCCAACTGTACAAAATGGCTGTGGCAAAGGATGCTTTACATGCAGAAGTAAATCGAACTAACTTTGCAAAAACTGGGAGGATACTGATGGAAACTGCCTTGGAGGAACTTGGCTCAGATGAAGAAAAATGGCTGATGCCGTATTTCGACAAATACACTAAAGAGGGAAGAACACCGGCAGATGAGACACTGGATGATTTCCGCAACTGTGGAGAATATCCGGAGAAATGGTTAGCAAAAATTTTAAGTAATTCGGATTACTGATCAGGCCATGCTACTTGTTTAAATTCACGCTTTTGCTGAATAGCAGATGGTTTTTTATCTTCTGTCCCACGGATCACACTTACAGAATAATTTCCATCAGACACTCCTGTGGTTCCCTGTAAAACAGGCGAGCCATTAATCCTGATTGTTACCAATCCATCTTTGTTTTCCAAAGGAATCACCTGACCTTCTTCCAATTTGCCATTTGTTACACTCAAATCAGTACTTCCCAGTTCAGCAACCACTGAATACTCCATCTTATCCAAAAAATCAGTGTAGTGCTGTTTTACATGAGGGAAATAGTATTCCATTGATTCAGGTTCAATAATTTTCTTTTTTTCCAGTGGCTTGAACAGAGAGTCCATACCGGTTAATGGCAAACAGAGTGTAATCTTCGATAAAATATCCCCTGCACTAATGTTTATACATCCTACCAGACAATACTCATAAGGAAGCATAACTCTCGCACGGTGAGGATAGATGGTGACACGATTAAGATTAAGCTCGACCTCGGCAATATTCAGCCAGCTTTTTTCGAAGTCGCCAATCATCAAACGCATCAAATCCAGCAAACTTTTCTGGTGCTCACGCATCAACTGCGCGAGGGAAGAACTATTCGTCTCTTGTCCGGCATTATTTTTCAATACAAATTCTGTAAAAAAAGAATTTTCTACAAGTAACAGTCCTTTGCCCTTGTTCAGTGTTTCAAAGATGTAGATCGGCTGTTCAGAAACAGAGCTGAAAAAATATTCAAATCGAAGCTGTTCAACATTTTCTGCTGATACCTCAAACATCAGGCCCATTTTCTCGTACAGTGTTTCCTGCACAAGTGAAGACCATCTGCGAAAGACAACATCCATCAAGTGGAATCTTCCAGTGGCATATTGAGCCTCAGCCAGTTCAAAATGTTTTACGGATATATTGGTTTGCTGAAGCATAATCTCAATTAATCCTGAACAATTCCCACAATACGAATACCAAGTTTATCATTGTTGATTCGAACAACTTCACCCCGAGCAATTGGTTTACCATCGAGCACTAAATCCACTGGTTCTCCTGCAGCTTTATCAAGTTCAATAATGCTGCCGTATGTTATTTGAGTTATTTCTTCACCGGTCAGCCTTGTACGTGCTATCTCAACCACAGCCTCATGATTCAAACTTAACAGCATTTTTGAACCCAAAGACACCCCTGGTTCTTCCAAGGTAACAGTTGCATGCGGCATTACAGTCTCTTCTATTTCAATTGCAGGAGTTTCCTCCGCTTCAGGCTCTGCCTGTTCAGAGTCAGGAGGTGACACTGGTTCACTCAATTCCTCAGGCTCTCCTGACACATCTTCAGCTGCCTGTTCTGGTTCTTCCTCTGTCTCAGTTATTACCTCAGAATCTTCTATTTCATATTCTTCAACCTCAGGCTGATCACTTTCCGCATCTTCAAGATTTAGATCCGCTGCATCAGATTCTTCCGTGTCATCCAGTGAGTCCATGCCAAGATCAAGATCTGCTGATTCTGCACCTTCACTTTCCTCAGTTACTTCAGGATCGTGCAGCATATCCAAAACATCAGAAGACTCTGCATCATCTTCCTTTTGATCAGAACTGTCATCCGTTTCCTCTACTGCTTCTGCTTCAGCAGCTTGAGATGAATCAGATTCATCAGGGGATTCCAAATCTTCCGCATCAGTGTTTTCTGCTGCACTTTCCGCATCATTACTATTTTCTGCTTCATCCACTGAAGAATCTTCATTATCAGCTTCTGCAGCTTCTTCCCCGGATGAAGCATCAGCCGTGGAATCATCAGAGCTGTCTTCATCTCCCAATTCATCAAGCAAACTTTCTACCGAATCATCACTTTGATCTTCAGTTTCTTCTTCAAAAACCATATCTTCTTCTCCATCTCCGGGTGTATCAGTTTCATCAATTTCCTGATCATCCAATTTTATCTCATCAACAAGATCCCCAATTTCATCCATTCCTAGGTCCAGATTATCGTCATCTGAATCACCCTCGTCATCTTCTGAATCCGATAAGACATCATCAAGTTCTGAATCATCAAGAATATCAGAAGTGTCATTCAGACCTTGTTCATCATCAAACAAAGCTAAATCTCCGGGATCACTCAAAATGTCATCCGGACTGTCTTCATCAGATAGTTTTAAATCAATATCTTCTGATTCTGCTGCCATTGGTTTTCAGATTTAACGTAATTATTTAATGGAAATTATAAAAATACATTTGAAGGAATGAGCTGTTTAGATGAAAACCTGTTATTACACCAGTCCAACATCTTGTCAAAAACCTGCACAAAAAATGACATATCCGGCCTGATTTTAGCAAGTCTTTTCTGAAAATTGATGATTTTTTTAGCTATTTCAGTTCGAAACAAAGAAATCAATTACTTTGTGATCATTACTAAAGTACTACATATTATAAAATGATCAAATCATTGTTTAATATGAATTTTTTCTGAAAACTGCAATTTACAATCATAATTCCTTAAGTTATGATTAAGTTTAACCTGAATGCATATAAAAAAGGGAATTATCAAATTTAATTTTATTGCTGAACTGCCACACTTAAAATGAAAGTTCTGAAAAAAATATTCAAATCAGAAGACCCAAATAAGCAAATTGAGGAAATTCTTGCGCGTGGCAAAAGCCTGCTTGAAAAAAATTTCTATGACTGGGCGGCTGTAGAATTTAACAAAGCCATGGAACTGAACCCAAAGCATGCAGCAGAAACTGTTACCAAACTGTTCCAGGAAATGCAGGGTGGAGGGAACCCTGATGGAATTATAAGTTTAGGCATTAATATACTGCAAATGGAACCTGAAAACGTAGAAATGGCAAATATTCTTGGGAACGCGTATAGAAAAAAACATGACTGGAAACGCGCAAAAAATATGTATCAGCATTGCC
Source organism: SAR324 cluster bacterium REDSEA-S27_B3 (assembly GCA_001627865.1). Lineage (GTDB taxonomy): Bacteria > SAR324 > SAR324 > SAR324 > NAC60-12 > Arctic96AD-7. The sequence goes on from LUQO01000045.1 coordinate 19,154, forward strand.
TGAAGCATGACGCTGAAAATAAGTTCGCAATATATAACATGGCCGCCACAATGGCAAGGGTTGAGGTTCAGGATGGCATGGCAGTCTCAGCGATTGAAGAATTTGAAAAAATGACTGACTTTGTATTGCCTGAAATAACAGTGGGAATGGAACCTTTATTTGAAATGCAACAGCATTTTGCTGATGAGAAGGATGAAGCAGATCAAGAACAAAACGCAGAAGAAACAGAAGAATCAGCAAAAACCAAAGTAGCAGATGATTCAGAAGTAGCAGAAGAAAAGGAAGAAAAAGAAGAAACAGATAAAACAACCGATAACGGCAGCAACGACAAAGATAATACGGAAGCAAATACAGATAAACCTGAAAAGGAAGATGAGTCACAAGCTGAAGAAAGCAGCATTGATCCTCTGAAAACTTTCAATTACATTGCTTCAAATCTGGAAAAAGAAAGCAAAGAAGAAAAAGAAGCATTGTACGCATTGGGAATTTATTGTCTGCAAAATAAAGAGGCAAACATTGCTCAGCAAGTGTTTAAAAGGTTACTGATGAGGGAAAAAGATAACGTGGATTTACGCTGTTTCCTGGTGCTTGCTATTTCGCTGCGTGATGAAATTGATAAAGCAATAAAAACTTTCCAGGGAATTCTTGGTCAAAATCCAAATCATCGTTACAGCAACATAAACATGGGAATCCTTTTAAAGCGTAAAGGATTGATTCAGAAGTCACGAGTCCGATTTTTCACCACTTTTAAGCTGCTTGAACGTTCTCAGGGAGATTATGATATCAATGCATGTCTTGAAAAGGCCGACCAGCTTTTCAAAGACAATCGAGAGAAAAAAGCTCTTGAGGTATATGAGCCTCTAATTCCGGAAATCACATCTGAGGAGTTGCTGTGCAGAATTGCCAGGCTCTATTTAGACAATAAATCATGGGATAATGCGTTTGAAGTCGTTAGACAAATTTTACGTAAAAACCGTCAAAACAAAGAAGGTCGTGAAGGAATGAAATTAATATATTCAGCATATTTGACGGACACAGATAATTTTCTTAAAAGCAATGATGCTGCAAACGCGGCAACATCAATTGAGAAAGCCATGAAGATCGCACCAAACAAGAAACTTATTCATAAAGCGGTCAGCATTTACAGGTTGTTGGATAATGAAAACAAAGTTTATGAGCTGGAACAAACTCTGAAGAATATGGAGAAAAAGGAGATTCAAAGCAATATTGAGGAAAAGATCAGGCAGGCTGAGGAAGAAGAATCAAATGGGAATTTAAAGGCTGCAATTCGTTTTTATGAAGAAGCAATAAAAATTGATCCGCAAAACAGTACACTTAAAAAATTAATCGGTCTTTGTTCCAGAATAAAACGACCAGATCTGGCTGAAAAATTCACAAATTGGTTTAATAAATACCAGCATGCAGTACATGAAAAAGAAAAGGCGCAGGCTCGTGAAGCATTTAAGAAAAATGAACCAACTGGTGAAGAATCTAAGCAAGATGAAGAATAATGCGCAAAAAAAGGGAATTATTTGGTGACTTTCAAAGTAATTTGAATCTGGATTCTTTAGTTGATATTGTTTCCAACAATGTGGGAATTCTTGTGATTTTGGCTGTATTTATGGCGGTATTTTCATTTCTGGATAAGAATGAACAGTTATCATCAAAAGAACAGCCTGTACAACAAATTGAAAAACTGAAAATTCCATGGTCACATGCATCACAAAAAAACAGTCTTTTACTTTTACTGCGTGATGACCGTTTATTATACTTTGACCGCGCATTTGTATATCAAAGGTTTAAAAAATTTCTCTCCGGTAAAGACCCATTACCGTCAGAAATCAGCCTGGATCAATATACGATCAAACTCATTGCTGGAGGAAGACACACACACTGCATTGAATTCATCCCTTCACCTGGAACAGGCCAGTGGTGGCACCAGTTTTCACGACTTGGTGGTCTGATGCAGACATTGATGAATAAATTTCCTCCGCAAGAAAACTACTTTTTTTTCTGGGTTGATACGGACAGTTTCGATCTTTTCCGGGAAATAAGGAAATCTTTGTGGGAACAACGATTTGAAGTAGGATGGAAGCCTGTCAGAATGGAATCAACTTTGCGTTACTGCAGTGGTGATGATCAAACAGGTAGATTTAAACCGCAATAATAGTTTACACCTGCAAAAAAAATGATATCTGCCGGCAAAACTAGAATATCCAAAAAAGACAAAGTGCTGATCACCAAACTGGATCAGCAAATACGCAACTATGTCCAGGAATATGGCACAAGTAAAGATTCTGAGCTGCTGGATCAAGCCATTTCAGACATCCGGAAACATCATGAACATCAAACAAGAAAATCCGGACAGCCTGTCATTATTCATCCTCTTCGCGTAGCAAACTATATTTGTCGTGCTGGACTGGATGCTCCTACAGTTGTCGCAGCTCTTCTACATGACACCATTGAAGACACTTCAATTACACACAAGGACATTAAAAAGCGCTATGGAAAGTGGTATGCCGATATTGTCGAAGGATTAACAAAAATTAAAAATACTGAAAGTTATGAAAATGGAGTTTCGCACAACGTGGACGCAACTTATCAGCGCATGCTGAAAGCCATGGCACAGGATGTTCGTGCTTTGATTATTAAGCTGTTTGACAGACTTGATAATATGCGAGACATGGAAGCCATGCCTCGTAACAAACAGCGGAGGATAAGTTTAGAGACTTTAAATATTTATGTGCCTATAGCAGAAAGGCTGGGCTTGACACAGATTTGCCAGGAACACACTGAGCTTTGCTTCAAACTTCTTTATCCAAAGAGGTACGAAAAGATTCTTACAGAAATTGATAATTTGAAAAAAGCACGCATTTCATCAATTAATGCAATGCGAAAATTACTGCAAAAAACACTTGAAAGTCAGAATTTAGCCTACAATCAGGTTGAACCGCTTTTTGTGCATCCTGCTTCGAGAATTAAGGAACAAGGCCCAATTGATCATATTTTGGAAGGATTCAGAATTATTGTCAAAAACAGCATAGCTTGTTTTCAGGCGTTGGGAATTTTACATACAAATTTTTACGTTATCCCTTTGAAAATCCGGGATTATATCAGCAACCCCCTATGGAATGGTTACGAAGGATTGCGGACAGAAATTAGAATAGAAGGAGAACAAACCTGCATAGAAATTGTCTCTGATGAAATATTGAGGAAAAATCAATACGGGATTATGGCTCATTGGCATGGCAGCCCCACTGAATTAGCTGACTATTACCAGCATTACCTCAGCCAACTCGATCATATGGCTGGAGATAAAGATGTGCGAATGACGGAAGTATTGGGCTATGTTCAGTCTGATCAGGTTCAGGTTTACTCACCCAAAGGCGACATGCTTGTTTTCCCTAAAGGGGCGACTGTCCTGGATTTCGCCTATGGAATTCACTCAGATCTTGGGAACCATTGTATCGGCGCTATTGTTAACCCAACCTCAATTGGCGAAAGCAAAAAAAGGGTCCCTCGGGAACGTCAGCTGTTCACAGGTGAGGCACTACAAATAATCACAGACCCTGGAGTTCATCCCCATGAATCATGGCTTGGCCAAGTCAAGACAACAAAAAGCCGATCCCAGATTAAAAAAGCATTAGAACAGCAAAAAGAAGCGAGCGCGAGAAATTCCGGTCGAGCCTTGCTGGAAAGAAAACTAAGAGAAAAAGGTGAAACACATGGTGTGGAAAACTGGTTAAATTCGGAAAATGTCAAGTATGCGTTGAATGAAGAAAATTTGTCGGCAAATAAATTTTTGCAGGAAATAGGTTTGCAAAAAAGGCCATTGCAAAAATTTCTCAGGAAATATAATTTGCTTGATTTTAAGCAAACCGGACGCTTAAAGGGTATGATCAATTATGATGTATGGACAAAATTATTTGGCGGAGAAAAAAATGTTTTCATGATCGAAGATATTCGAAATCCTTTGATTCGCATGGCAAACTGCTGTTTCCCAATACCAGGAGATAAAATCAAAGGATTTATTCATGATGATAAGGAAATTGAAATTCACCATGCAGAGTGTGTAAAAGTTTCTTCCAAGAAATATAAAACTCAACACGGCAATATTGCCGTGAATGTAGCCTGGAAATTATCTGAAAAAATAACACAATCACATATTATTCATCTTGATGTGGTTGATGGAACAGGAATTCTTTTTGAAATAACAAAAATCATTAAAGATGCCGGTGTCACAATCATTAATTCCAGAACTTCTGCCAGGAATAACAATGAAGCTGATATACGAATTGAAATTGAATCAATTACCTGGCCTGTTTTTCATAAAATTGTAGAAAAGTTGAGATCATTAAAATTTGTGAAGAAAATCTGGGAAGAAACGCCTGTTGCGGGCTAAAGGTAATACAATTGTTGGCATTGGATACACTTTCCTGATACCTAAACACTGACCCTTCGATGAATTTGCCCTCATGGCTTGAAAACTGGCTGATGATGGTTTGTGACTTTATTCTGGCCGTCATTCCTCGTCAATTGCCAACTTTGGATAATTTGGAAAATTGTAAAATAATTTCTCACCGAGGACAGCACGACAACAAGGAGGTGCTGGAAAATACCATAGCGGCGTTTGACCTGGCGCTGGAAACACATGGAATATGGGGTATTGAACTTGATTTTCGCTGGACAAAAGACTTATGTCCTGTGGTTATACATGATCCGGATTTGCTGCGACTGCACGGCATTAATAGAATTGTTTCGGATTTAACCCTGAATGAACTGAAGCAATCCTGCCCCCTGATTCCAACTTTAGAGGAAGTGCTGAACCGCTACGGTAAAAAACTGCATTTAATGGTGGAGGTCAAAGAGGAAACATACCCACAGCCTGAAAAACAGGACATGATACTGAAAGGGCTGTTTTCAGAGCTGGAGCCGTCTAAAGATTTTCATTTGATTTCTCTGGAACCGAAAATGCTGGAAATAATCAAATTTGCTGACAATTCTGCCAAAGTATTAGTGGCTGAATATAATGTAATTGAGTTAAGCAGAATTTCCCTCGAAAACAAATTCGCAGGCTTTGCCGGACATTATCTACTTATTGGCAACAAAGTGGTTAAGCTGCATCTGAAATCCGGACAAAAAATAGGCGTTGGATACCCTAAGTCAAAAAACAGCCTTTTTAGAGAACTGAACAGAGGAGTGGACTGGATTTTTTGCAATGACGCGGTGGGGTTAAATTACATTCTTCAAAATGAATTGAATAAGGTTAAATCTTTTTAACTGTCTGTAAACGACAAATGACAGTAAAAAATTTATAAAGCGCGTTTGTGAATTGGATAAGTTAACAATCTGTGCTTCATGTCCGGACATTTTAAAAGTTGTCTAAGCAAAGAGTACCATATCTTGTATCCACTGCCGAATTACTCCAGTACTATCCTCACTGCAGAATGCATGTTTTAACTCAGTCACACCCCAAGAATTCCTATAATTCTGTTAATCTATTGATAACATGATCAATAAACAGAATACTTGTCATTGTCGCGTTCAAAAAAATATTTCCATGTAGTTTCATGAATAAAGAGATTTTAAAAGTGCGACAAGTTGCATGTAAAACCCCTGTTCGGGTACTGCTCACTGGAGGAGGATCAGGAGGGCCTACCTTGCCTTTACTTGCATTGTCGGAGGAAATACTTCAACAAAATTGTGATTCACGATTCCTGTTTTTAGGAAGCAAAAATGGTCCGGAAAGAAAAATGGTGGTGCAGGCTGGAATTCCGTTTGTGAGTATTCCATCCGGAAAATTCAGGCGTTATTGGTGCTGGCGCAATTTTATTGACCCATTGTTTATACTTGGAGGAGGCATGATGGGGTTTGTGCAATTGCTCCGTTTTCGCCCACAAGTCATTATTTCTGCAGGCAGTTTTGTCAGTGTCCCGGTAGCTTATGTGTCATGGATTTTACGCATTCCACATGTTATTTTGCAGATGGATGTCCGTCCAGGTTTGGCCAACCGCTTAATGTCCCCTGTAAGCCATGCCCTTGTTTCATATTTTGAAAAAACAATGAAACAGTTCCCTGCTGTTTCACTGAAGCGGCATATCGGACCTGTAGTGCGTAAGGAAATTATCAATGCTGATGCGGAACGTGCAAATCAGAAATTTGGTTTGCATCCGGACTTACCACTGATTCTTATCACAGGAGGAGGACAAGGCGCGGTAGGATTGAATCGTGCAGTCATACCATTATTAAAGGATTGGCTGCTTGATTTTCAAGTTGTGCATCTCACCGGTACTGAATGGAAAAAAAATATTGAACCTGAATATTCAGATCTCTCTCATCAGCATTATCATCCGCTGGAAACAGTCCATCAAGGTATGGGAGATTTGCTGGCAAAAAGCGAAATAGTGCTTTCCAGAGCAGGTATGGGTATTATTGGAGAGCTTGCTATTCTTAAGAAAGACTCAGTGCTGATTCCACTCCCAGGAACTCATCAGGAAGAAAATGCAAGACTGCTTGAGCAAAACAAAGCCACCGCGTTTGTTTCCCAGGAAGATTTGGCTGACCAGGGCATGAACTGGTGGAAAAAATTTATGCAGCAGCGAACACCTGGAGAGATGGGCAGTAGACTTCATCAGTTACTTCCGGATGGAGGAACAAAGGATTTCGCGGAGATGATTTTTGAGATTACAGAAGGCAGGGGATAATGGGATCAAAAACAAAGCTGCGCAATATATTGAATTCAACTTTTATAAATTTCATTCATAACAGGGCTTTGTGGACTGTTTTGTTTTTGCTGATCTTTTTCTCAATTTCATGTGCTTCCGGAAGCGGCAAGTTTTATAATTGGTGTGAAAAACGGGATTTCCCCGCAATTTGCAAAAAGTATTTTGATTAGCGATCTTGGTTTTCGTCTATGCGTATTGGAATAATTTGCGCCATCAAAAATGAATTGCGGTATTTTAATACTTCCAAAAATACCTGTCAAAAGATTGGAGACAGAACATTTTACAATGGAATTTATGAAAACCATGAATTGATTTTGGTGCAAAGTGGCTTAGGCAAAGTCAATGCCGCAGTGGTATCTACTCTTCTAATTGACAAATTTAACTGCGAACTTCTGTTATTTTCCGGAGTCGCAGGAGGTATTGATCCGGACATGGAAATTGGTGATGTTATTATAGCGGAGTCATTGATTCAGTACGATTATGGAATACTAATAAACCGGGAACTAAAGGCATTTCGACCCGGAAGTATTCCGATAGGTGAGCCAAAAAATGAATTGGAATTCTCACTTGATACGGAAATAAAAAATAAAATCAAGGCGGTACTTCCACAAATCCGGATGGGTACAATCCTGACCGGAGATGTTTTTCTTCAATGTGAAGAAACCCGCATAGAATTGTTTGAAAAATATGGCGCACAGGCCATTGACATGGAAGGAGGTGCGGTTGCACAGGTTGCAGAACAATACGGAATTCCTGTGATTGTTATACGTAGTCTGAGTGATTTAGCCGCAGCAGACAGCCAAAAACTTTCTTCCAAATATTTGAAAAAAGCTGCAGAAAATTCATTTAACACCGTTCAGGATTTATTGAAAGCCTTGTGAATCAAACTCCATTCAAAAATAGCAGCGCAGCTCAAGGTAAGGTGAGTTTGCTCCTAATTCAGGTATAAGAGGGAAACCGTCTTTTGCGAAAGGATATAGTTCTTTGATCTTGTTGTATTTTCTGTTTTTGTGATTATCTCGACAAATTAAACTGACAATCCTCTTTTTGCCGTCATATACACACTCCAGTGTCTTTCCTTCCAGCAGCAATTCGGATTCAATTTTGGTCCAGAAATTTTTCAGGCTGCATTTGAAATTTTCATCTAATTTATCAATTTTCCCTTCCGAAACAATGGGAAAATTTTTACTTTCTGTACCATAACCTTGTTCTGAAACTAGAACCTCCCATTTAAAAAAATCCGCATGTACTACAGGAGTAATGATATAAGTAAGAAGTAGGGTAACAACTAATTTGCGTAAAAATGATATTTTCATAAAATTCATGTGGATTACCCAAAACGCAAATTATTTGAAGATTATTGACCTGAGTTTAAGAGACTGGAAGTCAAACAGCAGACTTAAATCACTAAAATCACATACGCTCCGGCGGTGTGATTCCAATAAGGTGAAGACCTTGCTGGAGGGTTTCTGCAACACAGTGAAAAAGTAGTAACCTGGCAGCTTGCAGCTTTTCTGTTTCAGCATGCTTAACTGAACATGTATTGTATGTCCTGCTGAAATCCTTTGAAAATTCATATAACATCCTTGCCAGTAATGAAGGCCGATACTGCTCTCCGGAGTTGAAAACAGTCTTGTTAAAATCCAGCATCTGCCTTAATAGCTTTTTTTCGTTGGGATGTGTTAGAAGAGAAAAATCAACATCCGGACTGACTTTGCGTGAAATTTTCCTCCCAATACTCCGGATGCGTACATACGCATAAACCAGATAAGTTCCGGTATCACCCTCAGAAACCAGCCAGTCGTCCATGGAAAACACTATTTGTTTGTTTGAGTCCTGAATTAACATGCCATATTTTATGGCAGCCACTGCAATTTTTTTCGATGTTTCATCCAGCTCTTCCCTGCTCCAATCTTTTTGATGTTCATCAAGATGAGTGGCTTGTATGCTTTCAACAATTTCTTTGCGCAATTGTGAAAACAGAATCACATTTCCTTCACGGGAACTCATTTTACCTTCAGGAAGCATAACCAGTGCGTAAGGTAAATGAAAACAATTCTCTGCCTGCATATATCCCATTTGCTTAAGTGTGGCAAATACTTGTTTAAAATGAAGTGTTTGCTCAGCTCCTACAACATAAATGGAACGTTTTACACCGAATTGATCAAATTTACGCTGGGCCAGTGCCAGATCCTTAGTGGAATAAAGAGTGTTTCCGTCCGATTTTAACAATAGAAAAAACCCCAATCCTTCTGCCTCAAGATCAACCCCGATAGCTCCTTCAGATTGCTGAAATATTCCGTTTTTTTTCCCTTCAATTACAATCTTCCTGCCTTCTTCATCCAACTCAGACTCATAAAAGAAGTGATCAAATTTCACATCAAGCCATTCATAAATCTCATGAAAATCCTGCATCGACCACTCTCGAGTCGTTTCCCATTCACCAAGAATTTCATCATCTTTTGTTTCCAGTTTGTTTAGTATTTGACTTAGTTCCTGCTGAAATTTAATTTTTTCCTGGTCATCTGCACCCTCCAGTTTTTTTACAGCTTTTGTGTAAAGCTCCCCTAACCATTCTCCACGATAATGTTCAGGAGGATTATCTGAATTGTGGTTTTTGTAAAACCATAAACATTTTGCAATGTGTGCGCCTACATCACCTATATAGTTTGCACTAATCACATCATAACCATTGTAACGATAAATGCGGCAGAGACTGTCTCCAAGAGCTACATTGCGCATATGACCGACATGAAACCCTTTATGTGTGTTAGGCTGAGAATATTCGATCATCACACGCTCACGATCCATTTTCGAAGGCTGCTTGAAATAATTTCCCTGGAAAATATCAGGCAGGACTGCTTCAGCAATTGCGGCAGCAGAAACTGTGAAATTCAGATATGGCCCCCGGGCTTGAATGCTTGTAAAAGGGGTATTTGGAAGGATGTTTTTTTGCAGTTTTTCTGCAAACTCAGAAGCAATCTGAACTGGAGAACGACGAAGTGTTTTGGCAAAGCTGAAACACGGGAGTGCATAATCCCCCATCTCAGGTGTGGGTGGTTGCTCTATCAGACTGATGAACTCGGATGGTTCCCAGGCTCCAGTCTTAGATTCTGTTTTTATTATCCGGAAAGTCCAATCATAGATCGTTTTTTCGAAAATATTCATCAAGGTTAAAGCGACAAATACCGAGAGATAAGTTGATCACAAGAAGTAAAACACCAACTTTTCACCCGTGATGATATTATTTAGATTATAATGACCTTATTCTTCAACTTTTTCCCGCCTTACTATTCTGCCGCGATTCAGATCATAAGGAGAAAGCTCAATTGTGACTGTATCTCCAGGAAGTACGCGAATCTTGTACATTTTCATTTTTCCGGCCAAATGGCCTATTACTACGTGATCATTTTCCAGCTTTACACGAAAAATACCTTTGGAGGACTCTATAACCGTTCCCTCAACCTCTAGTTTATCTTCACTCAAACGATATGCTCCTTTGCTAAATATTGTTCAGATTATATACATTTCATTCAATGATTATGCTGCCATCATTCTAATTTAGTATACAAAAATTTCAAGTGATTTGAAGAATTTAGGGTTTTGCGAATAATTAATATTTGTTTTAATTGTAAAAGTAATGGGTTAAATTTCCATCATTTATCGTGTAAATCTGATTCAAATACATTATAATCCCCTCATATTTAGAAGGGGGAAAATGGATTAAAAATAAATCTGAATCCCGTCATGAAAACATTAAAATGAGCCAATGGAAAGAACGCCGCGCACCTTGCAGTGTGCTGCGTAAAAATGATCAGCGTGAAGAATATGAACGTGACCGGGCACGAGTGATACATTCTTCAGCTTTCCGGAGGTTGCAGGCAAAAACACAAATTCTCGGTGTATTAGAGGGAGATTTTCATCGTACCCGTCTGACTCATTCCATGGAAGTCGCTCAGATCGGACGTGGCCTGGTACTAAGTCTTTTGAAGAAATATCCTGAGCTGAAAGATTTAATTCCACGACTGGAACAAATTGAGACAAACGGACTAGCTCATGATTTGGGACATCCCCCTTTCGGACATGGCGGAGAAATTGCGCTTAATTACGCTATGTCTGATTACGGTGGATTTGAGGCTAACGGCCAGACTTTACGAATTCTCTCCAAGCTGGAGTCACACACTCCGGAACATGGTTTGGATTTAACACGCCGCAGTTTATTAGGAGTTCTGAAATACCCGGTTCCATTTTCCAGAGTTAATCGAAAACAAACACCGAAAGGATCGGACTCTGATAATAATTCTAATGTATATCAACACTTGCTACCTCCAAAGTGCTATCTTGATACTGAACAAGATGTGCTTAACTGGATTTTAGAGCCGCTCTCTGATTCGGATCAAGAACTGTTCTGTGAGCAAACCAATCCAACAAAATGCAATCATGGATTTTCGCTGCACAAAGCTCTTGATACATCATTGATGAATCTTGCTGATGATATTGCTTATGGTGTTCATGATTTTGAAGATGGAATTGTTTTGCGACTATTAACCCGGGAACACTGGCAGGATGTAGTTAATAATTTGGATCAAAAATGGGCAGAAGATAATAATCTGTTAAACATTGAAAATCAGCTGTTCAATCGTACAGAAAACTCAGGTCACAGACGTAAGCAAGCAGTTGGGGCATTGGTTCATGGACTTATTTCGTCTGCTGAATTAAAACAAAATAAAAAGTTTGAGGAACCTCTTCTACAATGGAATGCGATACTTCCGGAAGAACCAAGGAATTTCCTCCAGGCATTGCAGGAAACTGTATGGCAAAACGTGATTCAGCTCAATACCGTACAAGCCGCTACATACAGGGGACGTAAAATTGTACTCGCACTTTTTGAAGCCCTTTCATCTGATCCGGAAATGCTTTTACCTGTTTCCTTTCAAAAGCTGTGGAAAGCTGCTAAATGTGAGCAGGAAGAAAAACGAATTGTCTGTGATTATATCGCAGGCATGACAGACCAGTACGCAAACCGCTTTTATGAACGCCTGTTTCTTCCAGGACATGGTTCGGTATTTGACAGGCTATAAATTAATTATGCGTACAGGTATTTTATCTCTTCAGCTTACACTTTAACAAAAACATAAAAGTAAATTGCTCCCTAAAAGACGACACACCAGACCTGTTTCAATCGGCCCCATAATAATTGGCGGGACTGAACCAATACGCATTCAGTCAATGTTGACTTGTGACACCACAGATGTTGACACATGCATTGAGGAAATTACACGATTGGATGCTGTTGATTGTGAAATCATCCGTCTTACTGTTCCTAATCAAAAATCAGTTGACAGCCTTCCTGTGATTCGTGAGCAAATGCTGAAACGAGGTATAACAAGACCTCTGGTTGCTGATGTTCATTTTAATCCAAAACTGGCTGTCAATGTTTGTGAGTTTGTAGAAAAAGTACGCATCAATCCTGGCAATTATGCAGACAGAAAAAAATTCGAAATTCGTGAATATTCTGATGAACAATATCAAGAAGAGTTAGATCGTATTGAAGAAAAATTGCTTCCGCTGATAAAAAACTTAAAAAAATATGGATGCGCCTTACGAGTTGGTACAAACCATGGTTCACTATCAGACCGCCTGATGAACCGCTATGGAGATACTCCGGAAGGCATGGTTGAATCAGCGATGGAGTTTTTACGTATACTACGGAAGCATGATTTTGAGGAAACTGTACTTTCGATGAAAGCCTCTAATCCTTTGGTGATGATCCAGGCATATCGTCAGCTTGTAGAAAAAATGGACTCCGAGAATATGTACTATCCACTGCATTTGGGAGTTACTGAGGCAGGCAATGAACTTGATGGACGCATAAAAAGTGCTGTTGGAATTGGTACTTTGCTTTGTGAAGGACTGGGAGACACAATTAGAGTTTCACTTACAGAACCTTCTGAAAATGAAATTCCTGTAGCAAAGTCAATTTTGCAGTCAACACGCTCACGCATTTATAATACTGATTTTATTTCCTGTCCTTCCTGCGGCCGCACATTTTTTGACCTGGAAAGTACAACAGAGAAAATAAAAGCGCGCACTTCGCATCTAAAAGGCGTGAAAATAGCAATCATGGGTTGTGTTGTAAATGGTCCTGGTGAAATGGCAGATGCTGATTTTGGCTACGTTGGTTCCGGTCCGGGTAAAATCAATTTGTATCACGGTCAAACTTGCGTAAATCGTAACATCCCTGCAGAACATGCCGTAGAACGTTTGATTGACCTCATACAGGAACGTGGGATGTGGATCGATCCTGCTTAAAAAACTACTATAAAACTGCTTTACTTCAGCATGGATTTACCTTTAAGCCAGATAATAATGTTCTTCACAGAAAATTATTTTATAGTTTTTCCTTTGCTTGTAGTTTTGTCTTTGGTTTTAGCATTGCTTGTCTGGAAACAGCTAAGGCTGGGCTGGAGTATTTATTTCAGCAAGCGCAGACTAATTGAACAACTGATTGAAAAATAACTTTTAGCTGCACAATTCATCTTGTTCCGAAAATGGCGGTTCCCAGTCGAATCATTGTTGCCCCCTCCTGAATTGCCCAATGAAAATCTGCTGTCATTCCCATTGAAAGTTCAGTAATTTCCGGAGCATCAAGTTCCTGTTTGAGTCGATCTCGCCATTCTCTTAGTTCGGTAAATATTTTACGAGTAGCTGCCTCTCCAAGATCCGGTGCAGGAATTGTCATTAGACCTCTTAATTTAAGCCGCTGTCCTTTATGCAAAGTTTCCGCGACAGATAAAAGGTCATCCCAGTCCTGAACCCCGTATTTGCTTTTTTCCTGGGAAAGATTTACCTGTATCAGCACATTAATGTCATGCTTTGTTAATACACAGCGATCTTCTAATTTTTTTGCCAATTCGCTAGAATCAATGGAATGAATCCATTGAAAGTTTCCCGGACAAAATTTTAATTTGTTTTTTTGCAAATGGCCTATCAGATGCCATTCAATATTTTTGTAATTTTTCAATGCCTCAATTTTACGAAGTGCTTCCTGAACAATATTTTCACCAAATGCAATCTGATTGGCCTCAAAAGCTTCTATTATCAATTCAACAGGTTTTGTTTTACTTACCGCAATCAGTTGAATATCTTCCTGGGAACGTCCGGACTCAATCGAACATTGATTTAAATATTCCCGAACCCATTGTAATTTATCTTTGACAGGCAGTATCACCATTGTTACGTTTTGTAAATGTATAAAAAAACTTTGCTTGACAGATTATTGGTCACATTTTTCAGGATTCCTGCCATAAAGAACTATTGGGCTGGCAGTTATGACGCACTGGTTTTTAATGATATTCCCTGGACGAAACTCGAAAAACCTCTGCCAGAATGCAAAATTGTACTAATTACAACTGGAGGAATTCATTTAAAATCTGATAAAGAATTTGAATTAAGTGATCCTTATGGAGACAGTACATTTCGTAGAATCCCAAATAATACCGATATAAAAGATCTGATCATTACACATAAATATTATGATCATCAAGACGCAGACCGTGATCCAAACCTGGTCCTGCCAATAGAGGTTTTAAAAGAACTTCAGGACGAAGGGGCAGTTGGTCCATCCAATAAATATCATTACAGCTTCATGGGGCATATTGAAGAACCACATTTAAAAACATTAATCCAAAAAAGCGCCGTAGAAGCAGCAATAGAAATTCAGCAACAGAAAGTTGACATTGCTTTGCTGGTTCCAGCTTGAGGCATCTGCAACCAGACGGTCGGTCTGGTTCAACGTGAAGTGGAACGACAAGGCATTTCTACAGTAGGAATTTCAATTGCCCGCAGTGTGAGCGAATCAGTCAAACCTCCGCGAACTTATTACCTCAATTATCCTTTTGGCCACTCCATGGGTGAAGCATTTAATCGGCCCCAGCAAAAACAGATTTTTCTAGATTGCCTGGAAATTCTGAAAACAGCAACTGTACCGGGTAAAATCATTGACAGCAATTACCGCTGGAAAAGACACCGGTTTGAATAGTTTATTTGATAACCACCAATTCGTTACAGCAAAGCTATTCATTCTTCTGTAATTCTGCCTCCCATAGTCCAACCTGTTTTTGTTTGGCTTCATTTTCTGCTGCCAGCAATTCAAGGTGTTCCGGAGGCGGTTCGTTCTCAAGCAGGTAAAAAGACCAGCCATTCCGGATTAACCAGATATTTATATTCGTGTCACCTGACCAGACCATGCCATCAAGCCGGTATAGTTTTTCAGAGTAATCGTAAACGACTTTAACCTGCCTGTTATAGAACATTTTTTGCAGCTCATACGCGGATTTTTTCAGGAACCATTCATTGTATTCTTTACCATGGCTGATCGAGAGCTTTGGTGACACATATTTAAGCCATACACGGATTTCCTGACGTTGCAGATTCAGATTTTTCTTGGAAAGTTTGAATGTCCATTTTCGATATTTTGAGCGGTTATCAATGCGGACCCAGACGCTTTCAGAATCAGTAACCCTGCTGAAAATCCCTGTCAATATTTTTTCAGTGACAGTACTGAGAGTTTTCGACTTTTTCCTCTCATCCATACGTTCATAGAGTCTTTTGCGTATTGATTCCGTTTCCAGAAGGCCCCCCTGAAATTAATGTTTGACAAATTTTCATCATTCTAATCACTTGAAGTGCGTTTCGAAACAAGCCTGTGATCTATGCTTTTGAGAATAGCATGACGATATTATAATAATCCAACTGATTTGGTTCAGGATGCAGCAAAGACTATGCTAAACCATTGCACACATGGTATTGGAGATGCAATAAGTTTGCATGTGTTGCCTTATTTCAGATAAAGTACCTAAAATGCTTCGTGAATCGTTAAAATGGAGCTGCGTATTTTGTGTCCTCACAGAATTGCGACCAAATTGAAACGTCCAGTTTTGGGGTTTTGTTTTTTCCCGCCAAAAATTTGCCCATTGTCTTTTTTCAATTTTATCAAATCAATACTTCATCAGTCATCACTTAGAACTGGATTAGTAGACCATCTTTTACGTTTTATTAAATCGGTTTGCCGCATAATCCTGTGGATTCCCATCTTGCTGATCTTTTTGCCAGCCTTTGGTTTTTCGCAAAACAACCTTGAAGTTCCTCAGCTTTCCATTCAGACACAATCCTACTTGCACAATCCTGATACCGGGATGTACCTATATCGGAACGCAAAGGTTGAATGGGAGGGAATAACTGTGGAAAGTACGGAAATCAATTATCATCCCGAAAAGCATAGATTAACTGCAACAGGATATGTCAGAGTGACAGAAGGAAGCATGGTTGCAGTTATGGACGAATTAGAAATTAATGTAAATGACGGGAAAGGTATTTTCCGTAATGCTATTATTTTTGACTCCTCCAACAATGCCTACATGACAGCAGAAGAAGTGAGAAGAATTGGTCAAAACCATTATGTGGCACAGACTTGTACATTTACCACATGCAATCCTAAATCTCCTGCATGGCAAATAACAGGAAGTGAAGTAAATTACTATTCCCAGAACTTTTCATCATCCCAAAAAACCTTCCTGAGAATCGGCAATTTCCCGATATTTTATTTCCCTTACCTTGCCTGGCCGACTGTGAAACACCGTCAATCCGGATTTCTTCCTCCAGAGTATATGATTGTCCGGAGCAGTGTAAAAAAATGGGACATTGGATATCGTTTCGGAATACCTTACTTCTGGGCAATTGACCAGGAACAGGATTTAACACTTACTTATGACTGGGTGGAGAGACGTGGTCCCGGAATTCGTCTGGATTATCAATATGCCTTAAAAGAAGGAATGAGGGGTGAAATCAAATACCAGGAATTTTTTGAACGCGATTCACGTGATCCGGAAAATGAATCCGGAAGCTTAAACACAGAAGCAATTGAATCTTCTGAATTGAATCCGAAACGTTTTAAATTTGAATTCAACCATAACCAGCAGTTAGATAGACAAAGCAGACTTATTGTATCTAGTCTGGTTTATAGTGACAGTCAGTTTCAGAAAGAATATGAACTGATAGATAATCCTGATCCGAATACTGCGCAAAAATTGTCTGCAAACATCAACCGCCAGTTTTCAAATGGATCTGTTACACTATCTGCTACTCAGACTCGTATATTCAGCGAATTGGCATTATTGAACAGAAAAATTGACCTCACTCAAATACAACAACTACCTGCACTTTCATTTCAATTCAGTGATACACTCTGGCGCTCCGATAAAACATCAATATTTAACGAAATAAGCGGATCACTTGTCCGTTATTACAGAGTGCAGGGATACAACGGAGAAGGGGCAGCCGCTACTCCCCGGCTGAAATTTAATTTCCCAATTTTCAAACATTTTAACAGCAATATTAAAATTGGGAAACAGTTTTCACGTTATAAAGTTCGTGATCCAAATGTATCCGGAAGTGAAGATGAATATGGCTTCGAAATTCTGGATGGTAAAATAGAAATTAATACGACCTTTTCCAGAATTTTCACAAATGAAACAGGAATTTTCAGTCGCTTTAAACATTTGCTGAAACCGAGCATTCAATACGATTACATAGAGGATATTGAGCAACAATCAGATTCCGGAGTACCCTTCGGAGGAAGGGTTTCAACGAGGAGGTTAACCACTATCCGGCTAGAAAATGTTTTACTTGCTAAACGGCGTTACTTTGGAGAGAGGGTAACTCCTTTCCTGAACAGTCAAGATCGCGGTCAAATTCGAGAAGGGAAAAGCAGTATCCTGGCAAGTCTGAACATTATCCAGCATTATGATGTCTTAAAAAAAAATCCATACTTTCAGCCAATCGGTCCCGCAATTAAAGGTAATGAAACAGAGTCAGGACTTCCATCATGTAGTAGGTCAGGATGTCCTCTGTTACCTCTTAGGACAATGTTTAATTTCACCCCGGGACAAGGTTTTTCTATAAATTATTTCAATCGATATCATCATCAAAAACGCCAAGTGGTAGAATATTCCACAAGCATGGGATTTAGCGCAAGTGCACACAATAAAGCATCAGTGAATATTCGAAAAAACGAGTTTACCTATCAAACTCCTTTTGGCAAAGATGTTTCTGCTGCACACACCTTCGGCTTCAGTAATAAATTTGCAACCAGTGATGAACTAGCATTGGGATTTGCTGGAACTATGAATTTAGACGCAGATAGTACTTCCTTTCGACGTCGTCTTACTTCCACCACTTTCACTTTGGATTATCGCCCTGACTGCTGGAACATTCGTCTGGCTTTGACAGAAAATGTGGATAAAACAACAACCAGCAGCGGACGAGAGCAAGAGTACATTGACCGGACTCTTTATGCTTATATTAACTTGGGCGGGGTTGATGTTCCGGAGCAAATTCTGCCTGACCTGGATTAATAAAATGAAGAAATGCTTTATTAGCTTATTTTTCAACAGAACTATTATTCATAGCTCAAATAAGTACATTTGTAACTTGTTGATGTTGACTTTTTCTTTTGTATTTACGGATAACATCAATGCAGAAGAACATTTTTCAACTGAACTCAGCAAAAAAGACGAACATAGTTTTGAGTCTCGCGTCGCAACTAAGGAGCCGGATTATTTATTCTCAGGCACTATTTCTGAGTTGCAAGGATTTTATTTTGGTGTTGGGTTCCGGAATGTACGTATTCGTGTTGCAGATAACGTGATTATTTCTGATTCTGATGGAGAGGCAAACGGGATTGGAGTCAATATTGGATATTTCTGGGAAGAACAGTCAGTAGAATATGAACGCCAAATCTCAATTGTTGAACATTCAAAATCCTTTATTTATGAAAGTAAATCCGGCCAAAAAGTTGAAGTTATTCAAAATAACTTATGGTACGTACTTTATCCAAAAATAAGCCTGAATTTTTATTTGCACTATGGAGCAGGAATCCAATTCACCAAATCCCGTTTTGCTGCTACCGGAAACAGAATGTCTTTTGAAGATGAAATTGCAATGGGAGTTGAAACTGGAGCCTCTTATTTTGTAATGTCTAATTTAATCTTTTATTACAGATTTTCCATTAGCAGACATATTCCTTTTCTCAAGATTTCAGATTCCAGTACTTTTTTGAAACAAAGCCAGCTACACACAATTTTTATGAATTATTACTTCTCTCTTTAAGTAAATTTCAAATTTTCATTTTATTTTCTCGAAAATCGGATGTCAGCTGTTCTAGGGCCTGATTCAAGCCGTCTTCCTTCTCTTCACTCTTATAAATGTTCGGTGGTGCAGCTCTTTCGGAACACTGACTTTTGTCCAGCTGACAGCGTTCGCAAGTTTGATTAACCTGTTTCACGGGTATCTGTGGATCATCCAGGAATTTCACTTTTTCTTTCAACGATTTATCAATACTCAGTCCGAGTGAGACACAACGATTAATGTTTGTTCGCAAACGCAATGAGTGTGCGATGGAAATAAAAAGAACCTCTTTACCACTTCCCATAAATTGTGCCCTTTGGACGCCAATTAGAATATTTTCTGTCTTCCCATTTTTCTGTCCTGATTCCAAATCTTCGATCAGAGACACAGGCAACCAGCGGCGACAATGATGTTCCTTTAACCTGACTCCACTAGGTACTAACGTTCTGGGCATGTTTAACTCTTTAGTCAACAGTATTTCATTGTCTCCTGCTGAACGTTCAAAGCGCAGATAATGTAATTCAGTTATCTTAAAAAGTCCGGGGAGTATCTGGCTGAGACGGTGCAAAAATGTTTCAGGAGTAACTTCATGCCGCTTCAGGAATTTCAATATTGCATCACTATTCCAGGTTTCAGACTGAAAAATTTCTTTTACTTCTTCCTCAGCCCGAAACCGATTTATCATTAAAGCGCCTGCAAAATAAGAAGCTCGAAAATTCCCCATTACCTGGTCAAATGAGTCGAATTTCTTCCACGGAGAAGTCCGAACATGATTTCCTAATTTCAACTCCAAATAACCAATTTGTAATGCCATTGAGTAGACATGCTGAGATGGAGCCAGTTGATCATTTAAAAGCAATTGGGAGGGATTTCCGGGTAGAAAGATAAATCGTTGTTTTTTCAATTCCTCATATTTAGATAAATCAGCTGCTCTTGCTTCAACACCATGACTTTCAAGCAAAGTTGCAGTCAATTCTTCTACCCCAGGAGGTGGGTAGTGCTTCCATTGCTGTCTGCTAACAAACTGGTCTGCAATCTCTTCAACATCCTCAAAGTAATTATTGTGCATTTCCTGATATGCCCGTAAAGAAGCCAGAAAGAACTGCTCTACGTGCATGTCATATGACCTTGAAATTTCCATTATTGTGGTGATAAATGCCACCGCTTTTTTTGGTGAAGCAGTAAAAAGCTCCATCACATTCTCAAATGTGATTCCAAAAAGTTGAAATGGAAAAGATCCCAGAACAGATGAAGAAAATAATAACTCTGAAACTTCACTAAGCCGACCCGTCAAGCTGATGGATACAAGATCATTGTATTCGACGCCTAGTCCTTCAGCCAAAAGCATGATTTTTTCAGCTTTTGGGTATTTTTTTCCTTTTTCTATTTCATTAATATATGATGCAGATAAGCCTGAAACAGCAGCAAGTTCCTTGAGACCTAACCCTTTTTCTTTTCTATAGTTGCGGAGCTTCATTCCAAAAATATAGCGTAAATTAAGCTTTCCCGCGGCAGAAGTTTGCTCTTCCTTTTTCGGCATATTTACCTTAATTAACCAGTTTTATTATCTTCGCAGACTCCTGCTTTTTTTAATTTATTTATTTGTTTTTGTGTGTAGCCAAGTTCTTTAAGCACAAGATCTGTTTGCTCACCAAGTTCTACTCCTGCATGTCGATATTCCGGTTTACAAGAAGAAAACTTGAATGGTGAAGCAATTTGTTTCTGAGTTGATCCGGATGAATCCGGAATATCAACTATCATCTCTCTGGCTTTGAATTGCTGATGTTGCATTGCTTCCGGAAATTCCAAAACAAGTTCAACACAAGCATCACAATTTGCAAAAACAGTTTCCCATTCAGACCATGGCCGTTCTAAAAAACGTTTTTTAAGAATTTCCTTTAACTTTTTTTGAGCATCCTGATCATCGAGTGAAGTGTTTAGTAAATTTTCCGGAAGCTCCAGTGCCTTGATCAATGCATTTAAAAATAGGGGTTCGAGGCTGCTTACAGAAACCCAGCGTCCATCCTGCGTTTTATAATAATCATATAAAGTGCCGCCATTCAGCATGGTAGATTCCGGTTCTGCTCCAGACCCTCCGGACAGCCAGTTAGACCCTTCAAAAACATTCATACTGAACATCGCATCTGTCATGCTGATATCAATATACTGACCTTCACCTGTAAGTTGACGATGAATCACTGCAGCTAAAATACCTATAACAACATGATATGCCCCTCCAGCAATATCAGCTACTTGTATACCTTGTGGTACAGGGGATTCATTTTTGCGGCGACTGTAATTGCTGATTCCTGAAATTGCCAGATAATTCAAATCGTGTCCGGCGCGATTTCTGTAGGGACCTGTTTGTCCGTATCCTGTGAGAGAACAAAATATTAGTGACTGATTGTATTTGCGAAGTTCCTGATAATCCAACCCAAGCCGCTTCATCACACCTGGCCTGAATTGTTCCAAAACAATATCATATTTGTTAACCAGTTTTTTAACAATTTTTACTGCGTCAGCTTGTTTGAGATTTAACCCAATCGACTGTTTGGAACGATTCAACGAGGCATGTGCATTTAATCCCCCTTTTGAATTTGAAGGAAGACTTCTCGTAAAATCAGGATGTTTGGTAGACTCTACCCTTAAAACTTCTGCTCCTAAATCAGCCAGTGTTTTTGAAGCAAAAGGTCCGGGAAGCAGTGTGGAAAAATCGAGAATATTTAATGATGAAAGGAGTGCAGACATCTTATTCTAAAGCAATCACTGCCTCAGCAATTATTGTCTGTGCTTTGGGAGTATTGGCCTGCAGTTCAACACGAATCAATTTTTCATTTCCCTCTTTAAATTTTTTAACAACTTTTCCTGTGCATGTTACACTGTCACCTATATGAGTCATTGCGGTAAAACGATTATTCATGCTCCTGATAGCAGATTGTGGGACCCAGTTTGCAAGCATTCTGCCCAGATATCCAGCTGAAAGCATTCCGTGCGCGATCACGTCATCCAGACCAGACGATCTTGCATAATCCAGATCAACATGAATTGGATTATGGTCTCCGGATGCACCACAATAGAGTGCCAGAGCATGACGGGAAACAGGAGGAGTTGTCAGTGCAGGAATTTCATCTCCTATTTTCAAAGAGTCAAATGTTGGTAGTGTCATTTCATTATTATATTTTTTAATTTATAATTTAAATTAGTTAGTGGCGGAAAACATAATTTGTATGAGTTTCGGCGACTTTTTTTCCACGCTGATTTATGAAATCAGTATGAGAAATCACAAACTGCAAGGTGCCTCCTTTTTTATCAATTATATCAGTAATTTTTTTGCATACTGTAATTTTATCTCCCGCATAAATGGGAGCGTGGTAAACAAAATTTTCCTCGCCATGCAATAGTTTACCAAGTTTTTCACCCAACAATTCAACAAAGTCTACTAAATCCAGCGCGTCTATTTCCAGCATAAACGGGAATGTTGGGGGAGCCAGCAGTCCAGGCATCCCTGCAGCATTTGCTGCATCTGTATCTGTATATATTTTCCTGGTTTCCCCTAGAGCTTTTGCTAAAAACCTTAGACGTCCTTCTTCTACAGGCACTGTCACAGGATGGAACTCATATCCTATATGTTTTTTATCGATCATTTTATAAGTTGAAAAAATTTCATGCAAACAACTGATTAATGAATATTCCTTATTTTTTTTACAACCATCTACCCTAATTGATGGGGAAAAAATCTAACTCTGCTTAGTTTCGCTGTCAACACAAACATTATTTGCAGATTTTATAATCGTTTACAGGCAGAAGATAAGTGAGAACGTCTTTGACTACAGATGGTACGCACACATGACTCAATTCGGCTCAGATCAGGACGTGTAACGGTTGGTATACTTTTTACACGGTTTCTAACTGTTAAAAAGCACTGGATCAAGCGTTGTTCCTGTTGATTGACGCCCAAATTGCCAGCAATACATTGCGCACGTGCCTGTTTAAAAGTTGACCAGTCTGGAAGACGAGCAAGATCATCTATCAATGATTTCCGAATAGTTTGCAATTCTTCTGAGTATACTGATTTTTGCCTGTTTGAACCACATATTTCATTTGTTTTCGTGTTTCGTTGAGGTAACTGTGAAAGCTTAATGATCATTAAGTATATCAATACCACTGCTAAAATTGCTCCAGTTGCTATCAGTAATAATTTAAGCCACTTTTTCCAATTTGAATGTGAAATTCTTTTTGATTTCCCGTCACGAAAACTTACCTGAAAAAACTGTACTTTACCATCAGATGATTGTTGATTTAATATTGGAGTTTGATTCAGTCCTAGGACTGCTCCAACCAGATTAATCTCTGTTACCTCAGGAGAGTGCATTCCATCAGTTAAAGCTGAAAGTTCGGCAACTTCGCTTGCGTAACGTTCAATAAGCCGGATCACTTCCGGATGTTGACGCCAGTTTCCTCTTTTTACGTCCGGTGCTGTTACTGTGGCAAGATCTGCTTTGGAAAACATTTTTGCCTTTCGCTCTTTACCAGAGCCTGTGTCACAGACTCCTATCGGTCGCCATTGTACAAATTTTAGTTGGGAAATTTCTGTCATGTTTCAGGAAATGGAGATTCCCTGTGCACGAAGGAATAAGGAAGAATGAAGACTATGCACTCAATTGACTGGCTGGGGCGGCAGGGATCGAACCTGCGAATCACGGGATCAAAACCCGTTGCCTTACCACTTGGCTACGCCCCAAAAAACAGTTAATTAAGGTTTTTCATTCTAACTTGGCATTGACAAATTACAAGAGATTTTCAGAGAATCCAGTTATTCTTCAACTACAAACTCAAAACCTAGAATAGTCAGTGTGAAGAGAACTATGTCAAATCCAATAAGCAATTTCCACCATGACCATACTTCTTGCTGGTTTAATCCGAAAAAAAGATACTCAGTCAGACGTACAACACATAAAAGACTTGGAACCATCAGGGGGAAAATCAGTATTGGCAGCAGAATTTCTTTTCCACGCACAGTTGAAGTCATTACTATAAGTAAGGTCCCCAACGAACTGAATCCGATAGTTCCTAGAAGTAAAACCAGTAACAGCTCTATCCAGTTTCCAACCTCTATTTCAAAAATAAATAGACATAATGGAACAAACAGAAGCTGAGTGAGCAATAGAAACAAGGTGTTTGCCAGCATTTTACCTAAAAACAAAACACTGCGATCAACAGGAGCAATAAGCAATGCACCCATACAACCTGATTCCATTTCCTGAACGAAAGACTTTCCCAATCCAAGTACACCACTCATCAGAGTAACTATCCAGATTACTCCCGGAAGTGCAGTCACAAACAATTCTGGTTCCTTGCCTAATGCAAACTGGAATACCAGTAATGCCAGTACCGCGAATAGGAGCATGGACAACAAATTGTCCTTACGCTGCAGGTCAATCAGTATATCTTTCCAGACCAGAATTAAAGTTTGGCGGAAAAATATTTGCATGAAGAAAATTGGATTTTTCGGAAGTAGAAATGAAAATATTCAGGCAGCTTTTTCTTTACTCGAAGTTTCAGATTTCTTTGCGGTGGTTGACTCCTTGTCCACCTGCTTGCCTGATTTTTCTGAAGATGGAGGTTTGTCTTTGGAAGATTCTTTTTTATTTGTAGCGCCTTTTTTTTCTTTTCCGGATTCTGTTTTTTCAGATTCAGTACTTTTACCGGAATATCCGTCTTTATACCAACCTCCGCCTTTGAGATGGAAAGCACTCATTGATACCTGGCGCTTTGCGCTGTTTTTCCCACAATCCGGACAATCCTCCAGTGATGGATCACTGAACTTTTGTACTTCTTCAAACTCGTATCCGCAACTTATACAAAGGTATTCATAGATTGGCATATTAATCCTGTTCTGTTACAATCAAATTTGTTTAAGTTGTCAAGATTATATGGAAATTTATGAGTTTTGTCAATTAGGATTTAATTGGAGATATGATTTGAAAGCAAGGAAACTTGAGGCCACAAACCTGAAAAAATCTTATCGGGACAGGCATGCAGTAAAAGGCATTTCACTCGAAGTCTCTCAAGGACAAGTCGTTGGTCTTCTCGGTCCAAACGGTGCAGGAAAAACCACAGCATTTTACATGATCGTTGGTGTTCAGCGGCCTGACGAAGGATCTATTCATTTAGACGGTCAGAATATCACAGGATTTCCTATGCACAAGAGAGCAAAATCAGGATTGGGATATCTTTCCCAGGAACGATCAATATTCCGAAAACTCACTGTAGAAGAAAACCTGATTGCCGTACTGGAAATGCTTCCCTTGAACCCCACTGAAAAACAGAAACGGCTTGACTCATTGTTATCTGAGCTTGGAATCCAACATGTACGGAAAATAAAAGGATACGCCCTTTCAGGTGGAGAAAGTCGAAGAGCAGAAATAGCCCGCGCGTTGGTGCTTGAACCTTCATTCATGTTGCTGGATGAGCCATTTGCAGGAGTAGATCCAATTGCAGTTGCTGATATTCAAACAATTATTCAACAGCTTGCTAAAAGAAACATTGGTGTATTAATTACAGATCATAATGTAAGGGAGACATTTGGAATAATTGATTATGGATATATAATGAACGAAGGAGAGTTGCTGATTGACGGGACTCCGGATGAATTGGTTGAAAATGATAAGGCAAGGAAAGTTTACCTTGGTAAGTCATTCTCTATGTAGGTTTGACTTTTGTCTCAACTTGAAGCCAAACTAGTAGCATGAATATATAGTCCATGCGTTTTATAAAGATATTAATAATTTTTTATCCGATAGTAATTAATCAAGAGTAAGAGGATTCATGGCAATGCAGATGAAAATGCAGATGAAGATGAGCCAACAGCTCATTATGACACCGCAGCTGCAACAAGCCATAAAACTTCTGCAACTGTCTCGAGCAGAGCTGGAGGAGTTGATCGAGCAAACTTTAATTGAGAACCCCGTTCTTGAGGAAGGTATGGACATGGATACTTTCCCAAGCAAAACTGAAAATACACAGGAGCAAGCTGAGTCCGAGGAAACTCCTGAAGTAGTCACTGAAACAGAAGAGTTCGAGACTGCTCGTGAGAACGAGCAGGAAAATGCAGTTCAGGACGAAATTGACTGGCAGCAATACATAGAACAAATAGAGCAGTTCGGAGGATATCAGGAACGACGTTATAATGTTGTTTCTGACGATGAAGAAAGCCCCTCAATTGAGATAACAGCCGCACAAACGGAATCTCTGGCAGATCACCTGATGTGGCAATTAGACATGCATAAACTTACTCCTCTCGAACATCAGACTGGCGCTCACTTGATAGGAAACATTGATGATGACGGATTCCTGGTAACCAGCATACGTGAACTATTGGAATCACAACAAGGATTGTACAATCAGATAAACACCAATTTAAACAGCCAGGAGCCTAAAAAGGACATGGAATTTGATGCTGATTTGTTCGACATGAAATTTCAGTCAGGTAAAACAACACAAAAGAAAAAAAATATAGAAGATGAAACTTTTTTGAATGAACACGAAAAGTCCGTTGTTGAAGAGCCTGTAAAACCGGAAATTTCTCCAGCTGCTTGTTGTTATGTAGAATCTGTTTTAAATAAAATACAACAATTTAATCCTAATGGAGTAGGTGCAAGAAGCTTACAGGAATCCCTGTTAATTCAACTGGAGATATTAGGTGAAGGTGACAGTCTGAGTTCCCGCATTGTTAAAAATGATATGCAATTTCTGGAATCCAAAGATTTGAAAAAAATTGCCCGCAGACAAAAGCAGGATATTGAACAGGTTATACAGTCTTATCGCCTGATAATGTCCCTTGAACCAAAACCTGGAAGAGAGTTTATTGCAAATCCTTCCCACCATTACATAATTCCGGATGTCTATATCTACCAGAAGGACAATGAGTACAAAGTCGCACTTAACTCCGCGGGAATGCCGAGGCTGCGTATCAGCAATTATTATAAGGATTTAAGCAATAATCTGGAAGATGACGGCAGTCTGACAAAAGATTATATAATGGAGAAAGTCAAAGCCGGCCAGTGGCTGCTGAAAAGTATTGAGCAGAGACAAAAAACTATTTACAGAGTAACAAAAAGCATTTTACGTTTTCAGAAAAAATTTTTTGAGAAAGGAATCCATTATTTACGTCCTCTTGTGCTGAAGGATGTTGCTGAGGATATTGATGTGCATGAGTCAACAGTCAGCCGAATCACTACCAACAAATATGTGCATACTCCTCAAGGTATCTTTGAATTAAAATATTTCTTCACCAGCGGTATTGATCAGGCAAGAGGAGAGGCTGTTTCTTCAAAACGAATTAAAGATATGATTCTGCAAATGGTGCAGAAAGAAGATTTAAAATCCCCTTACACAGACTTGCAGATAGCAGACGTTCTGGAGCGCCAAAGTGGAATTAAGGTTGCTCGGAGAACTGTCGCAAAATATCGCGAAGCACTTAATATTCTGCCATCAAATAAGCGAAAACAACTTTTCTAATTCTTTCACTCCAAAACAAGTATGGGAATCCTGTCACGTATATTTAATCTGTTTCGAGCAACTACCAGCGATATTCTTGACAAAGCAGAAGATCCAGAAAAAATGATTAAGCAAATGATCGCTGATCTGGAGGAGCAAAAAAGAAAAGCTAAACAGCAAATGACTGAGGCATTAGCGCTACAAAAACGTTTGGAACGCGACACAGAAAAAGAACATCAGGAAGCAGAGAAATGGGAGGAAAAAGCAATACTTGCAGTGCAAAATGAAAAGGATGATTTAGCCAAGGAAGCCCTCACACGTAAAAAAGAACATCTACGAAGGGCTGCAGAATTCGAAAAGCAACTGGAATTGCATCAAAACAACGCAGATGCACTCCGGGAAAGTTACCAAACTTTGGAAGACAAGATTGACGAAATTAAACGCAAGCAGGGTCTCTTGTCAGTAAAACAAAAACAGGCTGAAGCACAGGAAAAAATTTATCAGACTATAGAAGGACTAGGTGGCACATCCGGAATCATGGATACAATTGAACGTGCTGAAGAAAAAGTGGAAAACTTGCAGGCCCGGGCAGAAGCATATCAGGAGATCAGCATGGAATCTGGTCAGGAAAGTTTAGAAAAAAAATTTGAGGAATTAGAGCATGATTCTCCTGATATGGAGTCAGAATTGCTTGAACTGAAAAAACGGGCTGCGCTCCCTGTTCCAGAAGAAAAAACTGACTGAAAAAATAAAAATTGCAATTATTGAACTAACAGGCGATAATTGAAAGTTTAATTATTATAATTTTTCCAACATAATCAGGACATTCATGCCAATCAAAGTTGAAGTACGTGACGGCAACGTCGGAAGATCAATGATGCAGTTAAAACGGACCTTGATAAGGGAGGGTCTTTTTAAGGAAATAAAAAAAAGGAAATATCACTGCAAGCCCTCATTAGCAAAGCGTCTCAAGCGGGAAGCTGCAGCTAAGCAACGCAACAAAGATCTAAAACGGGAAATCCGAGCTGCTCTTAAAGCAGATTTCTGAGAGTCGCCTGCACTGAAAAACAGGTCGGATTTCTAAGTTTTGACCTTCCTGCCATATTTCACTCTAATTCCCAGAGACATACTTTTTCTGAAGAGATTAGCGAGAGTTAATCTCATCACTGTAATCAATTTTAATGATTACTGTCCTATTGAATCCCATTACCAATACATACAAATAAAAAAATCATTTCGGGATGAATCTCGCAATTTATCTGGGATGTTGTTCAAGAAAGAATGTAATGCAAACCATCGCCATTCAGTCAAGGGATGTTCTAGGCTGCAGGGTTTTCATCAAGTCGTAATCTGCCTTTTAAATCAGGTAATTGTCTATTTGAAGGAAAGTCATAAGCGGTGGGAGGATTCAGTTTTCCGGCCAGAAATATGAGCAGTTTGTATAAGATAGTAAATATTCCGGAAATGAAGGGCAACGGAGACAGCACATGATACATACGAAATACTGACAAAATCAACATTGCAGCAATAAAGGTAATGCTTAATTCTGTATTAATTGACGTTTCCATCCAGGCAACTGCCAATTTGCCGGCATATCCATTTTGCCAGAAATATAAATCAACTGAATTTAATATTTCGGTTTTGATTGAAATTTCATGCACAATCGAAAGGACAAAGACAATCACTAACGCATAATATGTGCCGAAAAATCCTGATATTCTACGAGGATAATGTAAAATTATCCTCACAAACAGCCATGGGAGAAGTAGAGAGGATGGGCCAAATACTTCCAGTAATGTGCCTCCGATTAATGCTCCAATCAAGCCCGTCCAGTTACTTATTCCATCAAAAGGATACAACTGATTAAAAATTGTTGGATCATGAAAATCCGCAGTCATAATAGACAACATCAGGAAAAAACCAATTGCCCCGAAAAAAAGATAATCTATGCGCATCTTTATTAAACTCATGCTTTTGGTTTGTATTGGTTTATGAGTTAGAACCTTTTTGGATTATTTTCTTTACTATTTCTGCTACCGAAGGCAATACATAAGCCTCAATGGATTCACCCAGATATGCAAGTTCACGAACAAGAGTTGAATTGATGGCAAAAAGATCAGGTTTACCAAACAAGCAAAAAGTCTCAATTTCCGGATCAATACCTTTGTTACCTACCGCTTGCTGAAATTCTCCTTGGAAATCATCCAGACTGCGTAATCCCTTAACAATTGTTTTCGCGTTCCGTTCCTGCACGTAGCGAATTGTTGAACCTGTAAAGGATTCAACAGTTACATTTGTTAAATTATAGTGCCTCACGTATTCATTCATCATCTGCTTTCGCACCTCTGCATCAAAGATATAATGTTTCTCAAGATTCATAGCCGCTGACCAGAAAACATGATCAAACTGCTTTGTTGTTCTTACCAGGATGTCGGCATGACCATAAGTTGGAGGATTTGCACTTGTTGGGTAAACTGCAATTCGCATCTTTTGGAATTCTGTTAAGGGTTACTATTCAGACTGGTGCCCTTTTTGCTCTAGTTTTTTAGTCTATCGGTTAATTCATGAAGAAAATTCAAAGCCTGCAATGGAGTCATCTCATTTAAATTAAGTTTTCGTAACTCATCAAGATAAAGTGATTCTTCCGGAAACATCGATAGCTGAGGATCTGTATCTCCGGAATCATACCAGGCATTGATAGGCTTTTCGCTTATCTCCGCAGGTAATTCCTGATTTTTTTCTGTCTTATTATTATGTACAGGCAAATGGTGGACCATTGATGTCTCTTCCAGTTGTTCCATCACAACAAGCGCGCGTTTGACCACACTTTTTGGCAATCCCGCAAGCCTTGCTACTTGGACACCATAACTTTTATCTGCTTCTCCGGATACAATTTTGCGCAAAAAAACTATTTGCTCTCCTTCCTCCTCAACACGCACACTAAAATTTTCAATTCCTTTAAGCTCTTGTGAAAGTGCTGTCAATTCATGATAATGTGTAGCGCAAAGCGTGAGGGCGTTCAATTTGTGTAAATGCTCAACTATAGCCCAGGCAATACTGATTCCATCGAAGGTACTTGTTCCCCGCCCTATTTCATCCAGAATTATTAAACTGCGATCAGTAGCATTGTTTAAAATTGCAGAAGCTTCGTTCATTTCCAGCATAAAAGTGCTTTGACCGAGCGTAAGATTATCTGATGCTCCAACTCGAGTAAAAATTCGATCTACCACAGAAAACTCAGATTTGGAAGCGGCGACAAAACAGCCGCATTGTGCCATCAATATATTCAAGGCAACCTGCCTCATGTAAGTCGACTTCCCAGCCATGTTCGGACCTGTAATCAACATGATCCTGCACTTAGTTTCCTGTAAATCCAAATCATTAGGTACAAATGCTTCCCCCAAATCAATTCTCTCAATCACCGGGTGACGACTGTCTTTGAGAAACATTTTTCTTGGAGCCTCCAGTGCCTGCAAAACTGGACGAACATAGTGATTATGTTCCGCTACATGTGCCAATCCTGCCAGTGTATCAGCAACAGCAATGTTTTGTGCCGTTTGCTGTACACGTTTTATCTGTGAATTAAGCTCAGTTTTTAATTCCAAGAAAAGTTCATATTCGAGCTCAGCAATCCGTTCTTCAGCAGTCAGTATTTTTTCCTCAAATTCTTTTAGATCAGCTGTGATGTACCGTTCAGCATTCACTAAGGTTTGTTTTCGTATGTAATAATCCGGAACAGAAGATTTATAAACGTTACTGACTTCAAGGTAATAGCCAAAAACTTTGTTGAAACTGATTTTTAAAGAGGCAATCCCGGTTTGTTCTCTTTCCCGCAGCAGCATTTGATTTAAATATTCTTTGGAATTTCTGGAAATATCACGTAACTGATCCAATTCTTTTGAAACTCCATCAGCAATATAACCACCTTCCCTGAGTTTTACTGATGGTGAGTGCTTTAATCGCTGATTCAGCAAGTTCAGCAAATCTATGAGGGGATCAAAATTGTCGGCAATCGTTTTCAGCAATAACGATCTTAATTCAGCAAAATAGACTGGCAGATTTTGCACCGGCTCAAGTGATTCCCGCAGAGCCACAAGATCGTTCACACCAACCACAGGCAGAGTGATGCGCCCCATGATGCGTGGCAAATCCTGAATCGTTTCCAGACTTTGACGAAATTTCTCACAGAGCATAAAATTATTTCTGAACTCTTCAACACCGTCAAAACGCTGATTAATTTCATCAACATCAAGCAGAGGTTGACGAAGCCACTGCCTGAAAAGTCTTGCGCCCATTGGAGTCTGGGTGTGATTCAGAACATGAAAAAGTGTATGTTTTCTAACTCCGGACTGACTTTCAAACAATTCCAAATTGGCCACTGTTGCCTCATCCAGCAGCATCGATTTTTCAAAGACATGTCTTCTCAAGGATGTTAAATGACTCAAATCACATTTTTGAGTTTCTTCCAAATAACGTAATAAAGCCCCTGCAGCAGAAATTCCATGGGGCAAATCATCAATACCGAATCCGGAAAGATTCAATGTTCTGAAATATTTTTTCAAACTGCGCTGAGTTGCTGCCGGATCAAAATAATAAGGATCAATGAAATTAAATCTTCCAGTTGAAGGAAAAACCTTTTCATTTGGAATTTCAGTTCCTTTACCCGGATATGTTATAGAATCGATTTCAACTCTATTTGATCTGTCGAGTAACTGCCCCATGCGTTGTACCAGTTCTTCCAGAAACATGGACTCAGCCTCTGATCTGCTTTGTGTCAATATAATTTCCTGAGGAGTAAGTTGAGCCAGAAAGTCGTAAAAACGGTGAGATTCATTTAATTGAAACTCTGCCACCTCAAACTCTCCTGTAGAAAGATCGGCAAAAGCAATACCTAAACACTTAGAGCGCAATACAACATTAACTGACAATAAATAATGATTCCTGTCAGGATCAATCAATTGTGGAGAAACGGTTGTACCAGGTGTTACCACCCTCACTACATCTCTGTTAACAAGACCCTGTGCTTTTGCAGGATCTTCCATCTGCTCACAAATTGCCACCTTGTAGCCTGCAGCAGTCAACTTGTTCAAATATTGCTCATAAGCTTTATACGGCACACCGCACATAGGTAATGAATTTTCCTTGTTTTTGTCACGTGACGTCAGTGCAATTTGTAGAATTTTGGCGCCCACAATTGCGTCATCTCCAAACATTTCATAAAAATCACCCATCCGATAAAATAGCAGCTTATCCGGATGTTCCCGTTTGATTGCGTTGAATTGGCGCATCATGGGAGTTTCTGCTTGAGGAACTGACATGCGCTTATGCGTGAAAGTTGGTAGGTATTTATTTAGCCCTATTTACAGGCCAGGTAAGTGGGAATAATTTATGATCCATCGGCATCCCGGCTGGTAATTGCTCTGATAGTCCGGCGAAATCAGGTGAGGTTTTCCAGCTGCGAGGAGCATGTATTATGTCATCCCCTAACATCCGTACAGAAAATACTCGGCGAAGCGCCTTTGTTCCCGCTCCGCTGTGCAATGTAAGCATGTGAAAAGCCACAGCATCTCCCGGTTCAAGTTCCCATTTTAAAACTCGAAATTTATCCGGATTCGCGTCTATATCCGGAATTTCACTTAGACTGCCCTCCGGAAACCACTTCGCTTGATTTTCAAGGAAATTTCTTGGCATATACCATTGCCCCTTGTGGGAACTGGCAACCAGTTCAATTGTCCACTCAATTGGTACAGGATCAACCGGAATCCAAAAACTGATATTTTGCCTTCCTTCAATGTTATAATATGGCTGGTCCTGATGCCAGGGGGTCCTTTGTATAGTCCCCTTTTTCTTTACAAGCATGTGGTCATGAAATAGTCGCACCTGCTTAGAGCACATCAGTTTTGCTGCAACTTCCGATATTGCACTCTCGAAAATAATCCTCCTGTAAGATGGATTCTCCTGCCAGGTGCAAAAATCTTCAAGAAACCAGCCTGGATCATCTTCACTACTGGCAATCTTGGAATTTGGACTGGGATTGGAAATGTTTGCGTCAATTGCTTCACGCAAGTCTGTGACTTCTTCTTCATTGAGAAGGTTCTTAATCAGCACAGCACCATCATCATGATATGCTTTAATATCGGCTTCACTTATATTAAAAGACATATACCCTGAAATTATTCCCTTGCTTCAGCTAATGAATTCAAGTGCCTGCGATAGGCAGCATCACCTTCAGTCTCCCACGTTTTCAGCAAGGCAGTGCCAACGATTGCTATTTCTGCCTTTCCATGCAACATATGCAGATCCTCAGGTTTTGATAAACCAAATCCAAGGGCAAGCGGCAATCCTGAGAATTTTCTGCATTGCTGTAAAAATTCTTCCGTAGATTGTTCCAGCACAGTACTTTTCCCTGTTACCCCCTTGCGGGCAACACAATATATTAAACCTCTCCCGTTTGAACATATTCTCTGCAAACGCTCCTCCTTGTTAGTTGGAGTGCAAAGCATAATTGGATCAAGACCAAGTTCAAGACTGTGATCAAACAGCTCCCCGAATTCTTCATAAGGCAAATCAGGGATAATGAAGCCTTTTCCTCCATGTTTGCTGATTTTTTCACAATATTCTCTGAAACCCATGGTAAAAGCAGTGTTGCAATAACCCATCATCAAAACAGGAAAATCAAATTTTTCAGATGCACACTGCATCAATTCGAAATAATCCTTCCACTTAATACCATTCCTGAGTGCTTCCTGATTGGCTTTAACAAACAACGGCCCATCAGCCGTTGGTTCACTGAATGGCATTTGTAATTCAACCAGATCTACATCCGCCTCCCCCATCGCCTCAAGCATTTTCCAGTTATCCTCTAAAGACGGGTAACCAACTACGGCATGGGTCATTAAGAGTATTTTACGTTTTTTAAGACGTTTTCTCAGATATTCTGTTAGTTGCATATAAGCTTAAATCTGCAAATTTTGGGTTATTAATTTTATTGATATTGTGAGGCTTTCTGACGCAAAAATTCCTCCCAATTTTTATCGCCAATTGCTTCAGCAATATTAAAGATATCTTTATCTCCACGTCCGGAAAGATTGATTAATACCTGCGTACCATCCGGAATATTCGGCGCTTCTTCAATAACTGAAGCAAACGCGTGGCTGCTTTCCAGGGCAGGAATGATCCCTTCTGTACGAATGAGATGTTTTGTAGCGGAAATAACCGCATCATCCGCGGCAGCAGTAAAACGGATGCGTTTTTTATCGTGAAGATAGCTTAAAATCGGACTGACTCCAATGTAGTCCAGACCCGCCGCAATTGAATGGGTGTGAAGCATTTGGCCTTCTTCGTCCTGGAAGAAATACGTTTTGTAGCCTTGAGCTATTCCTACATTTCCTCCATAAAATCGCGCCGCATGCGATCCTGTATCAAGTCCATGACCTCCAGCTTCAACACCGATTAATTCCACAGATTCATCTTCCAGAAATGGGAGAAAAATGCCGCTTGCATTGGATCCTCCTCCTACACAGGAATAAATTCTGTCAGGCAGTTTCCCTGTTTTGTCAAGCATTTGCCGACGCACTTCCTGACCGATGATCGACTGAAACCAGGCAACCATTTCCGGGAAGGGGTGTGGTCCACATGTTGTGCCCAAAACATAATGAGTGGTTTCCATGCTTTCGGCCCAGTCTCTCATGGATGCGTTGATTGCGTCTTTCAGGGTGGCTGTTCCTTCAGTAACAGAAACAACCTCTGCACCAAGCTGTTCCATCCAGAAAACATTTGGTCGTTGGCGCTCCACGTCAACCGAACCCATGTAGATTGTGCATTCCAGTCCCATTCTTGCGGCCATTGTAGCAGTTGCCACTCCGTGCTGCCCTGCTCCCGTTTCAGCAATCACCCGTGTTTTGCCCATGCGTTTCACTAGTAAACCTTGTCCCATACAATTGTTCGCTTTGTGTGCGCCGGTGTGGTTCAAGTCTTCACGTTTACAAAAAACAGAAAATTTACTCCCCAATGAATTTGCAAAATTTTCCAGCGGAGTAACAGGAGTAGGCCGGCATGAATAATTTTGCATAACATCCACGAAACTCTGCCAGAACTCCGGATCAGCCTTTGCTTCAGCAAATGCGTCAATGAGTTCATCAAAAGTGGTCCTTAATATTTCAGGAATAAACATACCCCCATATTCACCGTAATATCCGGATTCATTGGGTATAATTGTCTGAGTTGTCATGGAGATGATATTGTATATTTCAATTATATGTTTTATGATCCGAGGTAAATTCTACGGACATTTTACATGCTTGTCAATTAGGCTGTTATGATTAAAAATGGCTCAATTTCTGAGATGGCAATTCAGCAGATTTGGCTGGAAAAAAATTTTGATCAGAACAATCTGCAAACGGTTTGCGGTCAACCTGTCATAATAGAATTTTCCGGATGGCATAACACCGGAAGCGGACCTGATTTTAAGGAGGCACATTTGCAAATCGGAGATCAAGCGCTTTTTGGTGGGGTGGAAATACATTTACAAACTTCCGGATGGTATTCGCATCAGCACCAAAGTAATCCGGATTACAATGAAGTGATTTTGCACGTTGTCCTGTACCACAGCGGAAATCGTACAATTGAGCGAGCAGACGGTCGAAAGATTCCGGAACTGGAACTTGCTCCTTTTTTGATTGATGAACCTTCATGCTCCTCAGCAGACGCAAAATTACAGCTTGAAAAAATGGGAGGTTTGCCGGGACGTTGCGGCATTGCTGTTACAGAACAAGGTGCAGGAATTCTGAAGAAAATTCTTGGACATGCTGCAGAAAAACGCATTCAGGAAAAAATGAAGATTTTGCTGGAACGCTGGGAAGAACAGCATCCTGAGGAACTGCTGTTTCAACTGTTGTTTAAATCACTGGGTTATTCTCCATTCTCACAGGTATTTGAAGAACTGGCAAAGCAATATCAGTTTAAGGAGCTTCGCCCATTTTTTCGACAGCCGCAGCGTACTGCAAGAACAATGGTACTGTCACGCTGGTTTGGAGCATGTGGTCTGTTTAATAATAAAAATACAATTGCAGATCCAACTGTACGTCATGAGTTTCAGCAATGGAGAGATGCATGGATAGCACTTGAAGATCAACCGAGAGTATCAGGAAAAAATTCACTGGCACATCGTCCACAAAATTCTCCTGAAAGAAGGTTGATGGGAATGTACCACCATTTATGCCGTGTGGCAAATGAAGGTTTGCTCAAACGATGGCTTGTCACACTCAGCAAACTGGCTGCTTTTACTGATGAGAAAAAATTGAGAAAACACGTATTAACTGAAACAGATCAGTTATTTTCTACTCCGGACTGGGAAGTATGGCAGAAACATCTTGTTATGGGACAATCAACACAGACAAAATCCACACAATTAGTGGGCAAAGACAGACAAATCATTATCTGGGCAAATGCCCTACTGCCTTTTTTCCTGGCTTATGCTCGTCAGGGAAAAGAACTGCAACTGGAAAAACTGCTCTTTCGTTTATTTATGATTTTACCGGCAGAAGCTTCTAACAGAAATACTCGTTTCATGCAGAAACGATTATGGTATTCTGAAATGCCCAAATCTCCTAAACTAAATCTAAACACCTTTGGAAACCGACAGGGTTTGATCCAGATTCATCAAGATTTTTGCCGCAACTTTTATCAGGGCTGTGTTCGTTGTGAATTGCCCGGACTTTTAGAAGGTTAATAGCTGCTATGAAAAAAACAGGAATTCACCACAATATTTTCACAAGAATTTTGTTGTGTACAATTGTATTTATTTCAGCATGTGCAGCGCCAACACTTACTCAATTTGAAGTACAGCGTCCTTCCAGAATCACTGTTCCCAGTGAGGTAAAAAAAGTTTTTATTCGTGAAGATCTGGTTGTAAACACAAATGATCAGCTTGGCATTAAATCCCAGGTATTGAAACAATTAGCCTCGGAACTAAATCGAATGGGACGCTTCGAGGTAAGTGTTGTGCAAACTTTGGAGGAGAACAACATTGATGCTGAAAAGGAAACCGTGGCAGTTATTCAAGGTGAAGTAATCAGTGGAGGTGAAGTGGACAAAGGACAATTTACTGACCTGGCCACCTGCACAGGGGGAATCAGTGGGAGACTATCTTCTGCCACTGCCGCGGGCATTACTGACAAAGCCATTACTTTGGATAATTGGAGAGGTTATGTCTGCCGGAGAGGTGCTTTTGCCAGTGATGTAACGGAACTGGCTCTTTCTTCCGCATTTGCTTTGGCAGGATTTGAAGAGGGTATCCCGCCAAAAAACCAGGTTGTGCGAACATATAAATACAAAAATCTTTCCCTGTTTGCACAAGCTAATTTCAGTTTCACAATCATTGGCCTTAAAAGAGAAACACTAGCTATTCGCGCAGATTCAGCAAACTTTGGTAGAAGCATTACTGAAAAAGATTCTTACCGAAATGTCAAAGAAAGCCACTTGATTTCGCTGACATTGGGCAGCCTGATCAGCAGCATCAGGATACCTATTTTTCCTATTCCTTCACGTGAACTTGCCTTAGCCGGACGCAGCAATCCAAAACGTATTTTTTATGGGAAGAACCGTTTACCAGTTCCTGGAAAACACGATTTGCCTTCCAAAGAAAAGAAACAGGTAATTCAGAAATTAGTGTTTAAAACACTTGAATCATTTATCCGCACAATTTCTCCCTACAAGGTGATGGTAAATGCAGAAGTCGCAAACGGTGGTAAAGAAGAAGCGGCAAAATTATTAATAGAAGGGAAACCGGAAAATGCACGGAAGATATTTCAATCAATTCCGGAGGGCGATCGTGATTCGGCAGACTGGTATAATCTGGGCTTGGCTTATGAAGCCGGCGCTGTCAGTCTGGAAGATTATGAAGATGCACGAAGATATTACATTATAGCGCTTGAAAAAGATCCGGGCACAAAACTTTATGCTCAAGCTATCGGACGCATCCGTCGTTATCTGGCTGAAACAGGAAAACTTTCAAAACAAACTCAAAAGTAAAACAACATAACAAAATTTTTGATAAATTATATGATTAATCAAATACAATCAATACTTTTCTCCACCGTATTCCTGCTGTCGAGTTGCGCCACAGCCACACTTAATGTTCGTTCTCCAGCTGAAATCAATACCAGGGAGATTAAAAAAGTTGCAGTAGGCGGCTTTGAGATTGGTCAGATTGTGATGAAGTATAAAACTGAAAGAAACGGTGCTTGGGAAATGTACCCTGTTTTGCTGAGTGAAGCACAACAGAAAACGATCAGCCGCTCTGTAAGGGCACGTGTCATAAACATGTTAACAAGCACACCGTACTTTAAAGTAGTATTTACAGATGAATTTGAAAAGCTGGAAAGTGACGCGGCCCTTCAGCAATTAGTTTCTGTACGTGGTTACAAAACACAGGACGTTGATGCGGTTATCAATGGGAAACTCTGGCTTGAAATAGAACGGACTGACGGCGTTGACCTGAGCAAAGAAAGCCTGGAATACATTAGGCCGCCTCGTTCCAGACGCAGTCTTGGCTTAAACCTTACAGTGGATCAGGTAGTTTGGTGGCCTTACAAATCTGTACGTGGAAGTTTGGCTCTTGAAGTAAAAATGACTCGTTTAGTCCCGACAGAAGTTTTAGCCTCAACATTTGAAACACGAACTTTTGCTCAGAGAATCGGAGGAAGAAACAAGGAAAGTTTTCAGCAAATTTCCCATAGCATTACCAACACTTTTATTTCTTCCAAATCCGACCAAACAGATTCAATTGAAACGTCTGAAGAAGTTCTCCCTTCCTTTGACCAAATAATTGCTGATCTGGCACTTTCAATTGCCAGTAATTTTGTACGCAGGGTTGCAGTAACAGAGAAAACTGTCATTTACCCAATTGCAAATGAAGGGCTCCCAAATTCCATATTATTAATCGAAGCAGGAGCATACGATCTAGCAATACAACAACTGCAATTGGCCACTGCTGAAAATCCAGACCCGAATGATCTTTACAATCTTGGTCTTTGCTTTGAGGCAATAGGAGATTATGGACTGGCAAACACATCATACAGGGAAGCCTGGGAAGCTGAACCGGAGAACCTTCTCTTTGCACAGGGAATGGGACGCATAGAAAGACTGAAACGCGAGTACCCTCAACTTCAGAGACAGCTTGAATCACGCTAATTTATTATTAAACGCAGAACCGAGAATTTTTATTCACATACAAATGCTGATTATACAATTCTGTTAACCTATCTAACCTCACGCAAATGTACCTCAGAGTATTTATCTTTTTGATAATAGGTTTAACAGCAACTTCCTGTGCTCCAAAAATCAGCTTCAAAATTCAACGGCCTCCGCTCCAACAAGTAGTACAAATTAAATACATAGAAATCGGAAAATTTGAAATTGTCTCCGGACAAATTGAAATGCCAAAATCAGAAA
This sequence comes from SAR324 cluster bacterium REDSEA-S27_B3, assembly GCA_001627865.1. Classification (GTDB taxonomy): domain Bacteria; phylum SAR324; class SAR324; order SAR324; family NAC60-12; genus Arctic96AD-7. The sequence continues at coordinate 59,017 of LUQO01000045.1, forward strand.
AGTCCCAACTTTCAAAATATGCAAATACGAGAGAACAAACTTTGAAACCTGCCATTTCAGGTTTCAAATCAAAAAAGGTAGAATCCGATCAAATTACAGAATTGCTCAGGGCCGCACTTGTTCATGACCTTTCTCTTCATTCTCCTTATCAGCTGATTAACACAACAGGAGATAAAGATGGTTACAGCGGTGTAGTGCCAAATGTTGACGAAGTGGCGGTCATAAGCGGGAAAATAAAATTTTTTGAGATGAATATTGAGTCAGGTGAGGATCTTTCATATTTCGCAAATATTCATAACAAAGGGGTTAGACTGGAGCAATCATTGCTGGCAAGTGCTGTTGCAATGGGGATGGAATCATCCGGAAGCGGATTTGTTATTCCTACTCCTTATATTGAAAGACTGGCTGCAATTGAAGTTGAAATTTTTATGATCAGAAAAAGTAACAAAGAAAATGTTGTCAGTCCGCAAACATTTCGTTCTTACTATACCCGCAAATGGGGTGGATCTCCTAAAACTTCACATCTGCCGGGAATTGTCAGGAAGACCATTTTAGAGGATTTTCAACAAGATGAAGATTCTTCATTATCATTACTTTCGAGCATTGATAGAGCTGGTCTGTCATTTACAAACCCAACTGAATATTTTGCAAGAGGATTCAATCTTAAACAGAATAAAGATGTACCTCAAACTTCACTGGATCTGAAAATAAGACTGGGAAGAGACATTGCCAAACAATTTGTCAAGCAAATCAGCCCTTATCACGAGACAGCAGATTTAATGGTACAGGATGGAAATTCAGTTGCCGCAACACTGATACGTGGGAATGCATACCAGCAAGCAATAGCTTTTCTTCAAAATTTTGACAAACGTACAGCAGAAGATGAATACAATCTTGGTTTAGCTTTTGAAGCCAGCGGAGAAATACCTATGGCAAGAAAACACTATGTACTTGCTCTTGACCGTGAAAACGATAATCAGGAATTTAAAAATGCGGTAAGACGCACTCAATATTGATTATCGGGATTCCTTTTTTACAGGAATCCCTTTTATTAATTGAGACCGGCTAGTTCCTTGTGAGGATCATTCTTCGTATCAAAGAATGGAAAGGGTATTTTCAAAGCTCGTGAAATACGCTCCAGAGAGGCCTCTGACACCTCTGCCGCATGCGATTCCCAGCTTTTTACAGTTTGAATTGCAAAACCATGTTCATATGCAAAGGCCTCGATCGACATGCCTCGTAGCAAGCGGGCGTATTTGATGCGATCACCTATCCTGTCAAGATTAAGGTCTTCATCCAGCCCCATCTCTCGCACATCAATAGACAATACTTTGGCAATTTCACTGTATTTGGTTAGTTTAGGTGTTGAGTGTCCTGTTTCCCAATTTTTTACCGCAGTCAGCGATACGCTAAGTTTTCTGGCAAATTCCTTGCGGGTTAAACCGGAATCTTCCCGCCACTTAGTCATTTGTTCACCAAAATCCATTTGACTCTCTTGTTTTGTTAGCAATTTAATATCTGTACAGGATTATCTTTTTTCCCCTCATTGTTGTTGGTATTCTTTCAAAATACTCGGGGAATTTTCAAAGCACTAAGGTGTAATTCTTTTCCTGAGCTTTGCATATATTATATCAATTATTCAAAAACGTCAACCATATTATATAATTGATAGGTTTCTGTCACTCATTGAAAAATATTTTTGCTTTGATATTATTAGTTTTTGGTTTAGTTCTGGGCATGTTAGTTTAATCAAAATGCCACTTTCTACTGCACTAATATAGTAGTGCTTAATGCTTTAGAATAAAAAACGTTAAAAAAATGTTGACAATCATGAAAAAAATGAAATATAATTAACCGTGCGGTCGGTTAATTATAAGGCATTATAATCACAAACATTCTCTCATCCATGAAATCACAAATTACGACTAAAACGATTTCAGGCAAATCAACAGACGAAGAGAAGCATCAAAGTCATTTTGAAGAGCGTATTCAGTCCGGAGAACGAATTGAACCAAAGGGCTGGATGCCGGAAAGATTTCGTAAGCAACTTACCAGAATGATTTCTCAGCACGCTCATTCGGAAGTAATTGGTATGTATCCGGAAGGCAATTGGATCACCCGAGCGCCAACGTTACGGCGTAAGCTTGGTTTGTTGGCAAAAGTTCAGGACGAATGCGGGCATGGTCTTTACTTGTACTGTGCAGCAGAAACTCTGGGTGTGGACAGGAATGACCTTTTCGAGGAATTGCTTGATGGCAAAGCTAAATATTCCAGCATATTCAATTACCCCACATTAAGCTGGGCAGATATTGGAGTGATAGGCTGGTTGGTGGATGGCGCAGCGATTATAAATCAGACTCCATTAGCAAAATGCTCATACGGCCCATACGCCAGAGCCATGAAACATATTTGCAAGGAGGAAAGCTTTCACCTGTAGCAGGGATTTGAAATTGTCACAAAACTGGCCCAATGTTCTTTGACTCTTCTTCAGACAAAGTTTACAGGCATCCTCAGTTCTACAGGATTCCAAGAAGTGTGAGGCTTTGATGGAACTGACACCTGAACTTCGTATGCATTTGTTAGACTATTTGCTGAGACACGCTGACGACAGGCTGATTCTTGGGCATCGTCTTTCAGAATGTTGTGGTCATGCCCCAATGATGGAAGAAGATTTAGCACTAGCCAATATCGCGCTTGATTTGATTGGACAGGCATCTTTTATTTACCAGCTTGCTACTGAAACCGAAAATAAAGGCCATACGGAAGATGATTTTGCCTTTCTCCGTGATCCTTCTGAGTTTCGCAACATGCAGTTAGTGGAACAACCAAATAGTGATTTTGCTTATACCATTGTACGTCAATTTCTCTTTGATGCTTATGACGTTCTTTTTCTGGAAAAACTAAGCTTATCCGCACATAATCAACGGGCAGGCATTGGTGCAAAGGCCTTGAAAGAGGCAAATTACCATTTGAGACACACCAAACAGTGGATGCTGCGGTTGGGTGATGGTACAGACGAAAGTCGCTCCCGCATACAGCATGCATTAAATGAACTCTGGGGATTTTCTGATGAACTGTTTATTCCAGATGAACTGGACCAAATCATGGTGGCACAAAATATTGGAGTAGACATGGAGTCCCTGCGATCTGCATGGATTGAGGAAGTTGAACAGACCCTGAAGGAAGCAACTTTGAGTAAACCTGGTGATGAGTTTTACATAGCTTCAGGAAGCCGAAGCGGATACCATACCGAACACTTAAGTCACATGCTTGCAGAGATGCAGGTTTTACAGCGAACACATCCAGGAGCTGAGTGGTGAGAGCCTTGGTTTGCCTGCGAACTGTGCCGGATCCTGAAATTCCGGTATTGGATGTGATCTCAATGAGGATTGTACGTGAAATTGATGAAAATCCTGATGGAGTCAGGGTGACAATCACTCCGACATATTCAGGATGTCCGGCGATGAAGGAAATTGAATCCAGCATACGCAGCACCTTGAATCAAGCAGGATTTGCTAAGGTGTAGATGAAAATTCAAATCTCCCCTCCCTGGACTACAGACTGGATCACAAAAGAAGCACTGGAAAAACTGCGATCCTATGGCATTGCCCCTCCGAAACGCGCCTGTAATCACAGTGTTGATCAAACCCACGCAGACTGCCCATATTGCGGTTCAGTGAAAACACAACTACAAAGCGAGTTTGGAAGTACACCATGCAAGAGTCTGCATGTCTGCAAAAATTGTCACCAGCCATTTGAAAGTTTCAAATGCATCTGAGCCACACCACTACGACCTAAAAACCTACAGCCAGATTATCTTCAAAATGGCACGCACCCGAGCAAAAGATTATCATCAAAAAAAAGCCTTTATTCGTGAAAAGGCTGTTGAGCTGTTTGCGGAGCAGGGATTTTCAAATAGTTCCATCACCCAGTTATCAGGGCGTTGTGGCGCATCGAAGGCCTGGCTCTATCATTACTTTAACAGCAAAGAAGAAATTCTCTTCGAAATTTTTGATATTCACACCTCACGTCTTGTAGAAGCCATTAAAAATGTTCGTGAACTGGGACTTGCTCCGGAAGAACAGTTTCAGAAATTTCTGCAGAATTTTCTGAAAATTTATGAATCAACACAAACTACTCATCTCGTTCTGCTTCACGATCTCAATCGCTTGAACCCCGAACAACACGAGATCATCGCTGCACGAGAGCGTACAATTGTCCAGGAGATTGCTGAAATGATAGCTGTGTTACGTCCGGATTTGTTGGGACATCAACCGGAATTGCAGAAGCCCCTGGCGATGTCACTGATGGGGATGATTAACTGGACTTTTACCTGGTTCCGCAAAGAAGGACCAATGAGCCACAAGCAATTTTCACAACTTGCAGCACAGTTATTCCTGCACGGGATCATCAGATTAAATTTGCAGGCAAGTGGGGATTAAGACAGTAAAGGCCTGATAGTATAATTATTACTAAATTTATCACTAGTGTCCGGTTAAATTAAGTTTGATCAGTCGTATCATACTGTATTGTTAAATAAAACCATTCAAAATAAGGTGTTACCGACTTCAGCTAATTAATTTTCTCATATATTGTGTTAAGCTCCATAATTTGGAGTTTAGCATGTTCAAAGGTCAGTATGTTTTTTCACAAATCACAGATCATTTACCTCTTCACACTTTTCGCAGGTGTGTTGAACGCTACCTGGGGGAGCGGTATGTAAAACATTTCAAATGCTTTGATCAGTACTTGGCAATGTCGTTTGCTCAGCTAACTCATCGTGAGAGTCTCCGTGATATTGAAGCCTGCCTTCAGGCTCATAGCAGTAAACTCTATCATATGGGTTTTCGATCATCAATTTCCAGAAGTACACTGGCAGATGCAAACGAGCAACGAGACTGGCGAATTTATGCGGACTTTGCTCAAGCACTAATCAGGATTGCCCGACCTCTTTATGCTGGTGATCAGCTGGAATTGGATCTAAAAAATACTGTTTATGCACTTGATGCATCTACGATTGATCTTTGTTTTTCTGTTTTTCCATGGGCACTCTTTCGATCCACAAAGTCTGCGGTTAAACTCCATACCCTGCTTGATTTAAGAGGGAACATTCCGTCATTCGTTCATATCTCAGAGGGTAAGCTGCATGATGTCAACGCCCTTGATATGATTGTTCCAGAAGCAGGCTCTTTTTATGTGATGGATAGAGGTTACCTGGATTTCGAGCGACTTTACTCTTTGAATAATGCTGGTGCTTTCTTCGTGATTCGCTCAAAAAATAATATCCAGTTTAAACGCAGATACTCTCACTCCGTTAAAAAATCAAGTGGAATTCGGTGTGACCAAACTATTAAACTGATAGGGTTAAACACAAAAAATAAATATCCAAAACCGTTGCGGCGAGTTAAATACCATGATAACCAGACAGATAAAACACTTAATCTTTTTACCAACAACGAGGTCATATCAGCACAAACAGTGGCTGATCTTTACCGGTACAGATGGAAAGTCGAACTCTTTTTTAAGTGGATTAAGCAACATCTGCGTATAAGATCTTTTTATGGTACATCTGAAAATGCTGTCAAGAGTCAAATATGGATTGCTATTTCAATTTATGTGCTAATAGCAATTATCAAAAAACAACTAAAAATAAAGGCAGAACTCTACACAATTTTACAGATTTTGAGCCTGACTCTATTTGAAAAAATACCATTAAAACAATTACTTGAAAATAAACACTGCATGACGCAAATTCACGAATATGCTATCCAACTGAATTTATTCGATAACTTAACCGGACACTAGTGATTGATGATAAAGTTTATCTCTCCCTGGCGATAAAGGGTTACATCTTTAGATTTATGATTTGCCACATGGGAAAAACCCAATATCTTAAATACCTCTTCAAGTATGCCCCTTTCTGGCGAAGAAAATTCCACAAATTCAAATCCTTCTAAACCCATCGGGTTTTCAAACAAATCAGCCATTTCTACTCCTGAGAATTATAGTTACCTTTTGAAATAACGGCGTTCAGGTCGTCCCACTCCTCCATAACTTACATCTACATCTAAAATAATTTGGGAAACTAAATATTCAAGATAACGCCTGACAGTGGTACGGCTTGCTCCTATCTGTGAGGCTACTTCTTCGGAAGTTAATCCTGAACTATGTACTGAGTTGAATACCTGCTGCACCTTATCTAATGTGAGCCTGTCAATACCTTTCGGAAATTCCGGAAGTTCTACTGAGTTCCCCCTTCTTACTGTCTGAAGAGCCCTGTCAACTTCAGACTGATCCAGCTGGTCAATATTCAGCAGTTGATTTTTTGTTTGACGATACCGCTCCAGTGTCGCCCGAAATCGTGTAAATACTACCGGTTTTAGTATGTAATCAAACACGCCGCCATGTAGTGCTTCATTGAACAAATGAACTTCTTTTGCAGCAGTGATTGGAATTACATCCACATTTTTATTATGCATCCTTGCCTTCTTTAAAAATTCCAAGCCATTGCCTTCAGGAAAGAAAATATCCAGCAGCAACAAATCCGGCTCAAGAATATCAAGTTGCGATTGGGCGTCTTCAAGGTTGTTGGCAATACCAACCACTTCAAATCCTGTAGTTTTTTCAGTATATTGCCGATGTATCTCCGCAATACGAATATCATCGTCAATAATCAGTACACGCAAATTCATACAATACCAGCAAATTAATTTTGTTTTTTAGGGATATAGATTGTAAAACGCATTCCTCCGATGGAACTGCGAACTACTGTCAAATATCCTCCAAGAAATTTCAAATTTTCGTGTACTATTGAAAGTCCGACTCCTCTTCCTTTACCAGATTTTGTTGAAAAACCATGTTGCAGAGACAAGTCTACAGATTCATCATCAATTCCCAGACCGGAGTCTTCTACCTCAAAGATAAGATCATTTCCGTAATCCGTCATTGAAAGCTTTACTGTGCAGAGTCCGGATGTGTTTTCCTGTGCAGCCTCTATAGCATTTTCCAACAGATTACCTAAAATTGTTACAATTTTTTCACGATTAATTTTTTCTGGAATATCTATCATGCTGCTTTCAGAATCCAGTTGAAAATCGATCCGCATTTCCTTGGCACGGTTGTACTTACCTAAGATAATAGCAGACAATAATGGATCCGGAACTTTGACGGCTAAAGTTCCCAGAAGTTCCTGATATCCGGAAGTCTCCCGGCCAATCAAATCAAGCGCTTCACGATGAGAACCAAGCTGAATGAGCCCTGCAAGAGTGTGCAATTTGTTGGAATACTCATGAGTCTGAGCCCGTAAAGCTTCTGAATATTCTTGAATCTGGGAAAGTTCCTGGGCCAGCCTGTCTATTTCTTCTTTACGCCTGAAACTGGATACTACTCCTGTTACCTTATCATTCTGCCAAATCGGCACTCTGTTGACTACTACCTCAATATCTCCAATTTGCATTTCCTGATCGAATTGCTCTTCCCCACTTTGTAAAACCTCCAGCATCCTGGTTTGAGGAAAAATTGACTCAATCGGTGCACCTAAACTTGTTTCAGGAGGGATACCCAATAATTTAGCTGCTTCATGGTCGAGCATAGTTACACTTCCTTCATCGTTTATTGCAACCACTCCTTCTCTGATTGATTCTAATATAGCATTACGTTCCCTGAACAAACGTGCAATTTCTACAGGTTCCAGTCCAAAAATAGATCGTTTAACATCTCTTGCAATCAGCCATGTACCTACTCCACCGAGCAAAAAAAGTCCGAATACCCACAACAAAACACGTTGCAGATACCCCGCTGTTACGCTTTCTACGGTTTCCTGTAAATAGCCGACTGATACCACCCCAATCACTTTGTCTGCAATATCAAAAATGGGAACTTTACCGCGCATTGAAGGTCCGAGTGTGCCAACTGCCTTGGAAACATAGGCTTCCCCTTTTTCCAGAGCACGAGGATTATCACCGCCAACCATTAACTTGCCAATCCTTTCTGGTACGGGATGACTATAGCGCCTACCTTCATGGTCTCCAACAACTACAAACCGTGCTCCAGTTGCTTTTCTCACTGATTCAGCATAAAGCTGTATATGTGTAGAGCTCTTATTCTTCAAGCCCTCCTGTACTACAGATGTCAGGGACACTGCCTTCGAAACATTGAGAGCATTTCGACCGATGTACTCTTCCAGGATAGAAGAAACCAGTAAGGAAACCATTAACCATGTAATGCTGATCAAAACGCCAAGCAAAATGGACATCAGTAAAAGCATTCGTCCATGCAGAGTTCTGGGGAATAAATTTTTTGTCAGTGAAATGATATTTAATGTATGTTTCATTTTTTATGTAATTTTTTATTGTGAACAAAATGAACAATATGAATAAAAGAAAATGAAAAATTTTTAACTGCGTAATCTTTACGTACTCACATAACTAGTTTAACATCTACCATTCGTGAATGCACTCCAGCATATTTTTTCAAAACCTGCAGTAGCATGATACGGAAATGCTACGATCTCAATTCTTCTCTGTTTAGAACGTGGCTGGCCAGAAACACTTCGTTTCTGTTTTTTTGTAAACCGTCGGCCTCATGCCGGCTTTATTAATTATTCATTCAGGAGAACAATATGAATAAACTCGCAAAAATAATTGTATTAGCACTTGCTTCTGTCGCGATTTCTACAGGTAGTAGTTTTGCGGTAGAAATTAACAAAATACATTTCCTGATCCCTGGTGGCGCAGGCGGAGGATGGGATGGTACTGCAAGAGGTACCGGAGAAGCCCTGACCAAATCAGGGTTGATTAGCAGCGCTACTTATGAAAATATGTCCGGAGGTGGCGGCGGAAAAGCAATAGGTTATCTGATTGAAAATTCCAAAAGTAATCACGGTACGTTGATGGTGAATTCAACACCAATCGTAATCCGTTCTTTAACAAAAGTGTTCCCGCAAAATTTCCGGGATCTTACACTAATTTCCGGAACCATCGGAGACTATGCGGCACTGGTTGTAAATTCTGGAAGCTCGCTGGGCAATTTTGACGACCTTGTTAAAGCCTACAAGAAAAATCCAAGTGCAGTCGCCATCGGCGGAGGTTCTGTTCCGGGAGGGATGGACCACCTGGTAGCGGCAATGGCATTCAAGGCGGCAGGTGCCGATCCAACAAAAGTTAAATACATCCCCTTCGATGCAGGAGGAAAGGCAATGGCAGCATTACTTTCAGGAGAGATCGATGCACTGTCCACAGGTTTTTCAGAAGCTGTGGCACTGGAGCAGGCGGGGAAGGTACGTATCATTGGTGTTACTTCCGATGAGCGAGTTCCTGCAGCCCCTAAAGCCCCGACTTTGAAAGAACAGGGTTATGATGCAACATTCGTCAACTGGCGCGGTTTTTTTGCTGCTCCTGATCTTCCCAGCAACAAACGCCGTGCATACATAGAAGTACTGGGCAAGATGTATGACACTCCGGAATGGGAAAAGGTCCGTGCAAGAAACGGATGGGTTAACATTCATAATCCAGGTGACAGTTTCATGGACTTCCTTTCTACTCAGGAAGAGGTCATTGGAAACCTTATGCGCGAACTTGGGTTCCTGTAATCCGGAGAAATTTTAATGCGGGAGGAGGTTTTCTCCCGCTTACTTATTCCATTTTTCTTCATCATGCTAAGCATCAACCGCTGGATTGCACTGGGGATGCTCGCTTTTTCCAGTGGCTACGGCTACCTTTCCTTTACTTACAGAATTCTGCCATTTGAACAGTTTCTTGCGATGAAGCCTAATACCCTGCCCATTGGACTTGCATTGGCGGGTATGGTCTGCTCTGTGGCTCTGTTGCTGACACCAGATGGTCAGAGTTCCAGCTCAACTGAGGAAAACAAGGTTATTGGATCAGATCAGAAATACCTGGAATCTCCAGAGAATTATGAATGGGGCAAAGGTATTGGACTTTTAATCCTGGCAGTAATATATGCACTATCCCTCAGACAAGCAGGATTTCTGATTGCAACCTCCTTGTTTCTTAGTATCGGAGGTTTAATGCTTGGGGAACGTAAAATCTGGATTTTATTACCGGTTTCCTGTGCTGCATCATTCCTGGTCTGGTATCTCGTGGATGAAGTTTTGTCCATCTTCATGCGGCCCTGGCCGATGATTTTCTATCAGTGAGGTTATAATGTGGGACCAGATGCTTCTTGGTATCCAGACAGCCTTCACTCTGCAGAACATGCTATTTGCTGCGCTTGGATGCTTCATTGGAACTATCATAGGAATGCTCCCAGGACTAGGACCAATGTCTGTGGTGGCAATCATGATCCCCGTCAGCATTCAGATTGGAGATCCTTCAACGACCCTAATTCTACTTGCCGGGGTTTATTACGGTGCGATTTTCGGTGGTTCGACTTCCTCAATTCTGATAAATGCACCCGGAGAGGCTGCGGTGGTGGCTACTTCTTTCGATGGTTACCCGATGACCCGAAAAGGACAAGCCGGAAAGGCATTGACAATTGCTGCGATTTCTTCCTTTGCAGGGGGTACAATCGGGGCCATTCTCCTGATGGGATTTGCTCCAGCCCTGGCTAGTTTCGCTATTCTATTCTGGTCTGCAGAGTACTTTGCACTTATGCTGGTAGGGCTTTCCGCAGTAGCCGCTTTTGCTGGAAAAGGTAAAGTTCTCAAGGCACTTATGATGACACTGTTAGGACTGATGCTTGCGACAGTGGGAGAATCATCTCTTTTCAACGCACCCCGTTTTACGCTTGGATTACTTGATCTGCAGAGCGGAATTCATTTCGTCACTCTTGCAATGGGACTTTTTGCCGTTCCAGAAGCTTTCTTCCTCGCCCTGGATGTGCTTCGTGGCAAAAAGGGTGGTTCCAAGGAAGCTCGTGAAATTTCAAACCTTCGCATCAATGTTAAGGAAGCCAAAACTATTGCACCGGTTATTGGAAGGCAATCAATCCAAGGCTTCCTGATTGGCGTAATGCCCGGTGCCGGTGCCACAATTGCCTCCTTTCTCGGATACGCAGTGGAACGGAACCTTGCGAAGCCCGAGGAACGTAAGGAATTCGGCGAAGGTTCAATCAAGGGTCTTGCTGCTCCGGAAACTGCAAACAATGCTGCAAGCACAGGGTCTTTTGTACCGCTTTTAACTCTTGGGATTCCCGGTTCCGGAACAACAGCAATACTGCTTGGCGCACTGATCGCCCTGAATCTTCAGCCAGGACCGCTTCTTTTGCAGGATCGTCCTGAAGTTTTCTGGTCGGTGATTTTTTCGATGTACTTCGGCAACGTCATCCTACTCATCCTCAACCTGCCGCTGGTTCCCTACATTGCCAAAATTCTGGCAGTTCCGAGGACTTACCTGATTCCTTTTGTACTTTTTTTCGCCATGGCAGGAGCCTACATCGGGCAGAACAATGCAACTGAACTGCTTTTGCTCCTGGGCTTCGGTGTGTTTGCCATCCTCATGCGATTTGCGGATTACCCGCTCCCACCCATGCTGATTGGCTTTGTCCTTGGCCAGCTGTTTGAAGATAATTTCGGAAGAGCGATTCGTAACGCCAACGGCATCCAGTTTATCTGGGAACGTCCGATGACACTGATTCTGATTGTCTCTGCAGCAGTATTTATTATTTATCCACTTCTCAGGGATTGGATGGCAAATAAACGAAAATAGATTTTTTTCATTAACAGCAGGATATAATTACTAATCTATCTTGAAAATCATATTAAGCTAATCAATTGCTAATTGGACCATAGCCACCGCCACCTGGAGTTTCGATGCGGATACGGTCGCCTGCTTCAGCGTTAATTTCGTTTTTACCTCCTAAGTGGAGTTTTGAGCCGTCCTTGCGTATAAAGAGATTGCGTCCGCATTTTCCCGATTCACCACCGTTGAGTCCGTATGGCTGGTGAACCCTGCGTTCAGAAAGAATTGCGGTGTTAAGGGGTTCCAAAAATTCTACTTCCCGCACCAGCCCATTACCACCTGAATACAGTCCGGATCCTCCAGAATCATTCCGGATGGAAAATTCACGCAGCATTACCGGATAACGTCTTTCCAGAATTTCCGGATCAGTGATGCGTGTGTTCGTCATGTGTGTGTGAACTCCACTCTGACCATGCCACTCTGGACCTGCTCCGGCGCCCCCACCAATCGTTTCATAATATCCGAATTTTTCGTTTCCGAATGTGAAATTATTCATGCATCCCTGTGAGGCCGCGCAGGCACGAAACGCTTTCAGGATCACATCCGTAATGCGCTGTGAAGTGAGCACGTTGCCTCCTACAACCGCTGCGTTTTCTGAAGGAGCCAGCAGAGAACCTTCTTCTATGATTACTTCAATTGGATTCAGACAACCCTGATTAAGCGGAATTTCCTGGTCGATCAAACAGCGCAAACCATACAAAATTGCTGAATGGGTTACTGCTCTTGGAGAATTCAAATTCCCCCAAAGTTCGGCTCCTGTACCGGTAAAATCAAAAACAGCGCTGCCGTCACGACGATCGATTGTAAGTCGTAAAATTATTTCACTACCGTCGTCCAGAAAATCACTTGCTTCCACTGTGTCCACTTCAGACAAACCTTCCCGCATTGATAGCTCCTTAAGCATATTTCGCACAGCTTCCTCGGCATTGCTTTGAATGTGATGCATGTAAGCCTGCACGATCTGAAGTCCGGGAGTATTTTCCATAGTAAAATGCTCTACCATTTCCAATAGTAAATCTATACCCCGCTGATTAGCGGCAACCTGTGCTTTCAAATCAGAGAGATTGTCTGAAAGCAAACGTGTTCCGCTGATTGCAGGTTCACCGGGTTTGCGCTCAATTTTTCCGGGTGCCTGCAGCAGCTCAATAACTCCGGCTTCGTTAAACACACCATTTTCAACCAGTTTAAAAGATTTGATGCATGCCCCTTCTTCCTTCAATTCACGGGAAAACGGTGGCATTGATCCGGGAGAAATACCGCCAATATCTGCATGATGTCCGCGGCTGGCCACGTAAAAAATCGGTTTGTCGGAAGCTTCTACTTTTGCTGTTTTTTCTGACACCTGTACCTGCCAAACCGGTGTGATAACAGTCATGTCCGGTAGATGACTTCCTCCGGCAATTGGATGGTTTGTCAGCAGAACATCTCCTTTATTAAGTGATTTGCCCAATAATTTAACCTGCTGTCGAACTGCTTCACTCATTGCGCCAAGATGTACCGGCTGGTGAGGGGCATTGGCCACCAATCCTCCGGTTTCATCAAAAATTGCACAGGAAAAATCCAGGCGTTCCTTGATGTTTGTGGATATGGCAGTACGCTGCAGAGTGCGTCCCATCTGTTCCGCAATTGACATGAAAAGGTTACCGAAAATAGAAACCTGAACAGGATCCGCCTGTGTGCCGATCTCCATGTATGATTTGGTTTCAACCGTAATTACCACGTCACCATACTCAGTTATTTCAGCACTGCAGCCCGGTTCAATCAGAATTGTTGAAGTGTCCTGCATTATAATTGCTGGTCCCGCAATGCAATGTCCCGGACCCAGTTTTTCCAGCAGAAAAATTGGAGTTTTATGCCAGCTTCCTGCTCCGGTGCTTTCAGAAATGAAATAACAACTAGTATGATTTTCCAGTTTTGGGGATTTGGATTTTTTTGCAAGTGGAAATTTTTCCAGACCAAGTGATTTTGCTACTGCCCGCACCCGTATATCATCCACAATTATTTCCCGGTCTATTAAATCAAAACCAAATTCCCTGCGGTATGTCTTACGGAAAGCTCCAACAAAGTCCGGAAGATCATTAATTACTTTCTTATTTCCCGGACTTGATTTCGAACCAGTTGATCTGTTTCTTACAATCTCATAGTTAAATGTTTCCTGTTTGTCCGGTTCCGGAATCATCAGTGCCGTGTCCGTTCCCTGGTATCTCAAATTGAGATAGCGCTTTATTCGAATTTGCTCCGGTTGGTATCCCTGATCAATTAACTCTGTTTTTGCCTCTTCTGCTAAACTATCCAGATTTTTCTGCAACAATTTCTTTGTATTATCCTGAATGTTTTCAGACAAAACGCTCGCGGAAGGCTGCTGTTTTTCCACTACAATATCAGCCAGTCCCATTCCGTAGGCGGAAAGAATACCGGCAAAACGGTGCACAAAAATTTTGGAAATTCCGAGTTCACGGGCGATCGCGCATGCATGTTGTCCGGCTGCTCCGCCAAAACATGCCAGCGCGTGTTCCTTAATGTCAAAACCTCGCATTACCGAAATCTCACGAATCGGACGAACCATAACTTCGTTGGCAACTCTTAAAAATCCTAGAGCGACTTCTTCAAGTGACATTTGCGGAAGATTTTTTTCCGTTGAATATTTATTTATTTCCGCGGTTAACTTTTCCAGAGCCGCCCGGGAAGCCTCAAGATCAAGCGCTTCATTTTCATTTGGACCAAATATTTTGGGGAAATAATCCGGATGCAAACGACCCAACACTAAATTTGCGTCCGTGACCGCTAAATATCCTTCTTTTCTATAACAAACCGGTCCCGGATGTGCTCCGGCTGAATCCGGACCTACCTCGAATAAACCGTTGCGGAAAAACAACCGTGAACCACCGCCTGCCGCAACAGTTTTGATGTGCATCTGCGGAGCCTGAATACGCACGCCTGCTGTTTCTGTCTCATGAACAAGTTCATAGTCATCACCGTATCGTGAAACATCTGTTGAGGTCCCCCCCATGTCAAAGCCAATCACCGGCAGTCCCAAATCGGTAGTCATGGCATATCCAACAACGCCTCCTGCAGGCCCGGACAGGATTGCATTGCTTCCCTTGAAATTAGCTGAATCTGTCAGGCCTCCGTCTGACTGCATGAAAAGCAATTTTGAATTTTTCAATTTGTCAGAAAATCCTGAGCGAAAGCTTTCAAGATAATTCCGGATGTGTGGTGTGAGATAAGCATCAACGGTTGTGGTGTCTCCACGTGCCACCATTTTAACCATCGGCATGACCTTGTGCGAAAGTGAAATCTGTACAAAACCGATGTCGCGAGCAATTTCACCTATTTGCCGTTCATGTTCCGGGAATGCATAAGAATGCAAAAACACAACTGCCACCGCCTTTATGCCATTATTGAAAACATTTTCTAGTTGACTGCACACCTCACTCAAATCAGGTTTTGCCAATATTTCAAATTTCTCTCCGGTAGTGCCTTCGACAATTGATGAATTTGTTTGGCGTGTTGTGTCACTACCGTTTTTTTTGAAAATCCGGACACGTTCCTCAACCTCAATCACTTCCTCGTAGAGTAAATCAAGTTTACGGATTTCCAGATCAAATATTTTGGGTCGGCTTTGATTTCCGATTTGCAGCAGATCACGGAAACCTTTTGTGGTTACCAGCACAGTTTTCTCGCCTTTTCTTTCCAGCAGCGCGTTTGTGGCAACGGTGGTACCCATGCGAATCCATTCAATATTTTCCGCAGAAATACCGGTAGGTCCGCCGCCAGATTCTTTGGAAAAGGGCAGTCCAGTTACTGATTCCAGAATGCGGCGAATTCCTTCAAGAGGCGCGTCTGCATAATTGCCTGGATCTTCAGAAAGAAGCTTAACCACTCGGAATCCCTGCTCCCCGGGAACTTCAGCATAAACATCAGTGAATGTTCCTCCGCGGTCAATGGAAAAACGGAATAAAGGTGTATCCATAAAAATTGGTTAAGGAAAAATAATGGATGGGGATGTCATTACTTTACCATCAATCCGGGCAAGTATAGAGCAATTTGCGGAAATACAGTCAACAAACCTGTGGTCAAAATCATTAAAAGAAAAAATGGGAATGCTGCTTTGGCGATAGTGCCGATGTTTTTCCCAGTAAGTCCCTGAATGACAAACAAGTTAAAGCCTACCGGCGGTGTAATCTGACTCAGTTCAACCATTAGAATCAGGAAAATCCCAAACCAAATTGGGTCAAAACCGGCTTGAGCAGTCAAAGGCAAGGCTATAGGCAAGGTCATAACTACAATGGAGAATCCGTCAAGAATACACCCCAAAACCAGATAAATCAGACCTAGCATGAGTATCAAAACATAAGGCGACAAGCCTAAACTGCCGATAAATTCGGTCAATTCACGAGGGATTCCCAAAATGCCCATTGCACGAGACAAAAAAGATGCGCCCATCACAATCAGAATTATCATGCTGGTAGTCTTGACTGAAGCCAAAAGGCATTCAATTAAAGTTTTCCGGTCAAGTGTACGGTTGTTCCAGGCAAACAACACTGACGCCAACACACCCAGGGAAGCAGCTTCAGTAACAGTGGCGATTCCCAGATAAATACTGCCCAACACTGCCAGAATTAACACTGCTACAGGCGCTACAGATTTAAGGGCAATAACACGTTCCATCCACGAATAATGCTCCTGACTTCTTGGTGCAATGTCCGGGTTAAGAACACCCTGAATCAACAAATAGGCAATGTAGATTCCTGCCAGCAATAGTCCCGGAAAAATTCCTGCAATGAACATTTTACCGATAGAAACTTCCGCAAGTATGGCATAAATAATCATTACCAGACTTGGAGGAATCAAAAATCCAAGTGTCCCTGCTCCAGCCAAAGAACCCATTGACAGTGATTCATTGTAACCCAGTTTTTTGAACTCCGAAAGGGTGATGCGTCCCACTGTTGCCGTGGTTGCCGCGCTTGATCCTGACACGGCAGCAAACAGCGTACAGGCAACAATGTTGATCAACAGCAATCCGCTTGGGAAACGATAGAGCCATGGTACAAGCGCCTTGAAAAGATTTTCTGAAATGCCTGAACGAAAAAGTACCTCACCCATTAATATGAAGAGGGGTAAAGCCACCAGTTCCCATTTGTTTACCGTGGCCCAAATCGATGAGGCCATGTTGGAACCGGCAGGTAAAAAGGAGAACATTTCCATGCCCACCATACCGACTATAAACAAACTCAGCCCAATCCAAATGCCCGAACCAAGAGTCAACACCAGTATGCCGAACACTAACAAACTCATGTTCAACAAAGTTGGGTCCATGTATATTTTCAGCTTAAATAGGTGGAGAGACTCAGGAAGTTTTTAATTTGTTTGCTGAACGAATCATGGTAGCAACCAACTGCATGAAAAATGCGGTTGCTCCAAGTACCATGATGAATTGAGGAACCCAAATTGGAGTGTTTGTGAGAGTTCCGGAAGTGGAAGCATAACTCCAGGTGGAAAAGACCATTCGGCATAAATAATAGAGCAAATATGCCATGAAACAGGTCGCAGTGGATGTTGCCAGAAATTCTATCCAGTTGGCCAATGGCTGTGACAACTTACTCAGGATCAGTTCAATCCGGATGTGACCTCCTTCACGCAACGTATACCCCGCGCCCCAAAAAACCAGAATTGCCAGAGCATAAGCAGAATATTCATCCGCAATCAGGGTTGTGGATTTAAAAGCATTCCATAGAAAAATTTCCAACAAAATCAGCAGGACGGTCAGGCCGAGCATAACTGCCGCGACAAGAGCCATCCCGCGATTTAACTTATCTACAAAGTGAAGCAAACGCTCCATTAGGATGCGGCACTTTCCATTTGAGATTATTATAAATAACTATAGACTGCGCCCGGTAATATCGGCGTATTTGTCAAAAATGGCCTTGGCTGCCGAGCCTGCTTTTTTCACCCATGCAGCACGCAGCTTGCGTCCCATTTCATCTAAATCACTGCGGAAGGAAGGGTCCACTTCCAATACATTAAGACCATTTGCCTTAAGTTTTGCCAGGCTTTGGCGATCCATGTCACCGGCTAAGTTCCACATTTCATCTTCCATCTGCGTTGCAACAGCGATCACAGCATTTTGAACCTTGGAAGATAGACTGTTCCATGCCTCTATGTTTACGTTGACCATATTCACAGGTCCAACGATATTAATACGAGTGAAATAATTGAGCATCTCCCAGGCTTTTGCGTCCACTCCTGAAACAGAGGAAGTGTACATGGAATCCAAAAGTCCTGCTTTCATAGCCGGATAAACCTCACTAAACGGCATTTTACGGGCAGCAATCCCAGCGAGTTTGCCAAATGCCAATCCGGTGCCGTCATAAACACGCATCTTCAAACCATTCAAATCTGCTGCTGAGCGGATCGGTCTCTTGGTGTAAATTCCAGAAAAAGGCCATACACTGGTGTAAAGTGTGAATTGATTAAAACTTTTTAATGTATTTTTGTAGGTTGGTTTTGCCAATTGATACATCAATCTTTGTTCGAATGTATTGCTTGACAAAAACGGCTGGGCAGTCATAGCCAGTATTGGGGCATCACCCTCAACAATTCCTGTTGGGATTTCAGAAATCGACATTTGCCCTTCCGCAACAGCACGCAGCAGTTCCGGCCCCTTGAATCCCAAAGACGAACCGGGATGCAGCCGGATTTCCAATTCTCCGCCTGTAGCTGCTTTGACCTTGTCAGCAAAACGCTGCGCGCCTTTGGAATGGAAGTTCCCAGCGGGATAATTCAAGTGCATGTCCCAGACGGTTTTAGCGAAAGCAACCCCGGAACTTACTAACAGAACCACTAACAACATAATTAATTTACGCATTTTTCTCCTTGTTTAGAAAAAAAGTTAAAATAATGAATCCTTCCACCATGAAAGGATCCCTGCTAAAGCTTTGGAATGCTACCAGTAAACAGCTAACAGTCAAGAATTATTATTCCCACCATCGAAGTTTTCCATAGAATCACGGATAAACTCCAGCTGAGTTAGCAGCGTTTGCTGCTGGTCCCCGGAAATATTCTTCCAGTTTTCTGCAATCTTAGCCTGAGTTTCCCTGAGTTTTACTTCAGTGATGGAAGAGTCAGAGGAATCGAGAGTGGTGACGGCGGGCTGGAGTCGGCTTAGTTGTGTACTTTTTTCACGATTCAACAGCTCGTGATAATTCCACCCAAAGAGTGTAGAAATCCTTTTCAGTAATTCAGGATTTGGTACAGCATCTCCGGACTCAATCTGCTGGTAATATTCAGGATTAATTTGCAGGAGCAGGGAAATACCTTCTACATTTTGCTCAGCATCAATTCTGGCCTGTTTAATCTGCTCATTCAGTGAAACTCCCGGAGAAACTTCAGGGATCTCCGGAATTTCAATCTTTGGTAATTTTACCTGAATTTCACTTACAGGCAGAGGAGGTTTCTTTGTGCCGAGGATTGCAGTACTCTGGGTGTTAATTTTTTGCTGAATTTGTTTGTAATTCCAACCAAACAGGGAGCACAATTTTCGCAGCAAATTATCCTGAGGAACAAAGCCTGCCTCAATTTCTTTGTAATAATCCGGAGACACTCCCAGTAAAGTAGCAATCCCATCTTCATTCTGCCTGGCAGCATTGCGTGCTTCCTGCACCATTTTGGCAAATGGTGTAACCGCAACAGTATTTGAAGTTTCTTTTGCTGTAACAGACTGCGCATCTTGTTGTTTTTTTTTGTTTGCTTTTGTGCTTGGAGTTTGATCCGCAAGCCTTTTAATGTCCTGATAGTTCCATTCAAAGAGAGTGCATAAACGCTGTAGTATTTCATCATGAGGAATCCAGTCTTCTTCCAATCGCGCATATTCATCTGGATCCATTCGCATCAGCAATGCAAGACCTTCGATGCTTTGACCAATGTCTTCACGGAATTCGCGAATCATCTGGTTCAGTTTAGACATTTTCTGCGGAAAAAGTTGCTATTGAATTTACTGAGCATTTCCATCACTAACGACCCTTAACGTCCAGAAAATTTGTATGTCGTTTCATGGTTCTTAAAATTAAATATGCGGCAAGTGTTGTCCAAAATAAAATATTCCACAAAGGAACAATGTAAGGCTCCTGCATAACCAAATAATTTCCAATCAAATCCAGAACTGTAAAACACAATATCAGCGCGAAGAGGCTGGAATATTCTCTTCGCAAAATATTTATAATGGAAAAATTCAACACAGCACTGTCCCATTTGGAAAAATCCGGAAAGAACGCCGGAGTACTTTCCGCCCATTTTTCGAAGTCCTCTCCAAACTTACTTCTGAGGAAATCTTCTTCTGCCGCCATGATACGTTCGTAATAGAGTGCAAATGCCAGTGTGTAAATCAGCGGCAGCCACCAGACAAAAGGGAAAAGTGATACTCCAAGTCCCATTGTATAATTTCCCAGGTACAGCGGATGTCTTACCACTGAATACCAGCCGGTAGTATTCAACACATCCGCAATCTGCTCCCTGGTATTTCTTCCGGATGTATTTTGTGGCGTATGACCGACAACAAGAATTCTGAAAAACAAACCAAGCAGTCCTACAATCAGACTAAATACTCCCCAGTTTGTTGTCATTTCTCTGCTCCCTCCTACATATACATACTCTGCCATTGCAGGAATAAAAATAATAATCAGGATAATCGGGAAATAACTTCTCCAGCGAAACAGCCAGTATCCTGTTGAAACAAGGCTTTTTTCCAGCTTCATAGCCAGACTTCTCCAGGAATGTGAAAAATATAGATTTTCATATACATAAACATTGATTTTTTTTATTTAACAGTTCCGGTTGATATAAAAATAATTTTTTCAGCAAGAATCATTCTCCTAATGACATTTGTTCAGTCCACTTTTTATTGTAATAAAAGTGACAAACGCAGATTCACTTTGACAAATTTTTCCGCAAGGTAAAAGGCATAACTTTTGGATTCACTTTCACCGAGGTTTTATCAAAAATTCAGTGTTTCAGATAAATTATAACTTCTCGTTTCAGGAGTATGAAAATAAAGCGTTTTTTAATATTTTTTGCAGCTTTAATAATTATTTCCGATGCAGAAATATCAGTAAATGCAGCTACATTAAATTTCGGACTAGGCCCGCTTGAAATACGGCCACAGTTTTTGGTAAACCACCAATTCCTGGCCCTCTATCCTGAAAATACTCTGACTCTCAAAAATGGCGAATCCAAGTTGTCTTATGGTATTGAGATGGCGAATACCTTTGTTAATACTCAGGGAGCTACCGGACAAATCACCAAAAAGGAAGTTTCCCGCGGTTTAACTATTGATGATTTTAAGGACCTTGACGGAAATACAGTCACAGGATTCAGCTTGTATCTGGATGCTGAAAGCAAACGCAAAAAAATTAAATACCGTTACGGAATTACTGATTCGCTGGAATTAAAACTTGAATTGCCGTTCCTCTCTTTTGACGGCGGAACCATGGATAGTACGATTGAAAGTGTTCACAGTTTGATTGGAATTTCAAATTTCAGAAAAGGAGGCGCTTATCGTGCTCTCTCTGAACGAGACCAATATGCTTTTTATGTGGTCAGAGACGGGAAGTTTGTCTACTCAAGCAGCCGTCAGATTTATAATGTACAAGCGGAACCGACCATAGGACTGAAATGGAACATTTCAGAAGGTGGCAATGTAATGCCTGCTGCATCTTTAAAATTGACATACAAATTTGCCAATTCGGACCGTAGCGGAGAACAAAAATTTATACGAAGCGGTGGGGACGACAGGGGGTATTATCTTATTTTATCAAAAGGTTTCGAAAGCTGGATTGTGTATTTTGGAGACGGACTTACAAAAATTGGTGAAAACCGTGGATTTGCTTCTTCTCAGTATCATCGGTTTATGGCTTTGGAGCACAGGTTTGACGAAGAAGAATCATTTGTTTTCCAGACTGTATCTCAAAGCAGCATCTTCCCCAAAACCGAAGCAAGTTCAAGAACAACCGGCAAAGAAGCCCAGGAACAGCGAAATTCAAATCTAAGTGTTCCCACCAGTGTTTTTGCATTCGGTTACAAATATGATTCAGGTTTACTTTTTTTGGAAACCGGTTTTGTGCAGGATTATAA
Source organism: SAR324 cluster bacterium REDSEA-S27_B3 (assembly GCA_001627865.1). Classification (GTDB taxonomy): domain Bacteria; phylum SAR324; class SAR324; order SAR324; family NAC60-12; genus Arctic96AD-7. The sequence goes on from LUQO01000045.1 coordinate 80,844, forward strand.
CAATTTTGGCAATGAAATCGATTTTGCATTTTATTGGGAAATGGGGGTTCGTTGGTAAAAATATTCATTAAGTTTATTCTGGCAACTGTAATTGTATTTTGCTCGACCTCAACATTATGGTGCTTTGAGCAAACAGTGGTTTATTATACCTTTCAATACGGTATACAACACACAGGAATACCTGCGACCGGTGTTGGACGCACCGACTCATACCTCTCTACTTTGGAGAATGAGCACGGTGAAATAAAAGAAAACAGACAGGTAAGCCCGATAGTTTTGTCATTTGATTTTTATAAGACTAACGGAGCAGTTGCCAGTGGTTTTGGTATTGAAGGCCACAGTTACAAAAAAATATATACATTTGTAAATGACAGCTCTCAAATTACCATTCAGGCAGCAGGCTTATTGTATGGACTGAGTTTTTATTATCGTGGAAATTACTGGTACCCTTTCATAGGATTCGGCACAGGCAATTATTCAGCAAAAGTTAAAGAGGAACTCGCCGCTGATAGCATTAAGACTTTCGGGACAGTTTTCGGTCAGGTTGACAAACCATTCTATTACAAATTTGGAGCACGCATCCCATTTAATGGAATGGGCTTTATCATCACTCAGCAGTATATTTCCGCGGATATTGAGGTTGCCACAGTAAACAAGCCTCTGTCACTTGGAGGATCTGCAACACTTCTTGGAATGTATACCAGTTTCTAAGGAGCAGATTTCTTATACAATAAAATATTTCACCCAAAACTAAGTTATTTCTCCTAAGCAGAGAGAAAATACCCAAGCAGATTAAACAGCACCCAAAAATTATATTTTAAAGTAGAAGGATGATAGAGTTGGTAAGTTAAAATGAGGTGAGGAAATGTTGAAAGGAATTAAATGAGGGCCTGAAAGCGGCCCTCAAAATATGCGGGAACTACCGTTTCATATTGATCAGGTCCTGAATCATTTCATCAGTTGTAGTCACAGTTTTGGCATTTGCCTGGAATGCACGCTGTGTCTCAACCATTTTCACAAATTCCTGTGAGAGATCAACATTTGACTGTTCCAGACTTTTGCTGCGTATTTCGCCTAACCCTGCAGTGCCTGCCTCACCTGTTACTTTCTTGCCTGAACCTAAAGTTTCTTCAAGCATATTTTCACCAACCTGAGCAAGTTTTCCGGGATTATCGAATTTGGTCAAAACAATTCTCCCGATGGCCCGTGTGTAACCGGCATCAAACACACCATTCACTGTCCCATTGTCTTCCAGGAAAATGCTTTCCAATGTGCCTGCCGGATTTCCGTCAGCACTGGTTCTTAGCACATTATAATTACCTGCAAACTGAGTTATACCATCCAAACCTGAGCGGGGATCTGTAGGATCATCCGGATTATAACCGTCTCCAAGATGCAGACCTACAACTAATGGAGCCCCTCCACCAAACGGAATGGCAAATTGCGGAACGCCTGTGTCAGGGTCAACCGGTTGTGGAATTAATCGGGGTGGTCCCGCGGGAAGAGGCTGACCGTCAGGACCTACACCTCCAGGTTGTGCTTCAAAAGAACCTCCGGTAGCAGCAATTAATTTTCCGTCATCAGTAAACTGCATGAATCCACCGCCAACGGCGATCATAGTACCCGGGATTTGTCCCAAAGAAGCGCCGTCAAACATAACGTAGTACTCCCACTGGTTACTGACTCCTGTTCCCGCAATCGGTTGACCTGTGCCAGGATCAATCTGTTCCGGAAGGTCCGGACGTTTTCTCATGGCAATTGTCGCTGCGTGATTGTTACCGACTGCATCATATACTGTTGTTGATGTAGCAAAATTATACATGCTGTCCAAAACATTGGTCGGATCGACAGGTACATCTTTTACAACTGCGTTAGCATCAAGGTTTGCGGCAAGCTTTATTCCGGTTCCTTTGTGTCCTGTTCCAGTCGGTTGAGGAGCATCCACAAGCCCCAAAACTTTCAGGGCACCTGGAATCCCTTTACTTTCCCCGGTAATCCGATCTACCTGCAAGGCCTGCACTCGTCCTCCACGTATAGTAGAAAGAAATCCTTCCTTATCAAAGGAAAATTGACCGTTTCGAGTATATTCTTCTTTGGCTGTAGTAGGATTAACAATTGTGAAAAAACCTCCTCCTGCAATCGCCAGATCTGTATTGAGGGTTGTACTTTCAAACGCCCCCTGAGAATAATCCATTTCCACACTTCCGATTTTCACACCATTACTGGCCTTCGTAAATGAAGAACCCTGTGGCCATGTATTTCCCATTAAGTCAGCAAAAGCAACATGGTTTCGTTTGAAACCAAAGGTATTGACATTGGCAATGTTGTTACCAACAACCTGCATTGTCTTACCTTGAGTTTTTACTCCGCTGGCACCAGTATTTAATGATCCAAGTAACGCCATTTTATTTCTCCTTTAACTGTATTAGAAAGTATATCTGGCGATTCAGTCCATTGTTTCGCATAGATATTATGAAAAAAACTGTACTATTAGTTTGTAACTGAACTACCAGGTTCAGTCTGTCTTTATTCCAGAACCATCAGCACTCCATACTGGAGTTTTACGAGTGTTAAGTTCTGTTCGTGCTGGAAGAGGAATCGCGTTTTGATATCGCAATTTTGATTTATTTCCTAATCCAACCATTTCTTTGGCAGATACCCACTCTCCATTTATTTTCAGCAGCGGTTCGCTGCCGTCAAAACGTACCATGGATACTTGTCCGGATTTAGTCATTGTGACACCAATCTCTTCTCCCCCATCGGTTCTTGCAAACACATTGTAGCTGTAATTACCGTCCGGCATCAGGTCACCGTCATTGTCACGTCCATCCCAGGAAAATTGATGAACACCCTGTGCTCTGCTTTCAAGATTTATCTCACGTATCATCTCGCCTGTTGAGTCCTGTACAAGCAGCATTACTCTGTCAGCACTTCCGTCCAACTTATATGAAACCGGAATTGTTTCTCCATTATTCAATGGTATTTCTCTGGCGCCAACCTCCACGTCTTTATCCAGCAGGCTGCCTGCTGTGGCCTTTGCGATATGCTGCTGGATTGCCATCAATTTTGAAGTCTGACTATTGAGATTCTGCAGCTGTTCCACTGTTCCCATGGATGCTAACTGCTGCATCATACCCTCTGAATCCAACGGATTTAATGGATCCTGATTTGCCATCTGAGTCATCAGCAAATTCAGAAAATCCTGCTTCCCCAGTTTCTTCCCGTCTTCACTGTTTGATGCCGCCTTGTTTCGCAAGCTTGTGGCACTATATTGCAGAGCCTGATTAACGTTGTTTTCGGTAATCATAATTTCCTTGTTTCAGACATATAGATTTAGTCCGGAATCAGTCCGGTGTCTCACACGCGGTGTTTCTTCCAATGTAGATATTTCCTGTTCTTTCCCTCTTTGTGCGGAAAACATTTCATCTTCAAATTCTTCATATTGACGGTCACTTCCAAATTGAGAGTCTCTCTGGTTGATATCAACATTCAGCGCAAGATCTTTATATGCAAATTCCTGATCGAGGAATTTGCTGCGCAATAAATCATATCCGGATTCCACAAGCTGTTTTGCAAGAGGATTGTCAACACGCATATCTATCAAGAGGTCCCCTCCGGACTGTCTGACTTTCAGCGTAATATTTCCTAACTCTTCCGGATGCAATCGCAGAGTCATTTCTTCAATTCCATTTCCACGCAAAATTCTGACTCGGCTTACCAGCTGCTGCATGTCAAATGGGAGATCTGTCGCCCTCATGGTTTCAGCTGGGACATTTGCTGATTCTGGTGTTTTGTAGATGGAAGAACCCGAAGTTTCGGAAGTAACATTGAGTCCTGGAGAAAAAACAGATTCAACCCCGGTATTTACATTGCCTGATAATTTGGTGTCTTTAGCAGCTAATGTTCTGAACTGATTCATAGGCGCCAATGTCCCCTTTTCAATCAAAACCTTTGTATTATTGGAACCGGCAGTTTGAAAACTTTCTTTTGCTTTTACAATTCCTTTTAATTCTTCTGCAGTTTTAAACATCTCTTCTGCCTGCATGAATTCTGCTGTTTTTACTTTTGTTAAACCCTTTAATTCATCTGCAGTTTTAAACATCTCTTCTGTCTGCATGAATTCTGCTGTTTTTACTTTTGTTAAACCCTTTAATTCATCTGCAGTTTTAAACATCTCATCTGGCTGCAAAATTTCTGCTGTTTTTACTTTTGTCAAACCCTGTAAATTTTCTTCCACTTTTAATCTTACCGTGGTTGGCAAGACTTCGGTTGTTTTAGTTTTATTTAAGTTTTGCGAATTTTCCGCTAATTTAATTTTATCTGTGATTTGTAATGAATCTGAAAATCTTGATTTTCCTTTATCCTGAAATTCTTCAACCTCATTAGCATTCATTTTAGCCTGTATGCCTTCATTAGCTTTTATATTTTCTACAACTTGCAGACTTTCATTTGCTTTCAGCTGTTCTTTGGCCTGGGGGGCACCCGCAAGCATATTTTTTGTCGCATTTGCAGCAATGGGTATTTCGGCATCTTGTGAATTCTTACTTAATCCCGGAGATGAAACAGGATTCATTTGATTTTTAACATTTACTTCCTGTGGCTTTTTGGTTGATTTAATATCAACTGAAGCAGCAATATTTCCATGGTTCTGAATCTGTTTGACTGAATCATGCTTCAGTTCAGACTGCATATCATTTCCGGATTGCACAACTTCATCATCTGATTGAGCTGATTCGCTTCCTGTTTTATGCATGATTGTGTGAAGACTGCTTCTTGAAATTTCTACAGTTTCTTCCGATTGGACCGCTTTGTTTGGGCTTTTATTCAAAACAGCTTGCAGATCGTTTTCTGAAAGTTCTGCCCCATCTTCAGGAATCTTGATTTGATGAAATACTGTTTGCAGTGAAACTGCGAGACTGTCCGGTGAGGAATCTTCCAATAATGACTGGAGTCCTGTTTCGGCAACTCCACTTCCCTGAAAATTCTCAAAATTACTTTCCTCTGTGACAACCCTGGGATCGATCAGTTCAATCATTTCCTCTACAATTGGAACTGATTTTTGCAGTACATGTGACTGAACAGACCGGCTGTCTTCAGACAAAAGGGTATCCTCAATTATTTCCAGCGGGAAAACTGCATGATCTGATGACGCATTACGAAATTTTTCTTCAATATTTTCTAGATCAACTTGATTTATATTTACAGTGGAAATTAAAGTGTCTTGACCGTCTTCTTCAAGCAGTTCCTCCAGCAGGGTTTCTTCAGTATCATTTTCTGCCAGCATTTCATCCAGAGTTGAGTTAAAAATTTTATCTCCTTCGTTTTCTCCGGCTTCAACAACTAATTCTGCTGCAACAATTCCTTCTTCTGAAGCAGTAAGGGCGGTTTTTTGTCCAATTGGTTCCATATTCACAATCTCATTTTTTCGTGGTCATTTCTGCTATCAATTTGGCAGATTCTGCTGCCCCCATACTGGAAAGTACCAATGATGCTTGTTTTTCTTTCATCTGTTTCAGAATGTTTACTGCAATTGTTCGATCAAGTTTGGCAATTGATTGTGCTGCCGTAGCCGCATCCATTTTTGAGTATAGTGCGACAGCTTTTTCAAGCTGACTGTTATCTTGAGTTTTCTTTTTCTCAATATCTTTTTCGATTTCCTGCTGGAGTTTTTCCAATTGGCTAATCTGACGCTGGATATCTTCCTGCAGCGCTTTGAGTTGGTTTTCTCTCCTGTCCAACTCTAAACTTCTGACACGTAACCGTTCTTGTTGTTCAGCCAGCCTTGTCAGAATCTTCTGTTCGGTTTCTGTAAACTTGCGAGGTTTCTTCTTCTTGGATACTTCTTCTTCCTCAACCGCACAAAAATCAATACCGTAATCCGCACAGATTGATCCGATTGATTTTTTTAATTCTTCGATGGTGGTTGGTATGCTATAAGCGGGCCTTGCCATCATCACAAATATAATGAATAAATATAAAAATCTGAAATTATTAATAATATTTAATATTTTATTCATGCTGATTCTGTTGTTTAACAATATGGATTTAAATTAAGCTTCAATAAAATAAGGCAAAATATATTAAGTTTTTGAGTGCCGACGATAATTCTGGGCAATTTCGTCCGCTTCCAAACGTTCCAGCCGCTCAACTTCATCTCTATATTTTTTAATCTCTTTATCTTTGAGAATTTCAAGTGCCCGTTTTTTTTGGGTTGCCTGCGTCAATTCATGACGTTTCAGATCTACAACTTCCTTTTGTTCTTTAAGCTGATATTGAGTGAGTTCCATCTGCTGTTCAATACGCTGCTGAAATTGTCCTCCTAATATAAGCTGACTGATTGTAAGTCCGCTATCCTTGGCATCGTCCAAGTCTTTGTTATGAACATCAAGAGCACTCCGCATCAGCTGCATCCTTTCTTTATATCGCTGTTCAACCTGCACTTCTTCCGCAAGAGCTTTCTGGTAGAACTTCTCCAGTCGCTCTCGAACTTTTAAAGCCGTTTCCAGGCTGAAACGAGGCATATCACCTTTTTTGCTAATATTTTTAATAAATAAGAAATCATTATTGATTCATACCAAAATACATTCAGTCAAAAAATAATTGTAAGAGAAATACCTGCAAAGTCTGTTGTTAATTGCCGATAAATGAGTTTTTTTCGTTGTGCAATATCCCTGCAAATTAAACACAGGAAATATTAATAGTAGATATAGTTATGAAGAATTTGACAGGGTATTAAAATGGTAAAGTGCAATGGAGGCAGCATTGCTTACATTGAGTGAGGATACTTCAGGGTTTCCGGAAATACTGAAAATCCAGTCACATTGCCTGCGGATGAGAGGCCGAATCCCGCGTCCTTCATTACCCATTACTAATATCAGCGGTCTGTCCCATACCAGTTCATTGATGTTTTCACTAGATTCTTCCGCAAGTCCGACTACCCAATAACCTTTTGATTTTTGCTGCTGGAGAAATCTGGTGAGGTTGATCACAGAGATTACAGGCAGCCATTCTGCAACCCCCGCAGAAGTTTTAGAAACTACCGGAGTTAATCCGCAGGAGTGATCTTTTGAGACAACAACAGCGTTGACATTAAAAAATCCGCAAGTACGCAAAATTGCTCCCAGATTGTGCGGATCTTCAATTTGATCTAACGCGACGATCAAGGACAACGAGTCTTCAGCCAGTTGTGGAATTTCAGAAATGGAAGAAAACCGCAGCATACCACAACGCAGTGCCACACCTTGATGAACAGCGTCCGGACATATTTCTGAAAATTTGTTTACCGGCATTTCTCTCACAGGAATCCGGAATTTTTCGGCAAGCATCCGGAGTTCATTCAGGCGGCCTGAATGATCTGTATTCTTTTTAATGAATAACTCATACAGTTGCCGTTTTCTGTGCCGTAAGGCAGCCAAGACCGGCTGAATGCCATAAAGCAATTCTCCCTGGGTACTGATCTTAGTGGCTCTTTTGCGGGCCATTTGTCGTTATGCCTTCCAAAGCATTTCTCAACTCTTCGTATTCATGAGTCACAGGAAATACAGGATATTCCTCAGCTATTTTTTCGGTTGGACGGAAGAAAAATCCTTGATTTGCCTCCATCATCATACTGATGTCGTTGTAGGAATCCCCCACTGCAACTGTATGATAATTTAACTCTTTAAATGCTTTTACAGCAAAACGCTTTTGGTCTTTTTGTCTAAGGCAATAATCTACAATTCTGTAATTTCCATCCAACTTCAATGAATGACAAAGCACGGTGGGATATTGCAACTTATGCAGCAAAGGTCTGATAAATTCACGGTACGTGTCAGAAAGAATCATGACTTCATTTCTTTCTCTCAGCCATGTCATGAACTTAAGGGCGCCATCAAGAGGCTCAATCTGCTCTACCACTCTATGAATGTCTTTCAGAGTTAAATTATGGCGGTCGCAGATTTTCAGTCTGTGCTCCATCAGTTCATCATAATCTGCAATATCGCGGGTGGTCAGTTTTAATTCATCAATTTTTGTGAGCTTAGCAAGACCTTTCCATATTTCAGGAATCAATACTCCTTCCAAATCGAGGCAGACAACAGTCATTTTGTCAGAGCTTGCCATAAATATTTATTAAAACAAGTTTAGAATTTACGTAGTCAGAATACTGATCATCTCAGTAATATCCGGAATTTTTCCGGCCGCAACATTTCAGATACAGCGTCCTCCATCAACTTCAACACAACTCCCGGTAACCATTTCTGCTTCATCAGAACACAAAAATAAGGCCGCGTTAGCCATGTCGCTAGGCAAACTCAAGCGCCCCCATGGAATGCTGGAAACAAACTGTTTTCGTTTTTCAGGTGTATCTTCTCCCATAAACAGATGCAGCATTCCTGTTTCGCCGGCAACAGGATTGATGGCATTCACACGTATTTTATCCGGTGCCAGTTCAATTGCCATGGCTTTGGTGGCAGTTATCATTGAGCCTTTGGAAGTATTGTACCATGCCAACCCCGGACGCGGACGCACTCCTGCGGTTGAGGCCACATTCAAAATCACTCCATGCCCCTGCTTCTTCATCAGTGGTACACAGTGATGTGCTGTTAAATAAACAGATTTCACATTGACTGCAAAAATCTGATCAAATTCCTTTTCCGTGACTTCTGTCATAGGTTTATTGCGATGTGTAGTACCGGCGTTGTTAACCAGAATATCAATACGCTCCCACCGCTTAATCGTTTGTTCAATCATTAGAGAAACTTCATCGTTCACACTGACATCACCATTGACTGCCATAGCGTTTTTACCAATTTCTGCTGCCACCATTTCAGCTGCTGGTCCATTGATATCCGCAATCACGACCTTAGCCCCCTCCTGTGCAAAACGCTCAGCAATCCCTCTTCCAAATCCGGAACCGGCACCAGTCACAATGGCTATTTTATCTTTCAGACGCATCTCTATTCTCCATGTTGAATTGCAACGGTTTTAAGAACAGAAAAGCCATAAAGCGCTTCAAATCCTTTCTCCCTTCCATGCCCACTAAGTTTTACACCACCAAAGGGCAGTTCAACTCCGCCTCCTGCACCATAGTTGTTGATAAAAACCTGTCCGGATTTTAGTTTTTTTGCCATACGGAATTGACGTGCCCCGTCTTTTGTCCATACACCAGAAACCAGGCCATACGCTGTCCCGTTTGCCAGCTCAAGTGCTTCATCCTCATCTCCGAATGACATCACTGTGAGTACAGGCCCAAACAATTCATGCTGCGCAACAGAATGATCAGCAGGAACATCCCGGATCAGCAGCGGTTTAACATAATTTCCTCCGGAAGGCGCGTCATCCACAATTGTGCCCTGCGCGGCAAAGTTCAATCCGTCTGATCTGGCTTCTGCAATAAACTTTTCCAATCGTACTTTTTGTTCCGGACTAATCAGCGGTCCGCAATCCAGATCTCTTGAGGCTGGACCAGCCTGTAATTGTTGAAATTTTTCCGTAAGCATTTTTACAAGGTTTTCATAAATTGGTTTTTCAATCAAAACTCGACTGGCCGCGGAGCAGGTTTGACCGCAATTCTGAATTGCAGCATTTACCAGAAAAGACAGAGCTTTCTCTAAATTCGCGTCAGCAAAAACAATTTGAGGTGATTTACCTCCCAGTTCAAGTGTAACTGGAACCGCGTTTTTTGCCGCCGCTCTCTGCACCAACTCACCAACTTCAGTTGAACCCGTGAAAGACAAATGATCTATGCCTTGATGATTGATAAGAGCCTCACCCGCTTCCTCACCAAGTCCGGTAATTATATTTAATACTCCTGGAGGAAATCCGGCTTGTCTGAAAAGCTCGCCAATCATCAACGCTGTTTGAGAAGCTTCTTCGCCAGGCTTGAGAACACAGGCGTTTCCCATTGTCAATGCTCCTCCGATGGTACGACCGATTATCTGAAGAGGATAATTCCATGGAATTATGTGTCCTGTCACACCATGCGGTTCCCGAAGAGTCAGTACAGTGTAACCTTGCTGATAAGGGATTGTTTCTCCATGTACCTTATCTGCGGCACCGCCGTAGAATTCGAAGTATCTGGCACAGGCTTTAACATCAACTCGTGCCTGTCTCAATGGTTTTCCAACATCACGGGCTTCCATTTCAGTAAGTTCATCTTCATTTTCAAGAATTAATTTACTTAATTTTTGCAGCAACCGCCCACGTTCTGCCGCAGTGGTTTTCCCCCACTTACCTTCAATCGCGTTTTGCGCTGACTGTACCGCACGGTCAACATCCTTAGCCGTCCCCCTGGCAATACGTTCAAATTCGATCCCGTCACTGGGGTTAATCGTCGCAATGGTTTCTGAGGAATCAGATGAAAGCCATTCTCCGTCAATCAGTATTTTCCCTTGATAATTATTCATGTCTTAAGTTCTTTAATTATTGTTTGTTGCTCTTGTTCAAGGCCTCCAGCCGTGCAATTAAACTGGAAGTATCCCAGCGATTTCCTCCAAGTGCCTGAACCTCAGAATAAAATTGATCTACCAATGCTGCTACAGGCAAATGAGCTTTATTTGCACGTGCCTCTTCCAATGCAATTGCTAAATCTTTTCTCATCCAGTCCACAGCAAACCCATGATCAAAAAAGTTTTCGTTCATGGTTTTGTAACGGTTCTCCATTTGCCAGGATTGAGCAGCACCTTTGGAAATGGTTTCAATCACTGCTTCCACATCCAAACCAACTGCTTTTGCAAAATGAATCCCTTCGGCCAGTCCCTGTACAAGTCCGGCAATGCAGATCTGATTTACCATCTTGGTCAACTGGCCATAGCCCACTGGCCCAAGCAGCTTAACCATTTTGGCATAGTTCTGAATTAACGGTTCAGCTCTAGTGAAGCTTTGCTGATCACCTCCAACCATTACAGTCAGGATTCCATTTTCCGCCCCGGCCTGTCCCCCGGAAACTGGAGCGTCTAGTGACGTACAATCAAGCTGTTGAGCTGCATCAGACAATTCACGCGCTACTTTTGCTGATGCAGTGGTATGATCTACAAACACCGTTCCGGAATTCATTCCGGAAAAAGCTCCATCTTTGCCGGTGGTTACTGAACGCAAATCATCATCATTACCCACACAGGCAAAAACATAATTAGCGTTTTCAGCAGCCTCTGCCGGAGTCATGGCAAGTTTACCTCCATACTCTTTTACCCATTTTTCTGCTTTAGTGGTAGTGCGGTTATACACTGTTACGTTATGGCCGGCTTTAGCTAAAAATCCTGCCATCGGATAACCCATCACACCAAGTCCTATAAATGCTGTATTTTCAGACATATTTCCTTATTTGAATTTCTGGTTAATATTCAATATCATAAGCATCAGAATAAATTAATGATTCCCATGTCAGTTTTACTTTTTTCATGACTAAGCCTGGCGGGGATTTAACTCGTTTGAGTATTGACAAGTTTAAAATCATATCCTATTAATCATGTTTAAAGTAAATAGATACTAAAATTTGATCAATGATAGTTTAGTTCGTGTAATCTTATTTACAAGTCTGATATCCGGCTGGAACTATGTATCAAAACAAATTGTGATTTTTTACTGGACATTTGGTGCTATACTTTTTTAATCTGTGCGGTCAAATCAGAAAGGTTTTATAAAGTCAGTACAGCGTTGTTCTCAAACCTCAAAATCAAATGCTTCAAATGAATGAGGGTGATGCGGTAGCAGTAATTGTTGCGGCAGGTCAGGGATCCCGCATGGGAGCAAATCACAATAAATTGCTTCTTCAGTTAGGAAAACGTACAATACTGGAGACTAGCCTTGAACCCTTTTTACTTCATCCAAGAATCCGAAAAATTTTTTTGGCAACAGCTCCTCAGGATCAACAAAAAATAAACAAGTTCATATCCGAAGAAGTTGTCCTGGTTAAAGGCGGCAAGCGCCGTCAGGACTCTGTGCATAATGCTTTGCAAGAGTTAATGCGGGAAAACCCGATTCCGGAAGTTGTTTTGATACACGATGGAGCACGTCCCTTTTGTAATGCAAATCTGATAGATCGCATTTTAGACTCAGCATGGAAAGATGATGCGGCAATGCCGGTACTGCCCATTATGGATACGATCCGCCATATATCGGAGCAAAAAAGCAATGTTGTCAATCGCAGGGCGTTATTTGCTGTGCAAACTCCACAAGGATTTCGCACTAAATTAATTTATGATGCTTCATTGCAGGCGCAGCAAAATAACTGGGAAGTTACAGATGATGCATCACTGCTAGAAAAATGTGGTAAAAAAGTTTCGTCAGTTGAAGGGATTCCTCATAATCTGAAAATTACTACTCCTGCTGATTTGGAGCAGGCAAAAGGGATTCTTAAATCAATGAATCTTAGCTGAATCAAATAATTATTTTCACGACACGGGCATGATTTCCTGTTTATCTTTTCTTTCCAAAAGTCTCCTGAGACATCACCTCCTGAAAGGATTGCTTTTGCTGTGTCTGTTTCTGTTTCAATTTGCCCTGCCTTTTGAAATTGAAGCAGCAAAAAAATCCAAGGTTACAATCAATCTTCCTCAAACACTTATCCTCAAAGAGTTCATCAAAATCATTTCAGAAAAGACAGGGACTGTTTTTGTTTACGAAGAAAAGAATATGCGTGGTCAAATGTCCATCACAGCCCCTCGTAATTTCAAAGTGACCCAAGAGGATGCCTTTTTCTTCTTTGAAAAAATACTTGCCAGTCAGGGACTGACTATGGTTCGCAAAGACAGAAGCAATGTTGTTGAAATACTGCCGGCAGCAGAAGCACGATTCTCTAAACTGCCCATTTCACGTGACAGAAAAAAGTTCAAATCAAAAGGCGGTAACTATGTGATGCGCCTGATACCAATTTTTCACGCGGACCTGAAAGGAATTCAAACGACTTTGCAGCCTATTTTTTCAAAAACAGGAGCACTACTGGCTTATGAACCGTTGAACACATTAATTGTAATTGATGTTGAATCAAACGTCAGCAGAATCGTGGAACTTATTGATATGCTGGACACATCAGCGCCTGAAGGCATAGAGCAGATAGTAACTTTGCAGCAAATAGTGCATAACGATGTTGCTGAAATTCACAAAACAGTTTCAGAATTATTTTCCAACCTTGTACGCAGAGGCAAACCGACCAAATTTAAGCTGCTGATCGAGGCACGTTTAAACTCACTGTTTATCGTGGCCAATCGTGAAATTACCGATGAAATCATTGAACTGATTGAACAGGTTGACGTGCCGGTTGAAGGCGCAACAACAACAATTCATGAACTGAAATATTCTGAAGCAACAAAACTTGTTCCTCTGATTACAACAGTTTTTCCAAAAACCGCTTCTATCAAAATTGTCCCATTTGCACCATTGAACGCGCTGATTATTATTACAAATCTTGTAACGACCAGGCAAATAATTGAACTGGTAAATCAACTTGATATTCCACGCGGCAACCGTCAAATAAAACTTCAGCTGCTGAATTATGCTGCAGCCACAACATTGGCTCCTTTGCTATCGAAAATTTTTGCAGATAAGGTTGTTGCCGGGAAAGGCGAAGGAGAAACCGCAGCCGGCAGCCTGGTCAAAATTATCGCGGAACCACGACTGAATGCACTGATTATCATTGCGGACCGTCTGGCAACAGATCGAGTGCTCCAGCTGATTGCAAAACTTGACACAGAGCAGGGATCCTCGGGTGAAATTCAATTAAAGCTGGTGCAACTGGAATACACTTCCGCCAAGAGGATGGCCAGTCTGCTGACAAAAATATTTTCTGATCGAGTTGTTGCAGGAAAAGGTGAAGGAAAAACTGCCAAAACAAGTCCGATAAAAATAATTGAAGAAGAACGACTGAACGCGTTGATCATCATAGCTGGACGTCTGGAAATTGAACGAATATTATCATTAATAACACAGTTGGATGTCTATCAGGACAGCGGAAAAATTCAAAGTAATTTTAAGCTGTATCAGCTCCAGCATGCGGTGGCAAAAGACATGGCTGTTTTGCTTAAAGAGGTTACTGGAAAGATTTCGGAAATTGCCCGTAAAGATGTAAAACAAAAGCCCGAAGCACAGGAACAGGCAAATATTGCTGCTTCAGTCACTCAATCTGAAATTTCAATCAGCGCGGATGAGGCTACCAATTCACTTTTGATATTTGCGCCATCGGACGCCTTCAAAACATTGGATCAGATCATACGTGACCTTGATGTTCCGAGAATGCAGGTCTATGTGGAGGCACTTGTGATGGAGGTTTCACTTACAAAAAGTCTTGATTTAGGCATCAACTGGAAAGCCTCCGGTGCAACCAATCGTAACAGGGTGATTACAGGTGGTTTTCCGGGAGGAGGAGCTTTCACCGGAGATGCAACCACGGGAGGAACCGCCGCGGTTGCTGCTGACAGTGCGACAATAGGTGTCTTGAACGGTAATACAATCAGTCTGGGAGGAAAAGAATTTTTTAGTTTTGGTGCATTTGTCAAAGCCGTTCAGAATAATAATGATGTGAATGTTCTGGCAAACCCACAGTTAATGATTCTGAACAATCCCCAGGAAGGTGAAGTACCAAACATTAACGTTGTTTCTGTTGTACCGGTTTCACCAAAAACTGTCACTAGTGCCAGTAACATTTCCACAAAAGAATACCAATTCAAGGAAGTTGGTATCAAACTTGAAATTAAACCGCAGATCAGCGGAGAGAACAGTATTCGACTTGATATTGCCCAGGAATCAAGTGATGTAGTCAATCCTGGTGCAGAAGCAATAACCATCTTCAAGAGAACTATCAAAACTTCTGTAATTGCAGAGGATGGTGAAATCATTGTTCTTGGTGGTTTGATCAAAGAAAAAGTTGCTCGTAACCAAAGTAAGATCCCCGGATTTGGTGATCTTCCTCTAATCGGCTGGTTCTTTCGCAGTAAACAGGATCAATTCGAGAAAATAAATCTGCTGATTTTTATCAGGCCATCCATAATTCGAACACAAAAAGATATAGAAAAAATTAATCAACGTGCCAGCTCCCGTTACAGAAAAGCACAGGAACTTGATAAGGTTTCAAATCAAGTTCAGAAAGACATGGGTCTTCCAAAACTTTCCGAAGAAACAGAAAGTGTTGAGGAATAATTTTCCCCTTTTCTACCTTGAATATTGAGTTTGTAAGCTATGGAGCGTGAGCATACCAGCGTTGAGATCCCCAAAATTTTTCCAAACCCGGAAAACCCTCTGGAAATTAAATTCCCATATTTTGAAGGACCGCTGGATCTGCTTCTGCATCTTATACGCAAAAAAGAAGTTTCCATCGAGGAGGTGCTGCTCTCAGAATTAACAACCTCTTATTTGGAATATGTTGAGATCATGCAGTCGATCAATCTTGATCTGGCAGGAGAATTCCTTGAAATTGCCGCCATGTTGATATTGATCAAGTCCCGGCATTTGCTTCCACGTGCTCCGGAAGATTTGGAAGAAATTGAAGAAGAAGATCCGGAAGAAATTTTACGTAGGAGACTGCTTGAATATCAGCATTATAAGGACGCGGCTTTTGAGCTTGGTTCACTGGATATTTTAGGGCGTGATGTATTTCAACGACCTGAAAACGTGGAGCTAGTGGCAGATTCTGAAGAAGTTGATCCGGAATATGAAGACATTTCAGTGTCCGCGTTGATGGAAGCTTTTGAACGTGTGATGAAACGTCTTCCCAAACAAACCAGACATTTTGTTGAATCAGAAACTATACGGATTGAAGATCGAATTGAAGAGATGATACTGTTTTTTATGAAAAATCAGCACTGTCTTTTTGAAGAACTGTTTGCCGGTGATAAATCCAAGTTATGGTTCATCATTACCTTCATGGCAATACTGGAAATGGCGCGATTGCGTATTATAACAATTGTGCAGGTTGAACAGATTGGTGCTATTCACTGCACCGTGCATGAAAATTTCGATCAGAACATCATTGACTGGTACAACCTGCAAAGTAATGATGAACAAGAAGAACCGGCTATGTTAAAAGCAAGCTGAGTCTGCAAAAACCTTTTTTTACACGAATATTCCAGAACAGTTCGTACACAAAACCTACTCCCCTGAAGACTGGAAAATTTATTTCCGGCTGAAAAAATTTCTTTAGTAAAAGAATGTGTGGATGTACTTTAAAACCCTAATTTCATGGTAAAAAATGTTCCGGATTTTAGTGCTGAATTTTATTTTCTCCGGAATTACTGCTTTTCTTTTACCAACCCTTTTGTTGGGGCATCAGCCGTCCGGTCTTAAAATAATCGCGACTGTACTTTCCAAAACATGTCCCCTGCCTGATGGACCGGACATGACTATTGATTCTCCGGACTCAATTCTTAAATCAGTCACAAATCCATCCTGTCCCAAACTGGGTGATAAACAGCTTATACAGACTGCCATCCTCAATCAAGGCAAGTCCTCAATACATGCAGGTGTTGAAATAGTAGTTAAGGTTGACGGCCAGGAATTGAAGAAAAAACGGCACCGTAAAGTATATACGATTCAAGCTGGAGACACTGCAAGGGTGCTGCATGAAATTAATCTGGAAAATACTGGACGCTATCAAATTATAGTACGTATCTGGGATACCCGCTTCAAACGTATTTTGATTGACACCCAAAGCGGTGATGAACGCCTTTTTTACATTGCCTCCCCTCAGGATATTGAAGTCGCGAAAACACAATTGTCTTCAGGAGTGATAGTTTCCGGGAAACGCATTATTACACCACTTAAATTCGATCCTCCCGATTTACGTTGGGAATCTGTACAGGTGCTGCCAAAACATGCTCTGCGTGGTGAGAAACTTCGCTTACGCTTGAATTTGATCAATGCGGGCGGAGACATTGTGCAGGATGTCACAACTAAGGTCCAGTATTACAATGTCAAGCAGCCGATGAGAAAGTCTGTAATTGCTGTACCTCGTGCTCGAGTTATGGCTCCGGGAGAAATTATTACTTTTGATCTTGAGTACATTTTGCCGGAAGACCAACTGTTGGGCAATTACCAAATCATTGCGACTGTTGACCCGGAAAATGAGATTGAGGAACTAAAGGAACAGAATAATGCCGCAAAATCAAATGTCATACGGCTCAGTGATATCAAGCTGCTTCTGCCAAGTGATAAATTTACATTTGAGGAAAATGGGCTCTTCCTTTTTCAATGGGACAGTCTTGCTTTCAGTGAGTTTAAAATTCAGGTTGGTGTAGATGAAAAATTTGAAGATAGCGGTTCATATTTTGATCTGCCTCAGGGAAACCGCTGGATTGCTGACAAAGAGCTGGTACCATTAGCAGGAGAACTACCGGGAATGGCAATGGGTTTGATGAGAGCAAAAGAAAAAAATCAGCTTTACTGGCGAGTGATCGGACGTCAAGCCAGCGGAAGACAGGCAATTTCCGGAATTCGCATCTTTGCTATAACTCCGGTTAATTCTGAAAGCTAATGAATATTGTTAATTTTTTTTAGACAATCAAGTCATCCTGCGAAATGCTGCTGAAACTGTTTCTCGCATTCACTATCATACCGATAGCTGAAATCTATCTGCTGATCAAAATAGGAACAGTGTTTGGAGCATTCACCTCAATTGCGCTGGTCATTCTCACAGGTTTTTTGGGAGCATATCTGGCTCGTATTCAGGGCTTGCAAACACTATATCGAATACAGGAAAGCCTGCGTGAAGGCAGGATGCCTTCCGGAGAACTTCTGGATGCCCTGCTGATTGGAATAGCCGGCCTTGTTTTATTGACTCCAGGGTTTTTAACAGACGCAGTTGGCTTCATGCTGCTGATCCCCGCCACAAGAAACGCGATAAAAATTTGGTTGCGGCGGCAAATAGAAATCAGATATATGTCTGACCGTCCGGAAGATATTATTATTGACCAGTAGCACATCATTAAAATCCTCATCCCCTCCTCAAAACTTCTCCTCAATCACATTTTTTCGGCTGAAAATCTTGCCCTTTAATAAAGATTTGTTACCTTATTCTCAGTAAGCAAGTAAATTTTTTCAATCAAACACTGCATAAGAATGGAGTAACTATGTCGGGTACAGCAAGAATTGAAGTTAACGAACAATCAATAGATCTCCCTTTAGTTGTAGGAAGTGAAGGTGAAACCGGTATTGATATTGGGAAATTACGCGCACAAACCAAAGCCATAACACTGGATCCTGGTTTTGTTAATACCGGTTCATGTGAAAGCGGAATTACTTTTCTTAACGGTGAGAAAGGAATCCTGCGATATCGTGGATATCCGATTGAAGTGCTTGCTGAAAAGTCGAACTTTCTTGAAGTTAGTTATCTGCTGATTTTTGGAGAACTTCCTACCAGTCAACAGTTGGAAAATTTTGAGTACAATGTAAAGCGTCACACCATGCTTCATGAGGATGTGAAGCATATATATCAGGCATTTCCCAAGGACGCGCACCCCATGGCAATTCTTTCAAGTATTGTCTGCGCGCTTTCAACATTTTATCCGGATTTCAGTGCGACAGACAGAGACGCGGTAGATTTGGCTATCTGGAGATTAATTGGTAAATTGCCCACTATCGCGGCATGGTCATACAAAAAAAATATCGGCCAGCCTTTTGTTTTTCCAGTAAATGAATATAGTTATGCCAAAAACTTTCTCCATATGCTGTTCAGCGTACCTACCACCACATACGAAGTTCCTCATGAATTTGTGCAGGCTCTGAATGTTCTTTTCATTTTGCACGCCGATCACGAACAAAACTGTTCAACCTCTACTGTCAGACTTGTTGGCAGCAGCCGGGCAAATCTATTTGCTTCTATCTCAACAGGCATTGCTGCGCTTTGGGGACCTCTTCATGGCGGGGCAAACCAGGCAGTTTTGGAAATGCTGCAAACAATTCATCATGACGGAGGTGACGTGCAAAAATTCGTAAAACTTGCCAAAGATAAAGATTCAGAATTCCGCTTAATGGGCTTCGGGCATCGTGTATATAAAAATTTTGATCCACGTGCAACCATTCTGAAAGGCTACTGTGATAAAATTTTAGAGCTGCTGGGAACGTCTGATCCCTTGTTGGATATCGCCAAGCAGCTTGAGGAAGCAGCTCTGACTGATGAATACTTCATTGAACGAAACCTTTATCCAAATGTGGATTTTTACAGCGGCATCATTTACAAAGCTCTCGGATTTCCAACAGATATGTTTACTGTACTGTTTTCGCTGGGACGGTTGCCGGGCTGGATTGCTCACTGGCTGGAAATGCACAACAGTGCATCTAAAATAGGACGCCCACGTCAAATTTATACAGGCCATACCGAGCGAAAATATGTGCCTCTCAGCCAGCGGAACTGATCCTTTTCCTCCTCAATAGACGCTTCCCATGTTAAATCTTTCATTGCGGGAGCAGCTTCTGATTGCATTAATGCTTCTGCTGGTTTTTGTGCTGGCCGGTATATGGGGTCTGCAGTATCTGAACCGCCAGGAAAATTATCTGCTGCAGCAACTAGATGAACGAGATTATCAAATCCGGCAAGTACGCTCACTTTCCAGAGAATGGGAGAAAATACAGCGTACCCCGACTGCGCCGGTATTGACCCAGGCTCTTAGCTCTTTTGTGGAAAACATCGCACGTTCACTTCAAATTCAGGATAATTTACAGCTGAATGTACTGACAAATGTTGAAGTTGGAACTGAGGGTGTCAAAGTAGGTTTGGACAGACTAAAACTTGATAACTTGTTGTCCATGCTTTATCGACTGGAAAATCACCGGCCCGTTATTCGAACTTCTCATTTGAACATCAGCATAAGCCCGGGCGACAGGCTTGTCCGTGCCTCGTTTCAAGTACACAAGCAACAAAGTAATTGAGAAAAGATGCGCCTGATAAAACGTATTGTACTTTTGTTAGCAGGGCTGGCGTTGGTTTTGGTACTTGCTTTTTGGGGTTTTATGCAGAATTTTCCAGGCAAATCTATTGCTGACGCGGCCAGTGTAAGATTAAGCTCACAAACAGGAATTCCGTTTGAAATTGAGGATCTTGAATTAGGATGGAGTAAACTCAGCACTCCGGAAATTGCCATGAGCACACCAAAATGGCTTGCGGGAATTCCGGATTTACGTCTGCTTATACTTGAAAATGTTGAGGTTCCTTTTGCTTCAATTATCACATCCGGAGAAGCCAGAATGCGGGGCCAGCTTCATGACGGTACAATGAGGCTTTCCACTGAATTGTTCAATCCTGAACTGCTGGATTTATCTTTAGACAGGGTTAAGCTTGAAAGAATTCCTTTATTTGCTTTAGTCCCATATGCTTTTATCTCAGGATCACTTTCGATGTCAGCGCATATCAACAATATACGGGCGCTTCAACAACAAGCTCCCTTCCCATCAGGCAGTTTGTCGGGGAATCTTCATAATACACGTATCCGAATTTCTGAAGGTGCAGCGCTTCTTGATCTTCAATTCCCTGAGCTGAATTTCTCAGAAATTCTTTTTGAACTTGAACTCGGCCCAATTATTTCTATCAAAAAAATGCAATTAAAAGGTTCATTGGAAGGAAATGTTGACGGAACAATAAGGCTCAATGAAAACCAACCAAACTTGTCATTAATTGATTTAAATTTCAGACTGACCCCGTCTTCGCTTTTTAAAAAGGAAATCAGCCGCTATAGCACATTTCTGAGTTCATTTCAGTGTGGTGAGACAATCAATATCAATTTGAAAGGGACATTTAACCGTTTCAGTTTCCCTACACGAAATCAATGCTGATCTCTAAGGCAGAATTTCTTTAATCCCTGGAAACTTATTAGAAAACCAGTTAGATAGGGGTCAGGAAGGCAACAGCCTCCCTGCCCTCCGAACCGTGCATGCGGTTCTCCCGCACACGGCTCTCCAGTTGCTGGTTTCCTCATCGGGATTG
>LUQO01000046.1 GCA_001627865.1 SAR324 cluster bacterium REDSEA-S27_B3
TCTCTATGGTGATGGTGTTAACATTGCCGCACGTTTAGAGGCACTTGCACAACCTAATGGAGTATGTCTTTCAAGGAGTGTTCATGAGTTTATTAATAAAAAGATGGATTTCTTGTTTAATGATTTGGGTGAGCAAACTGTAAAGGATAATAAATTCCATGCTTTTGATGTTGTTATAGATGATTCACACAAACGAACAGTAAAAACTAAATCGAAATCACAAGTGCTGCTATTCGCATCAATTGCTACAGCACTTATTATAGGACTTTTTGGTATTTATTATTTTACCAACACAACTGCAGAGAAATCCTCTATCAAAACCGATTCAACCACATCTTCAAAACCAAGTATACTTGTCGCTCCAATAAAAGCGTCTGGATTATCGGCCGACCAAGGATCTTTCGTAACTGGGATAACTGAAAGTATGATCTCGATGCTTTCCAAATATAAAGCGATAAGAGTTTTATCTAGTAGTACCAGTTTCCACGTCATAAAAACAGAAATGCTGGATGCAGAAATTCGAGACCAATACGGTGTTGATTTTTTGATTCGTGGCTCCATCCAAGTAATGGGAAACAATGCAAGGTTAAATCTTGAAATTACCGACTTGAAGCTAGAGGAAGTGACTGTTTCAAAAAAACGTGACTTTAATTTAAATGACATTTTTAAAGTACAAGACGAACTAAGTAATGAGATTTTGAATGAACTTCAGATAAACTTGGGGGTCGGAAGTAGTCAAGGAAAGAGGTGGGCTGCTGATTTTAAATCTATTGAAGATTTTACTAAATTCCTGAACTGGCGTGATAAATGGCGGACCTTTACAAAAGAAGGCCATATAAAATCTCAAAGTATGCTCGATGACTTAAAAGCCCTTTATCCGCAAGATAGTAGCATTATGTACGTGTTAGAAGCCTGGCAAATCTTCCAAAGAATTATAATGCAATTAAGTACAGATAAAGTAAAAGATTTAGAGAGACTTAAATTCTTAACGAACAAAGCTATTGAATTAAATCCGGAATCCCCAGATACATATGCTGCGAGAGCCTTAATTGGATTACAGCTTCTTAAAACAGGTTGTGAAGCAGCACTTAAAGATATGATTAAGTCAGAAGAAATCGGTAGTACCGTTGATACCCTCAGCATAGCTTCAGCGGTTTATGCTAATTGTGGTGATCTGAGGAAAGCTATAGATTCCAATAGAAGCGCTCTAAAACTACTACCTAATGACACAGGTTGGTTTGTCACAGCAAGGCTAGTTGTTTTACTATATGAAACTGGACAGATAGAGGAAATTTATAAACTTCTCGGTGAAAACATTGAAGCCAAAGACATGGAATATAGAGTTTTGGCGATATTAGCTTTGCTAGAACATCAAAAAGGGAATAAAGAGCTAGCTGAAGAATATCTTTCTCGTGCAAGAAACAATGGCTTTTCAAGAAGTAGCTTTCAATCTAATATACATAATAAAGAATTACGTGATAAAACGATAAAGGGGCTCTTGGAGATTGGAAGTTTAGAATAAACATGTCCCATTACACCTGTCCCATTAGCTATTTAAGTAGTCTAATTATATCTAATAATATTATATAGTTATAGACAATTTGGTGGCGCGGGTTCGATTCCCGCCACCTCCACCACCCTGCTGCTCCTACTTTAACAATTATAACTCTAAACCGTGTTATGTTGTTTATTGAACATGTTTATGTCAGTACATCAAATTCATTTTGATTCAGCAAAGTCATCCCTTTCTCAGTAAGTCTATATTTTTGCAACCTGCTATTTGGTTTTTCCGGGATAGTGTAAGCTGTACACTCATTCTCGAGTAATTCTCTGACTAACCTTTTGAAAGCACCTGTTTTGCTTTTCAATCCAAGTACTTGAATCAATTCGTTAACAGAGAGAGGCCTTTCTCCGAAGCAATGGATAACACTTCGGTCACCACCAACACGGATAACACAAGCTGTTTTGGATCATTAATGTTATCTTCAGACAATTTCAGTACTTGTATAAAGATGTCTTCATCGCCTTCCAGTTCAAATTCAGACAAGACATTTACAATTGACCCCTATGATAATATTTCAAATTCCACTTCATACAAAACCAGAGTTACAACTGGAGTTAAAGACACTGCAGGAAATACTTTAAGCAGACAGTATGAAACATCAACTGGATTCACAACTGCTGCTGCACCATGGGCAGGAACTAAGCAGCTTGGGTCATCAAATAATGATTATGCTTATGGAGTTGCCACTGATTCCCCCCTAAATTTCTATGCAGCGGGCTACACCAGTGGAGGACTTGATGGCAATACCAGTGCAGGAAGCTATGACCTCTTCGTAGTTAAATAAAACTCCAGTGGTACAAAGAAGTGAAATTGGAGGTTGGACACATCAGAAGGAATTGTTCTCAACGTGTATACCACCTTCCCCCGATCAGGTTGAGAGCTTTTTCTCAGCTTGATTGGGGTTTATCCTTCGTGGGAAGGATTACAGTTTACGTATTAGGAACTTCCCATGGATTCACTGTGAATAAATCTACAATATCTTCAAAATCCTTACTGTTTCTGGTGACAAGTATCAGCTTGTGAACAAGAGCAATCGCCGCAATCTGTGCATCTTCCACACTGATTGGTCGGCCGCTGTTAATACGTCGGGCTGACAAATTGCCGTAATACTCTGCTGCAAAATGATCAAAGCTCAGACAACGATCCGGCAGAAATTCCTGCATCATTTGATCAATAGCACTGGACAATATTTTTTTGCGTTTACCATCTGGCAAAAGAGCTAATCCCAGTCCAATTTCAGCTTTGGTGACTGAAGTTGTGAAAAGATTTTCAAGATTCTGTTCATCCATCCAGGAAATGACAGATTGAGCAGGTTTTGATTTCATCAATTCTGACAGCACATTTGTATCAAGCAGGTACATCAACTATCCTCGCCAAAATCAGGAAGATCACGATGAGTTGAACGTTCAGGAATTGGAATTTCTGAGTTTCCTGCTTTTGCAAATAGTTGATGGATAGCACTGCCAACTCCTTTCCGGATTCTACGATGAGCAAGGGAGCGTTTAAGTATCCTTCTCATTTCCTCCTCCATTGAATGTCCGTTTTTTGCTGCTTCAATACGCAGCTGCTGTTTTAAGGATTCATCCAAATTACGGATTGTGATTGTGGCCATAATGTTCTCCGGTTTATTTTCATGGGTCATTGCTGTTACACTTTTAATAAAAAACAGTCAAAGATTTTGTCATATGCATTCATTGTAATCAGTGCTATCAATGAATGCAAATTATTTCTTAATTTATAAATCATTTCCCAACGACCACAAATAGTTTTTTTCATTAATCTTCACTTGATATTTTAATGTCATCCCCGACTTGATCGGGGATCCAAAAGCTGTATCAGAGCCAGCCCCTCACCCTGCCTCTCCCATTGGGAGAGGGGGGACCTTGCCTCCACAAAACTTGTAAATCATTCCGATTGATGTTATAAGTTTATCTGCTTTAATTCAGAGACAGCATTTTGTAAAGGAAACAATGGATTCACAACCAAAGGTTGCTATTGTGACCGGTGCGGGAAGCGGCATCGGCAGGTGTACTGCTCAGGCGTTACTGGAGGAGGGATATTCGGTGGTACTGGCCGGGCGTCGCAGGGAACAGCTGGAAGTTTCCAAAACTGAAGCAGGAAATTCCGGAAAAAGGGCGCTTGTGGTGACGACTGACGTTGGAAATCCGGATTCGGTACGGTACCTTTTTTCAAAAACAAAAGAAAAATTCGGACGTCTTGATCTGCTTTTCAACAATGCCGGATTGGGCGCACCGGCGGTTCCGCTGGAAGAAATCAGCTATGAGCAGTGGAAAGCAGTGGTAGATGTAAACCTGACCGGCGCATTTCTCTGCACACAGCAGGCATTCCGGATGATGAAGGAGCAAAATCCAAAAGGCGGACGCATCATCAACAACGGCTCCATCTCCGCACATGTTCCCCGTCCCTTATCATCTCCGTACACAGCCACTAAGCACGCCATCACAGGTCTGACCCGCTCCACTTCCCTGGACGGGCGGGCTTATGACATTGCCTGCGGACAAATTGACATCGGCAATGCTGCCACCGAAATGACTGAACGCATGGCAGAAGGTATTTTGCAGGCAAACGGGAAAACAGCCGTGGAACCAAGGATGGCCGCGGAGAACGTGGCCAAAGCAGTTGTTTATATGGCAAGTCTGCCGCTTGATGCAAATGTGCTGTTCATGACTGTTACGGCCACAAAAATGCCTTTTGTCGGACGAGGTTAATTCCAATTATCAAATACCTTCCCTGACTGTGACATACAATCCCGGCCTAAAATAAACGTGCATATTTTTGATCCATTTGAATTGACTGGACTGAAACCGAATCATCTGGGTTTCGGCGGGCTGGACAGGGCCGCACCCGCCCGTGAACAAGAAAACCTGCTGGAGGAGATTTTAAGGCATCCGGGAACCCTCATAGTTCCAATCTGGCGCAATCTCAACCTGTTCAGTGAAACTGGAGGAAAAGACAGCAGACCAATTCCGGCTTTCATTTCAGCTGATCAGTCTTCAACGCTGATCGATATTGCGGAGAATTTTGTTTATCTTGGAAAAAGAAATGTTTCTGGAAATACTATCGCATATCTGGCTATTGACATTTCAGTTCTGGATGAAGAACAGTCTGCAATCCAACTGGCGGCATGGGGGCAATTTGCTGATTTGCGAAACATCAGTCCGTTGATTGACGGAGTAGATGGATCAATCCTGGCATACGCCAGAGCCATGCTTTACTGGCACAGCAGAAACGGATTCTGTGGTGTGTGCGGGGCGCAGACAAAAGCCTCAAAATGCGGGCATCAAAGGGACTGCACAAATAAGGAATGTGCCAGTCCGCATTTTCCGCGTACTGATTCTGCGGTGATTGTGCTGATTCATGATCAGGATCGTGTGCTGTTGGGACGACAGCATTTCTGGCCGGAAGGAATGTATTCCCTTTTAGCAGGTTATGTTGAGCCCGGAGAGACAATTGAACATGCTGTGGCACGTGAGGTTTTTGAAGAATCTGGAATAATTGTGAAAAACATCAAATATCAGCACTCCCAGCCATGGCCCTTCCCTGCCTCACTGATGCTGGGATTTACTGCAGAGGCAAGTACAAAAATTATCAATCACAATGGCGATGAAATAGAAGATGTTCAGTGGTTCACTAAAGATGAGCTGCTGAATTTTGGGACGCAGGAGAAATCTTTACCACGGGAATTATCAGTATCCAGGCGTCTGATCAATGACTGGCTTTCATCAGGGCGATGAAAATTTCAGACTGATTTGTTCTGCAGGAACAATCACAGTGCGCTTCTCTTTTCCGGCGTAAGACGCTGGAATGCTTCCACATATTTAGTATCTTTGTCGAAACCGGCATACCTTGCCTGATATGCTCTCTGTTCTGCACGTACTGTATAGTGCTCCTGCAGGTAACGCTGGGCGGCCATTGCCGACATGGCCTCAGATTTCTTGTGCCAGACTTTTGTTACGTCAACGAATGTATCCGGCTTGAATGAACACAAGTCCGGCTGGTGAGGTTCAAATGCGTACATCACAGGCGGCGGAATGGTCTCAAATGACGCGGGTACACCTCCTGCGCCTGTTGCCAAAAGACGTGCCTTCTGCGCTGCGGATGAGGCTACCGGATGATCCGGATTGAATGGATCTTCCGGTGCGTGCACCAGCACTACATCCGGTTTAGTTTCCACAAAAATGGAAGCAAGTTTTTGCAGTGATGCCCCGGAAACTTCAAGTGGATAATCACCAAGATCCATGGGGATAAAATCAGCACCAAGAGCGGACGATGCTGCGGATGCTTCAGCGTGTCGCTTTTTTTTAACGGCTTCAACAGTCTGTCCGGATTCAAGCCACAGGTCTCCGGATTCGCCATTTTCCCCGTATGAGAGCGAAACCACTTTTGCTTTTCCGCCATTCTCAGTGTGCAGTCCAATTGCTCCTCCCGCACGCCACACAAAATCAGCCGCGTGCGCGCTGATGATCAGCATTGATCTTGGTGTTCCCATTACTAATTTATCCTTTAGAATTTTAATTCATTCAGTGACTGGTCACATTGTACCGGACACTTTAAATAATCTTCTTGTCATTCCGGGCCCAGCGAAGCACAGACCCGGAATCCAGGGGAGTTGTTTTAATCTTCCCCGTACCCCGACCCTCTCCCCAGGGAGAGAGGGGACCGCACTCGGTGGGTGAGGGTCAGGTACTGATCTGATATCTGGATCCCGAATCATGCCGGGGATGACATCGTTCATTATATTATTGCTCAGAATTCGAAATCAACACTTAACCTGTATCCTTTTCCGGTTGATACCTGGATTTTTTTCTGCAGATAATTTGAGATTTTAGTTGTATTTAAAAATGTTTTTGAATCAATGTAACGCAGGCCGATTGATAAGCCTTTCTGTCCGCTGTAACTCCATAAAATTCCACTTGAGACCTGCTCGTCAGTTTTATTTTCAAAAATACCTTCGCCGGTTGAATAGTATTTGAAAGTCTTATTTACCCTGAGATGCAGGAAAAAAACCCAGTTATTCAGCATTGTCGGACTGAATTCCATATTCCTGATTTGTATTTCAGACCTGTCGTGCTCGTCCGTAACTTCCTTAGTGTTGGAAGATGAGTCGTAATCACCGGCTTCATTTATTGCTAAAGGTGAAAGGATGTAAGACCATTCAAGCCTGAATTTGGGTACGCCGGGTTTTGTGCTTTTGATGGAAAATCCGTAGTACCTGTCCATCCACTTGTTTCCAAGATACCTGTAATTTCTGTTTGATATATATGCTTCGCCGTCTGTGATTGAAGTCTGCTGTACTCCATAAGAAGCATAAAGAAGCTGCCAGAGGTTGTAGGTAATTCCAATTCCAAGGGTGGTTTTTTTGGTATTTACCGTATTTGTGTCTGCTACGCTTTCCCATTCAATGCAGTAGTTTGTGTAAACGGCGTGGTATTCCTTGCACTTTCCCGTGAATTGTAAAATCGATTTTTCCTCATCAATTCTGCCTGAAGAAAAACTTATTCCAATAAAATATCTGTGCGGATTACCACCAACAGGCTGTCCCAAGCCGATTGCAACATTGAATTTTGTTTCTTCAATTTTGGATTTTTCATCAAGATTATTGAATAAATTAGAGTAATTTTTATCTACATTTCTTGTTGATGAAAAACTCTCCTGGTAAATATTGTTTACCAATCTTGATGAAATCATGTAGCTCACATTATTGATATTTGAAACATTTGCGTCAAAATCAGTTTCTGTGTAAGTTTCCAATGAGCCGTTAAAATTAGTTTTGTCTCGCCATCCGGCAGTAGCTGGCATCAATGACAGTACACTCGCGTCAAGTGAGGGGGTAACTATTTGTCCGAAAACCTGACTGTTATAAAAAATTAATAAGAAAAATAGTAATTTAAGGAATTTCAATTTTATGCGATGAATCGGGAATTATTTCACTGTTTGTTATTCCAGCTTTCACAGAAATGGCAGCTTTTTAAGAGGCCGCCATCATTGATACCACTTTTGTGCGGATCGGCTATTTCAAAACAAAAAGGACTTGCAAAAGACTGTCCAATAAATCTCAACATTTTTGGCTATGAAATACACAGTCGCTTCAACCCTCTCCAAGAGGGAGACGGTTGAACCTTATGCGGAGGGTAAGGGAGCATCTGGAAACTATACCCCTGGATTCCGGTCCTTCACTGTGTTCGCCCGGAACTATATGAGATAAGGTTAATCAGGGGGGACAGCCTCAATTGGTTTAAGGAGAGATTTTCTTAAGCCGTTTCAATACTGAAGAGAGAAGTTGACGGGCAGCTTCTTGATCTTCAAGTTCGGAAGGATTCAGGGATTATGACAAAGCATTGCATAAGTAAGTTTGTAAGTTTTTTCAGTCTGTCTTATTGATGATCGCTCGTTCTTTCAGCAGTTCCATCACTTGCAGTACTGATTCCTGAATGGAAAGATGTTCGGTGTCAACAGTCAGTTCAGGTTTGAGGGGTTCTTCATAAGGAGAGTCGATACCGGTATAGTTTTTTATCTCGCCAGCACGGGCACGTTTGTAAAGCCCTTTCGCGTCACGTTTCTCGCAAATTTCAAGACTTGCCTTGCAGAATATTTCCAGGAAATCTCCATGCGGCATCAGGTTTCGCACTGCTTCACGGTCTTTACGAAACGGGCTGATGAATGCAGTCATGGCGATGGTTCCGGCCTCAAGCATCAGTTTTGCAATTTCGCCGATACGGCGGATGTTTTCCACACGATCTGCTTCTTCAAAGCCCAGGTCTGAACATAGACCATGGCGCACATTGTCGCCATCCAGCACAAATGTACGAAACTTAAGCTGATAAAGCTCCTCCTCAACTGCATGAGCAAGTGTTGATTTTCCTGCACCTGAAAGTCCGGTAAACCAGAGCACAACTGATTTGTGTCCGTTTTGCTGACTGCGGCGTTCGCGGGTGACTGTGGCTTTATGCCAGATTATATTTTTTTCTGAAGTCATTATGCTTTTTAAATTATTTAAGAATTATCGTTGTCATAACCATATTAAGCTGCAGTTAATCGATACTTATAAAGATGCTTGTAATGCGGCAGCATAATTTCATATATTTCTTTTACTCGATCAGGAAATCCGGAAATGTCCACAGGTTCACTTTGCTGAGCTTTCAGCCCATCAGAATTTCTCAGGTTGGCATGAAATGATCCACCGTCCCACCAGCTTACTTCATCTCGTGCTCCGGGCTCCCAGCTGAGCGCTTCTTCAAGAAACGGTATTCCCACCGCGCTGCACCAAATCTTAACCATTTGACGAGGGTTTGTCAGCAAATCATCGCTGTCAAACACCGGCGGATGGTTTCCGGTATTTTCCCGGAGTATGTCAAAAAGCTCTCTCTGTTCAGCAAAACCGGTTTCCTTGATATGGAAATCGGGCCAGTGTTTGTACATGGAAGAGATTGTTTTTGCAGGATCACGGATCAGAAAACTGTGGTTAAAATGTGAAAGGAATTCGCTGTTTTGTAAATGCATAATATAATGCGGAAATTCTTTTGAAAACACCGGCCCCTTGCTTGCCGCGTTACGGAGTTTTTTCCAGACACTTTCTATGGTCAGCCCCGGTGTGCGTTTGCTGTCTGCAGTAAGTCTGGGCCATAAAGGCGACTCCCCCTGGTACCATGCTTCTCCAAAAGGTTCATGGAAGCATTGCATGTCACCGCGCTGACGCATCATCCATTCGAACGCGGTGGAAGTGGAGCGCGGCACCGCCCAGAGAACAAGTATCTTATTCATTTCCGGTTTTGTTCTGAACAAGAGTTGAAAGCAGTTTCCCATGATTTCCCGAGGGTGAGATACCAATGGTTTTGAAAATTCTCCAGTAAAGCGCCGTGTCAGAGGAAACAATAGGTTTGCCTGTTTTTGATTCAAGCTCAACTTCAATAGAAACCATCCGCTCAGGCAGTCCCTTTGAATTGCGGAAATTAGGCATTCCGTTCACAACAATGGCTTCAGCAGTCGGGGCTTGCTCCATGACATATTGCATCGATTTTTCTGCCAGATCTCCCGGAAAAATCCAGCTTAATTCATTTACTTCCTGCTGTGTAGAGTAGTATCCCTGGTCCACAAAATTGCCGCAGTACAGTAGATCAAATCCGGCCTGCTTCAGAAACCTGGCAATTCCATCTCTCCAGTCCGTCCAATAGTAAACAGAATTTAAGGCAATCTTTTCTACATTCAGTTCGAGCAAACCTTCAACAAGGCACATGCCTGCCATGTGCAGAGGAGTCTCATATTTATCACTGACTTGCTCGCAGAACTGTTGAATATCTTTCGGAGTTTTACCTCCGGCATGAACCCAGTTTGTTCCCACTTGTCCGCACACGTCAACACCGTTATTGGACATGCATTCAACAAATTCTTCCAAAAGCTGAAAGTTATCAAATCGCTGATCCAGCCGATGATTGTATTCCGGAACATGCAGCATCCTGCCGTGAACGCCGACTGTTTGAGGTGAGATACGCAGGAAATCAGATGGAGCCGCGTCAAAATCATGAGGAGGACCTGTGAAGCCCACTTGATATGGAAAAAGCTTATTATTAGGATTTTTCCACTTTTCAGGTTTCATCTATCTTTGTTTTGAATTTGTTGGTATCGGCTCAATAACTTTGCCGTTTCTGATACGCTCAGCCATGCCGTCCCTGTTTTTTATTCTTACTTCAAATTCAGCAGTTTCAGCAAGTTCCTCAAGCCTTAAGTTTCTAAATTTCGGAACCGGCAGTTCACAATCACTGATCCCGAGAAGCCTGTCATGCACGGCTTGTTTCAGTCTTACCTGATGAGGCTGGAAGTTGTCCATGTCGCGAAAATCAATTTCTTCAGTAATTACAAGTACTCCGGAATCAACTGCCTGCTCCAGCAAATCAAGTCCGGAAGAGGTGCGGGCAAGAATGCCGTTGAATCCGTCATCTTCACCACTAGGACCTCCTCCAGGCCATACGTCCGAAACGGCGATATCGGCCAGTTCTCCAATTGAGTCCGGACAGATTTTGCAGCGGTTCTGAAGCCGCCAGTTGCCTTCATCAGCCCACATTTCGTTGTAGCTGTGCTCAAATACTCGTCCATCATGTGTTCGAATTGTGGTGGGGCCGGGATTACCATATCCCCGATATCGCAGGTAACTTACGTCTTCTTCCTCCAGTCCATGTTTTTCAATCAAATCAAGTGATTTAGTAAATTCAGAAGCGCCGCCGCAGACCATGGTCAGACAGCAGCTTATCAGCTGATCAACACGAGGATCAATCTTAGATAAATTGCGAATTGCTCCTATATCACATGGTTTTGCAATTACCGCGAATGGAGAGCCCTTCTCCAGCAGTTCCATCACACCGGTTAATGGAGCGGAAGGACCGTAATGTGAGCCGCTGCCTGCCATGATGTCATCCCGGTTTCTGCTGATATGTGCTCCGGACCGCATGGGCTTGACGGGATTAGGAGCAACATGCAGAACATTGTCTACTTTTCCGGACTCCAGCAGATATATTCCCAAGGCTGACAAAACACCACCGGTTGCCGAAGTGAAACGTATTTCAGGATCGGCTGCATATCCGATCACTAACTTTGCAGCCGGTCCCCAGACCATATCCATCTCTATGCCGTCTTCACTGTCCGGACCTGTAATTTTTATGCCCGGACATACTGCGTTGATTTTTTCCAGTATTTCCTGTTCCGGCGGCTCAGTCACCAGCGGACGCTCGCGTCCCTGCGATGTCATTACCATTTTTACCCTCTCTGATCCGGCTAAACTCCGGCAAAGTCCGCAGCCGATGCACAAGCCGTTTTTTACAATTGTTTCAAGATCATACATTATTGATTCTAATTATGTATCAAATAAAGTTATCCGCTAAATTCATTTTTTACAGCTCTGATTTAACTCAATTCTGCCTGAATAATCATTTTCAGAGAGATAATTCATAATGCTGCCTGCAGTCAGCTTAAATGTTGTTGATATATCCAATCCGGCGCGTTCAAGTCCTCTGGCTGTCCATTTATTACAGGTATTGAAGATATGAAAATCACCAACACCTTGATAAAACTGGCTGTCTCCATAGATCCCGTGTTTAAGCTGCTGCACTTTGCCTGGCTCGTCTCTGAAAAAGCTGCCTGAGATGAATTCAAGCAGAGAAGAAAATTCAGCATCTCCAAGACAGAATTTCTCTACTTCACTTTGTTGAAAATACTTGTCTGCCCTCGTCGGTACAGCGACAGCGTGCACAACTGAATCTGAGGGAAAAAATATTGCCTTGAGCGTGATGCCTGTGGTGGTTTCCTCTGCCTGATAAAATTCGCTGTCACCCCAGCCAAATTCAAGATATGGAATATTACCAAAGCGCTGCTTTAATTCCGGTATGATTTGCTGAATATCTGGTGCTGCAACAACAAAACCAGTATGCCATCCATGATTTACTACATACACTTCATTTGCGGGGGTAGTCTCAGATTCCGCAGCCAAACAGTCAAGATTAGGTTTGAAAGAATAAGAAACAATGATAAGTATTATCAGTATAATAGGTTTCTTCATAAAACTTTTTCTTATCTGCTAACTGGATTCAGATACGCTTATGTTATTTCAATAGAAGCATTATTAAGTAAGCAAGATTTCATGATGTCATTCCAGGTGAAGCGAAGCGAAGACCTGGAATTCAGGGGTAATTCGAAGTAGTGTGTACATAACTTCAGCAATTATGAATTGTTTACACAGTTTCTTTTTCTGGATACCCGATCAAGCCGGGCTGACTAATAATGTATGTATCCTTGATCTGGCCGTGAATGACAAATAATGTATGAATCCTTGATCTGTCCGGTGATGACACTATTTGTCAATCAAGGCGAAACGCAGCGCAGATCCGGAATCCACTGATTTTGTTTCAGTTTCCCCTCACACCTGCCCCCTCCCCATGTGAGAGGGAAAATTATAACTGCTTCCACCACCCCTGCCCTATCCCCATGGGAGAGGAGGGACCGCACGTGGTGGGTTAGGGAAAGGACCAGCTATTAAACCAGCTTTGCAGTAAATGAATTAATATATATTTAATCAAAGTACTTGGATTTTTCAGCTTCAGATATTGTACAATTATTCAACTAAAACATGGTAGCAGTTTTACGGCAGTACCTTGTTTTGAACAAATCTAATGCGAATGCTCTTATGCTGAATTCAATTTTTCCTGTACTGGCGGTAACTGATGTCAGTTACACCGTAGAATGGTATAAAAAGGTTCTTGGATTTGAAGCAAGTCTGTTTCCGGAAAAAGAGCCTTTTGTTTTTGCCCTGATGCGCAAAGATAATGTTGAAATTGCTGTTAAGAATGTTTCTCAAGAAATATTCATGGAGAAAAGAAAAAATCATCCCGATCAGCTGATGGATGCATATATTCGCACTGCAAATGTGCAGGAGTGGCACGACAAGATCCGCCGTAAAGCTGAAACAGTTTCCGGCTTAAAAAAGCAGCCTTACGGTGATATAGAATTCACTATCAGGGATTGTAACGGATACATAATTACTTTTGGCGGAGATGTGGAAAAAGAACTGAATAAATCATTATTGTAAAAGTAATTGCATGATGATATAAGTTGGAAACTGATTTAGTTGAAACAAACCCTGATTGAAAAGAGAAAAAATGACATTTAATGCGGAAGTAAATTTATCACAAACCTGTAAGTCAGCAACATCAGAAGTAATGGTAAAATGAAAGACAGCCAAACTGTAAATATAAGTGATCAGCAGGTGGAAACATTTTCCAGAGATGGTGTTGTAATTCTCCGTAATATGTTTTCTGCTGATTGGATTAGATTGTTGAAAGCAGGAATAGCCAGGAATCTTGCTGAACACGGCGAAAGAACACGAATCTGGGACAGGTCATCGGATGGTAAATATACACTATATGACTCAGATAACTGGGGCAGAATTGATGAGTATCGGAAATTTGTCTTTGAAAGCTCAATCAGGGTAATTGCCTCAAGACTTCTTAATACAAGCAAAGTAAATTTCTTTTTTGAGGCAGTCTTTATTCGTTCTGATGGTGTTCAATTCAAAACTCCATGGCACCAGGATGAACCTTACTGGAGTGTGGAAGGGTTTGACACTGTCAGCATCTGGATGCCTCTGATGGATGTTAAGAAGAAAAGCGCCCTGTCATTTGTTCCGGGTTCTCATCGCTGGGACAAAAAGTTCAAACAGCAGGATTTTGGAGAACTTAATCCTGACAATCAAAATGATGTATACAAAGTGAAGTTTGACAGCAGTTGGGAACCGATGCCGGATATTGACAGTGATCGTGAAAAATTCAATGTAGTAAGCTGGGATATGTCAGCCGGAGACTGTGTGGCATTTAACGGGAGAATCATTCATGGCGGTTCAGGACAACTTGAGTCCGGAAAAGAATTGCAGGTCTTTAATACGCAATGGCTTGGTGATGATGTTAAAGTCAACTTCAGATCCTATGGAATGGACCCTGATCATTCAGACAAAATGAGACATTATGGAATGAATACTGGTGATACAGTTGACGGTTCAGTGTATCCGGAATTTAATATACTGCGCTGATGACAAATTTTTGAATTTTCATTAATTTTAATCTACAGTGAGCATTTAATGCTAGTAGAGTTGTACAACCTTACAAAACAAAATATTTCCCGAAAGAAATATACATCTTTTTTTAGATAACAGGAAAACAGACAGAAAAATGCAATGCAGGCACATCATATTTAAAAACATAATTGCGGCCGCAATTATCCTGCTTGCGCAGGTTCCATCTATGAATGCGGATCAGAATGACGCAAGACTGGGAGATCTCTTCAGCAAATTGAAATCTGCCGCAAATATAAACAAAGCCTCAACGTTTGAAAGCAAAATCTGGAATATCTGGATGGAGCACAATGATCCTGAAGTTGAGAGCATTATGATCAAAGGTGTTGAAGCAATGAAGCATCGACAGTTGAAACAGGCTTTGGAACATTTCAACCTGATGATTAAGATAGCTCCCGAATACGCTGAAGGCTGGAATAAAAGGGCAACAGTGCTCTATCTGATGGGACGATTCAGGGAATCTGAAGAAGATGTACTGCGAACACTTGAACTTGAACCAAGACATTTTGGAGCACTTTCCGGTCAGGGACTGATACGGATAGCATTGCAAGACTGGACCGGGGCAATCCTGTATCTTGAAGCAGCGCTGAAGATCAATCCTCACATGCCTGGAGTAATTATGAATTTGAAATATGCCCTGCAGAAAAGGGAAGAGTCAATGACCTGAAAATTTAAAAAATGTATGATAGTAATTTAACCAATAATTTTTTGATTCCCGATGACAAAAGCTTAAACAGGAGAAAATAGATGAAAAACGCAAACTGGTACTTTGATTTCCTTTCACCTTTTACTTACCTGCAAAACTGCCGGATAGATGAATTTTCCCCAGATTTAAACATCCAAAGGAAGCCTGTGCTATTTGCAGGACTGTTGAAGCACTGGGGTACCAAAGGGCCGGCGGAACTGCCGGCAAAACGTCTTTTTACTTATCAGCATGTCCATTGGCTGGCAGATCAATTGGAAGCTCCGCTTCGTTTCCCGGAAAAACACCCCTTCAATCCGATTGCACTGCTTCGACTCTGCATTGCCGGAGGCTGCACTAAAAATGCTGTTGATGCAATTTTTAAGTGTGTCTGGGTGGAAGGTTTGTCCGGTGACAATCCTGATAACTGGGCAAGGTTCTGTGATGCAGTCAACATCCCGGAATCTGAAGCCACAGAAAAAATTTCCAACCCTGAGATCAAGCAGGAATTGAAATTAAACGGTGAGGAGGCCATTGAAAAAGGTATTTTTGGTGTACCCACCCTGCTTGTTGACGGACATCTTTTCTGGGGTTATGATTCAACTGATATGGCACTTGATTATCTTGATGATCCACAGCTGTTTGAGAGCTCTGATATGAAACGAGTACAATCATTGCCTACTGGATACGGAATATAATCAAATGCAGAAGCAGTAATATGAGAATCCTGATCTACATTGCACTGGCCATATTAATACTTTTGCTGCTATGGTGGGTGATACGACTTTTCAGAAACAGACGTGTGCTGCCTGCTTTACTGAATTTATTCCATCTGCTTACCCGATTTGTTTCTCCTTACATTTTAATAAGAATGATTTTGAACCTGCTGAAAAAGCTGAAAGGATTCTGAGTAGAATTTTTATTTCTGACTGCTTCCACAAAATATAATATTTGCAAATTATAATTCTTTGCTGATTATGTATTGAAATAGACAGACAATGAGTGGAGAATCAATTTCAATTATCACAGCATGCGAAAAATTATAGGAAGGGAGATAACCTAAAAAGGGGAACAGAACCTCATTTCATGGAAGAATAATTATCTCCCTTCCGCCATTATATAAGCATGCTGCTGTACAGATTAATAATTTCTCATAATAAATCCACCAAACTTAAGCTAATAGTATCTGATTTTTCGGCCTGTTTCAGCAGTTTGCATAAATATATGTTGATGGCTGGAATAGGCAATCAAGAGGTTGATTAAATGCAGACTGCGCCTGATTATCTTAACCCGGGAATTCAGCCGGGATTAAATAGAGTAAAAATCCCCATTGTAGAGGCGACAGAAGAATCTCTTACAGGTTACGGTTATCTTGTAACTGATCCAAATGAAATTGAGATTGAAATCGTGCGCTGGCCTGCCGAGGGAAGGCGGCCTGTTGATACTGATAGTGGTGATGAGGGCGGTACAACAGAAGGCTTGTTTATCAGTGAATGGAAGGGAGATATTCTCTACGGTCGAAATGATGCCGTTGACGGACATTATATTCTTGGGTATGGAACTGAACCAGAACTGGCAGTTGACAGTCATTCAAATGATCCGGAAACACTGCTGATTTGGCACGCAAATTATCATCCTGACGGTGGTCAGCTCTTTTTCCCACAAACACAAAAACCTTTCCTGGTTCCGCTTGCAATGCCGGGGGATGATGTATCACCGGAAGATTTTGTCTGTTTCCATTTCAGTGGAAACGAAGGACTCTACATTCATCCCAATATCTGGCATGACGGGGCCATGACAGCCAGCGGTGAACACAGTTTTTATGACAAGCAGGGCGCTGTACATGCGCGGGTTTCCGTGGATTTTCCCCGCGAATTCAACTGTTTGCTGGAGGTTCCGCTTGAGGAATTTCAATTGGATTAGACAGCCCCCTTATTGCTTAAGATTGGATAAAATTGACAGATTCCGTCAGTTAAATAAACATATCAGCAGTTAAGGATCAATCATGAAACATTTTAGGCCCTACCTGTTTTTCAATGGAAACTGCGAAGAAGCCCTTAATTTCTACAAAGAATGTTTTAATGGTGAAATTGCTGACATCGGAAGATACGGTGATTCACCCATGCCGGTTCCGGATTCAAACAAAAATAAAATTATCCATGCCGAATTCAAGTTTTGGGGTGGTTCGATTATGATGTCCGATCAAATGGAAAGCACATCGGATGCCTCTGAGATAGAAAGTACGAGAATTCAATTGAGTCTTGAATTTGAGGATGCAGACAAAATGCAGGCAACATTTGATAAACTCAAACAGGATGGATCAGTAACAATGGAACTCAAAGAACAGTTCTGGGGGGATAAATTCGGGATGATGACAGATAAGTACGGAATCAAATGGATGTTTAACTGCCCTAAAAAAGGTTCCGTAAAGTAATTGTAAAAATGGCGGACACCTTTCCCAGAGATTACACATTGTCCGGACTGATGGAGGGAGAGTCCCGTATAACAGTGATTACAGGCTCAGGCATTGATGTGGAAGCAGGGCTGCCGTCATTTCGAGGAGAAAAAGGATATTATGAAGACAGGGAAGCAGCCTACCTTGCTTCAGTGGACGCACTCCATTCTGAACCTGTACGTCAATGGCGTTGGTACCTTAACAGATTTGTAAGTTACCATGCCACCCCGCCCGCAGCGTCACATTTCGCTCTGGCTGAACTAGAGGTAAAATCAGTTGAAAACTTTTTAGGAATTGTTACTCAGAACATTTCCGGACTTCATCGTAAGGCCGGCAGTCAGAAGGTTTTTGAAATCCACGGCTGCATACATGAAATGAGAAGCCTTAAAAATGGGCGGAGACAGCCTCTGCCAAAATCATGGATTGATTCACCTCCGGATGATCAGGAATTAAAAGCATGGCGACCGAATGTATGCTTTATCGGAGAAAGCTATGATGACTACCCTCTTCCGGAATCAATTGAAGCATGCCGGAACTGTGATGTTGTACTGGTGATCGGTACTGCCGGTGTTATCCATACACCGGTTTGGCTTGCAGAGGAGGGACGCATCTCCGGAGCTGTTGTGGTCAATGTAAACCCCAATCCCGGAGAAGTTGACAAAGTATCAGACCACACCTTTCGTGGAACTGCATCTGAGTATTTTAACTATAATAAATGATTTAGTATATACTCAATTAATAAAACATTTATAGATATTTTTTACGCTCCTCTGATCAGAAACATCTTCAAAGATTTTTTTTCTCTTTTCCAGCATGTGCCCCATTCTTGAATTCCCTTCTAAGTGATGTTATATCTTGTTTTTACCTGAACTGTCCTGTTTGTAACACTTTGGGCACCATACTCTTTCACACATAACTGCAACGCCGTGTTTTCTAAAGTTTAAGGAATTATAAATAAAATCAAAAGTTATGATCAAATATTTGTCAGCAAGAATTAGGTGAAAGATTTATTTCTTATTTTCTTAATTATATGCTTAAGTTTAAGTACCGTTGCGTGCACCACAAATACAACATCTGAAGGCGGGGTGTTGTTTTACCGCGAAAAATATGAAGAATGGGGCTGGCATGCAGATGGAGATGAAACGAAGGATGGGAAATATGAAGGTCAGGTAAAAAAAGGTAAACCTCATGGTTATGGAAAATTCACTTACTATAAAGAATCCAAAGATTCTGTGTGGTTCCTTTCACTGATGATCCCCGGTTTAGCAACAACCCTGATATATGGTGTAGTTGTCTGGAGTATGGTACACCAAAAAGTATCAAGACCTCTTGACACCATCTATATTGGTAATTGGAACAGAGGGAATAAACATGGGAAGGGTACATATTTTTTCCCCAATGGAGACAGGTATGAGGGAAAATGGAAGAGGGGAAAACAGCATGGAGAGGGTACTTATTTTTTTTCAGAAGGTGACAAGTATGTGGGAAACTGGAAAGATGGGAAAAAACATGGGAAGGGGACATACTTCTTTGCTGATGGGGACAGGTTTGAAGGAAACTGGAAAGATGGTGAAGCACATGGCAAAGGAGCTTATGTTTATCCCGGTGGTGAAATTTATTCAGGTGAATGGAAGGATGGGAATAAACAGGAATATGGCCCGCTGATTTTTCCGAAATGAATCAGAATGAAATTTTTTATGAAACCATCATGAAAATTATTATAATCAATTTTGTAACCATTCTGTTTTTTACTTTTTCAGTTTTTGCTCAGTCCGTAGAAACCGGTATTTTATACCTTTGGGAACTTTCATCCGGGAAGGTATGGAAGAATTTTGGAGATGAAAAAACCCAGCATGTTTACAAGGGTGAAATCAAAAATCAAAAACCGCATGGCCTTGGAATCATGCTTTTTCCTGATGGAACAAAGTATATGGGATTGTGGAAATCCGGTAAAAGACATGGACAGGGAACCCTCACACTTTCTGATGGTGAAAAGATATCAGGTGAATGGAAGGAAAATAAAGAATGGATTATCACAAAATATGACTCAAATGGAAAAATCATCGCAAAATATCTGGATGGAGAGGAGCTTGTTGATTTTAAAAAAGAAGGTATTTTGTTTTATCGTATAGAATCTGGAATAGCAGGTTGGTTTAACAGAGGAGACAATAATAGCGATTACAAATATGTTGGGGAAATTGAAAATCAGCAGCCAAACGGCTGGGGAAAATTAACCTATCCTTCCGGAGATAAATATGAAGGGGAATATAAGGACGGGAAAGCCCATGGACAGGGGACATTTAACTTTGCGGATGGCAGGAAAGGCGTAGGCGCCTTCAGGGAGAATAAACCCTGGAATGTGACTGAATATAATCATGAAGGAAAAATAATTGGACGTTACACTGAAGGTGTAAGGACTGTTTTTTTTAAAAAGGTTGGAGTTTTGTTTACACATAAGGAAAAGGGAAATTGGGTATGGTATGTAAGTGATGAAAAGAGAGATGAAGGAGGAAGATATGTAGGAGAAATTGAAAAAAGCAGGCCTGACGGAAGAGGCACATTAACATACCGTAATGGAACAAAATATGTAGGTGAATTCAAAGCTGGCGAGTGGAACGGCCAGGGGAATTTCTATTTTCCTGATGGTGAAAAATGGGTTGGTGAATTCAGAAAGGATGAACCCTGGAACATCACCTGGTATGACAATCAGGGGAATATTATTGCCAAATGGGGAAATGGAGTTAAAATAAAATAAAACTGCTAAAAACCTTGGCTTGCACTTAGCTAAGGCTTAACCTGTTGACTTATGAAAATAACTGACTATGCCCAGATTTGTACTCATCATCCTGATTGTTTGTTTGCTTGAGCTGGCATATTATTTGATCAACAGGTATTTTTTTAAAAGGGCATTAGCTCAAATAAACTGGTGGGAATGGGTTGCAGTAATATTGATTATCCCCTCAATAATGGCATATCTGTATTACAAGCAATCCTGAACGATGTCCAGTATTTAGTAATCCAGTTTCTACAAAATCCAATTTCCCGCAAAACGAGGGAATAAAGCAGCAAGTTGAAATTTTTTTTTTAAAAATCTTATTTATTTACCACTGGCATAACAAAACATGAAACAAGTTATTTGATAATAGCATGGGAAAAAAAAGCGGAACAAATCATCACTTAAGATTTGAAATAGCAAGTGAACGGCAGACGATAAAGGAATATTCTTTGATTCCTGAAGCTGATCCCTCAGCAAAGGCACAGCACATGTCAGAACACCAAATGCTGCAGGAAATTCAGCGACTTGCACAGAGTGGGGATTCAGAGGGAGTTAAGGAGTATTTGCTGAATTTTCCGGAGTTCAAGAGAAAAGACTTGAGTACAATGCTGATAAGAAGCGCGGCTGAGAGGGGTAAAACTCTGGAACTTTAACAAATTCATTCTTACCTGAAATCAAGATTGGTAAGTAAAGTCAGTGTTGACACTGCATGTATGATGAAGGTAAGGCAAAACAGTGTAATAAACCATAATAAATAAGTGTTCATTAATGTCTGCGTTTTAACTGGTTGAGGCGTAAACACACTTTTGTTCAGCAAACGAAAGACAGCCATTGCTGCTGTGGTACAGTATACAATATTCCAGGCCAGTATTTGATTTTCATAGTTATGAACGACTGTCTTATCATCTTTATGCTCCCACAGCATAAGTCCGGTGAATATTGTACCCGCAAGTCCGGAAAACAAAATTATACAAAGTACTTTTTGACGGGCAATCATTCTTAACCAACTCCAGTTCCGGACAGACTGAGCAGTTAAGGTGTCAATCAAAACTACTCCCAGCAATGCTCCGGATGAATTGATGACCATATCCTTCCAACCGAAATATCGGTCAGGATACAAACCCTGCTGCATTTCATCCACAACCCCTAAAAGCGAGGACAGAATAAATGTCAGCAAAAGTATTCCTCCGCCCCTGTAATCCACTGATAATGCGAAAAACAATAACAGACTGAGAATCATATATTGAGGAATATGAATATATTTATTGCTGTTTTCTTCAAGGAATGTGACTGAAATCCAAATCACAATAGATAATGTGATCAACGGGAAAAATCTTCTTAAAGTCCAGGTTTGGTTTGAAAAATGAACATATACTGCTAATCCAAAGATTAAGCATAAAAAAACTGCGAAAGGAATCCTGCCTACATTACTACCTGACATGAAAGCAGTTGCGGCACGGTACAAAAAAATTGCATGGGGAAGAGCAAGAACAAATACCACTACTGAAGACCAGCGAAAAAACCGCTTAAATTTCTTTGAAGAAAAAAATAATGTCACTGTTTCTATAATCACCTTTCTTGTACTAATATCTTATTAATGTTATACATTTTAATCTTTAAAAACTAAATATACAGTTGAGGCAAATAATATTTTTATGTCTTCTACAAATCTTCCTATGAAATATAAATTACTTTTCAGAAACCTGTGCATGGTTCTGTTTTGTATTTTCCCTCCGGTATTCACTCTATACGCGGCCGATTTCCAGAAGGGATATGAAGCACATCTGAAAGGGGACTATATCACCGCAATCAAGGAATGGGGTCCACTGGCTGCACAAGGTGATGCTGCCGCACAATTCAACATTGGGAATATGTTTGACTTCGGTAAAGGTGTTGAGGAAGATAACGCCCAGGCAGTGTACTGGTATAATAAATCAGCAGAACAGGATAATCCAAACGCGCAGTACGCGCTTGGTTGGATGTATGAAAACGGCGAAGGTGTTGTGAAGGATTTAACCATGGCGTTCCGCTGGTACGAAAAAGCCGCGGAGCAGGACCATCCTGCAGCACAGACCAATCTCGGCTGGCTGTATGAAAACGGAGAAGGAGTTGTTAAGGACTACGTACAGGCGGTTTACTGGTATAGAAATGCGGCTCAGCTGGGCCAGGCTGAAGGACAGTTAAATCTGGGAATTATGTATAAAAAAGGGCAAGGAGTAGATGAGGACTATGATGAAGCGATTTTCTGGTTTGAAAAAGCTGCCGCCCAGGGGCATGTAAACGCGCAGTTAAATTTGGGAGTAATTTATAAAAACGGTGAAGCGGTTGCACCAGACTACGATAAAGCCGTTTACTGGTTAAAAAAAGCTGCTGAGAAAGGACACTCTGCCGCGCAGACAAACCTGGGGTGGATGTATGAAAAAGGTAAAGGTGTAGCTCAGGATTATAAAAAAGCAGTCTCATTGTACAAAAAAGCTGCTGAGAAAGGACAGGTAGAAGGACAGTTGAATCTTGCTATAATGTACAGTAACGGCTGGGGAACAGAGCAAAATTATAAAAGGGCTGTTTTCTGGTATAAACAGGCTGCGGAACAGGGCAATGCTGAAGCGCAGTTAAATCTTGGCATAATGTACAAATACGGCAGAGGTGTAGAAGAAAACTATACACAGGCTGTTCACTGGTTCAAAATGCCCGCGGAACAGGGTAATGCTGAAGCCCAGGCCAATCTTGGCTGGATGTATGAATATGGTAAAGGTGTGGAGCAGGACTTTACTCAGGCAACTTCCTGGTACCAAAAAGCAGCAGAACAGGGCAATATCAACGCTCAGCTCAGTCTGGCAATTATTTATAAATACGGTAAG
Organism: SAR324 cluster bacterium REDSEA-S27_B3; assembly: GCA_001627865.1. GTDB lineage: Bacteria > SAR324 > SAR324 > SAR324 > NAC60-12 > Arctic96AD-7. The sequence goes on from LUQO01000046.1 coordinate 22,970, forward strand.
GGCGTCAACAAAGATTACAAACAAGTTTTTTACTGGTACACGCAAGCCGCTGAACAAGGAAATGCTTCTGCTCAGTTCGATCTGGGAATTATGTATCAATATGGGAAAGGAGTGGAAGAAGATTATTCTCAGGCAGTTTTATGGTACAAAAAAGCCGCGGAGCAGGGTCATGCAGAAGCACAGACCAGTCTGGGCTGGATGTATGAAAACGGTAAAGGAATTGAAATAGATAACAAAGAAGCAATTTACTGGTACAAAAAAGCCGCGGAACAGGGTGATACAAAAGCGCAGCTGAAACTGGGTATACTTTACAAAAACGGACACGGTATTGCCGAGGATTACACACAGTCTTTTTACTGGTTCAAAAAAGTGGCAGAACAGGGTGACGCAGGCGCTCAGTTAAATGTTGGGATTATGTATCAATATGGCAAAGGTGTGGCACAGGATTATGCAGAAGCAGTTTTTTGGTACAAAAAAGCCGCGGAGCAGGGGCACGCAGAAGCACAGACCAGCCTGGGTTGGTTTTATGCAAACGGCAAAGGTGTTGAGGCTGATAATACACTAGCTGTTGAATGGTATAAAAAGGCAGCTAAACAGGGAGACACAAAGGCACAGCTGAGTCTTGGTAACATCTATGAAAACGGTAAATTAATTGCTGAAGACTACACTCAGGCATTTTACTGGTATAAAAAAGTTGCAGAAAAGGGTGAAGCCGGCGCGCAATACAACCTTGGCCTGATGTATGAAAACGGAAAGGGTGCAGAAGAAGATTATACCCAGGCTGTAATCTGGTACAAAAAAGCCGCGGAGCAGGGTGATACAAAAGCACAGCTGAACCTTGCTTTGATGTACAGATATGGTACTGGTGTGGCAGAAGATTTTTCTCAGGCAGTTTACTGGTACAGAAAAGCCGCGGAACAGGGAGATACTAAAGCACAGCTGAATCTGGCAACCATGTATCATTCAGGTGAGGGAGTTCCTGAAAATTATGTTTTATCCTACAAGTGGGCAAATCTGGCTGCAGCCCGTGGAAATGAAAAAGCCAAGGATGTGAAAAACGAGGTAAGAAAACGCATGACACGCGAACAAATTGCTGAAGCGCAGCAATTGTCGCTGGATTGGGAACAAGGCAGAAGCGCTGATTGACAAGGCAGCAATTATTGTTTTTTGAAAATTTTGTAGCCAAATAATTTCTCAAAGTTTTGGAAATCTGACTTGCTAAGCCCACGGTTTCACAAGCGAATGAGCTTCAATTTTTTGAATTGAGGCAGCTTTTTTTTGATTCCGTAAACCGTTCTTTTTGCTTCTTGTTTTGTTTCAAAGAAGCCAATGCGGATGCGATATACTTGTTCATCTGAAGAATCAGATTGCAGTTTTTGTGAAATATAGCTGAAATCAGTTTGTGTGCTTAAATCAGCAAAATCTTTCAGCACGTCAGCATGACTTTCATATAATGGAAGCTGTATTACCCAGGGTTTGTTCAGGGGCTGACGCAGGTCTATTACAGGGCGGGAAAGTTCCTGAGGTCCGGGCTGCACCGGCCAGTATTTTGATGAAAACAATTCCTCCTCCTGAAATTTCTGCATAATTTTATTTCCTGCAGCGCGGGTATCTTCAAGATTTTTGAAAAATCCTACCCTCACTCGGAACCAGTATTTATTTTCAAATTCAGTTTCAGTCCGCTGCAAATAAGCATAATATCCTTGATGCAAAAGACGTTTCAGCAATGAAACTGCATGCGGGAATCTGTCATGTTCAATTGAAATCAGCTGTATTGAAAACTTCCCGCGTTTTTTTCGTGCTAAAATGTCTTTTACTCCACTCATTTCATAGGGGAATTGAACCTTGATTGAATTTTTGCTCCTGACGAGGTGCCATTCTCTGGGAGAAAAAGGGGTGATCGTGTAGTCAATTTTGTGACGATTCTGCACCATGATTGTGTGCCAGTTTTCAGATGATATGCCGGCTTCAGTAATTGGTATAACGTCCCAGTATGGGCTGGATGTTTCCACTAAATGTGACAACTCATAGTCTATTGAAAATACTTTTGCCACTTTTTCCGGCATTAATTCGGTCGTCTCATTGTCTTGAGACTGTTCAACTGTTGTATTATCAGTCAACTCTTCCGGAGGTCCGATTAACAGTGTTCCTACAACATTTTCCTGATGATCAGACATTTGAAAATAGATCATCAGCCCGAGAATGCCTGCCATTGCAAATGCGGTAAGCCACATAAACAGTAGCCTAATAGTTCGTTTCTTACTCAACAGTTCACCTCTGTGCAGGTTTGAAAACTTGACATATCACTCTTTTGATTCGCAATTTTGTTTCCTAAAGATTAGCATACAAAGCTGAAAAACAGCAGTTTCAGCTGCTTTGGACGGTTTCTGATTAGTAATAGAAATATTGTAAATTTTCATCCACAAAATGAAAATAACTGACAACACACTTTATTTGGAAGATATTTCAGCGGAATCGCTTGTGCAGGAATATGGATCCCCGCTTTATGTCTATGAAGAGTCAGTATTGCGTTCTCAGTTCAGGCAGCTGCGTTCCGGATTTCCTGAAGAATTGCTGAGTATCCATTATTCCATGAAAGCAAATTCCAATCAATCTATACTCAGAATTCTTCGTGAGGAAGGTTCTTCTATTGATGCAGTTTCAGAATTAGAGGTTCGTCTTGCGTTGGAATCAGGCTTTGAGCCGCAACAAATACTATTTACCGGAAACAACAATAATATTGAAGAAATTGAGTACTGTGTAGAAAAAAAGGTATTGATCAATATTGGATCATTGGCATTGCTTGAACTTTATGGTGAACGGCATCCGGGGACAACGGTTTCAGTAAGGATTAATCCGGGAATTGGGGCAGGACATCATGCTCACTGCATCACAGGAGGTCCGGATTCCAAGTTTGGAATTTATCATGATCAAATCGATTCCGTTCTTGCTATGTCAAAAAAATACAGTCTTACGCTTAACGGTGTTCACTCTCACATCGGTACAGGTATTTTTTCCTCGGAGCCAATGCTGGAGGCAATGGAAATGACTCTGGGGGTTGCAGAAAAATTTCCTGATTTGGAATTTGTAGATTTTGGTGGAGGCTTTGGAATTCCGTACAGGCCTGAGCAGTTGGCTTTGGATATGAAAGATTTAAGTCAAAAAATGACCAGCAGGTTCAGACAGTTCATAAACAGTTACGGACGTGATTTAAAAATGAAAATTGAACCCGGGAAACTGCTGGTTGGGCCTGCGGGCATTTTGTTGACAACCGTGACAAACATTTCTGATACTCCAAAACATCGATTCGTAGGAGTCGATTCCGGATTCAATCATCTTTTGCGTCCGACAATGTACGGAGCTTATCACAAGATAATCAACGCCGGTTGTGCTTCCGGAAATGAAGAAGATGTTGTAGTTGTCGGCAATATCTGCGAAAGTGGTGACATTTTAAGTAAATCAGGAGATGAAATAATTCGTAGTCTTCCCAAAGCGAAAATCGGTGATGTACTGGCTTTTTTGGATGTTGGCGCATACGGTTTGTCGATGAGTTCCCAATATAATTTTCGTCCTCGTCCGGCAGAAGTACTGGTTCAAGAAGGGCAAAGCCGGCTTATCAGACGTGCTGAAACTTATGAAGATCTGACGCGGTGTTTTGTAGAAATTAAATAAACAGCACAATAATGAAACAGAAAAGACAGGGCAAACATAAAGGCAGACAACTGGATGCGGTGGCATTGCTGGAAGTTCAGGAATTACTGGATGATATGCCTCGCAGAAAGGATTTGTTGATCGAAGCACTGCATTTGATTCAGGATGAGTATCATTATTTGTCAGCAGAACATCTGGTGGCACTGGCACATGAAATGAAACTTTCCCCAGCGGAAGTATATGAAGTTGCTACGTTTTATCACCATTTTGACGTGATTAAAGAATCAAACGCTGAGGGAAATGTCCAGGCTCCGCCACCACCGATTACTGTTCGAGTATGTGATTCAATTACCTGTGAAATGTCTGGAGCAAAAGAACTTTCAGATTCACTCAAAAAGCAATCACTTACTGTCCAGGGTTCAGGTGAACAGGTCCGGATTCAGGCAGTGCCTTGTGTTGGACGCTGTCAGCATGCGCCTGTGGCTGTAGTAGGTAAAAACCCTGTAGATTATGCGTCTCCGGAATTGGTCAGGCAGAAAGTGGAACAGAAAGCACTGATTCCGGAAATTCCGCAATACATTGGATTTAACCAATACAGATCATCGGGAGGATACAGTCTTTTTCAAGATTGCCTTTCCGGAAAGCGAGACCCGGAAGAAGTAATTAATGAATTGAAAAATTCAGGTCTGAGGGGGCTGGGCGGCGCTGGATTTCCTGCAGGAACAAAATGGGAGATTGTAAAAAAGTTTCCTGCGCCCCGTCTGCTGGCAGTTAACATTGATGAAGGAGAACCGGGCACATTCAAGGACAGGTACTTCCTTGAAACCGATCCGCATCGTTTCCTGGAAGGATGTTTAATTTCAGCCTGGGCTGTTGGGCTTGATGAAATATACCTTTATCTGCGTGATGAATACGCCGCAGGACATCAGATTTTGCTCAAGGAAATTAAAGTACTGGAGAACTTTTTCAAAGATAAGATTTGCAGGATTCATTTACGCCGAGGTGCGGGGGCATATATTTGCGGTGAAGAATCGGCAATGATTGAATCGATTGAAGGTAAACGCGGCATTCCCAGATTAAGACCGCCTTATGTTGCTGAAGTGGGTTTGTTCGGTAGGCCCACGCTGGAACACAACATGGAAACACTGCACTGGGTTCGGGATATTATTGAAAAGGGTGCGGAATCATTTTCTTCAAATGGACGTAGAGGCCGCAAAGGACTGCGTGCTTTTTCGGTAAGCGGACGAGTAAACAAGCCGGGAGTTCACCTTGCACCGGCAGGAATATCTATGCGCGAGTTGATTGATGAGTACTGTGACGGTATACTGCCCGGACACACATTTTACGGTTATTTACCGGGAGGAGCATCCGGAGGAATTTTGCCTGCTTCACTTGGAGATGTTCCGCTGGATTTCGATACCCTCCAGGAATATGGATGTTTTATCGGCTCAGCGGCAGTGATAGTATTTTCTGATCAGGACGCTGCTCGAGATTTGGCGCTGAACGCGATGCGATTTTTTGAACATGAATCATGCGGCCAGTGCACTCCGTGCCGCTCCGGCACAGCAAAAGCTATTCCGCTGATGCAGAATAATAAATGGGATCAGTCACTTTTAGAAGAACTGTCACGTACAATGGAAGATGCTTCAATTTGCGGTTTGGGCCAAGCCGCGCCAAATCCATTACGAAGTGTGATCAAATATTTCCCGCAGGAGGTGTGATTAATGGAAACAATTTCATTTGAATTGAACGGTCAGTCGATTGACGCTTTGCATGGAGAGACTATTCTTCAGGCAGCGGATCGAGTTGGGATCAATGATATACCCCGTCTTTGCTACAAAAAAGGATATCGATCAGATGGTAATTGCCGTTCATGTGTAGTTGAAATTGAAGGGGAGCGGGTGCTTGCGCCATCCTGCTGCCGCTATCCTCAGCAAGGCATGAAAGTAAACAGCAGAAGCGAACGAGCTGTCCATTCACAGAAAATGGTGCTGGAACTGCTGCTGGCTGACATGCCGGACGGCGGAGAATCACCATACACACTGAATTCTGAACTTGATGAGTGGGTTGGGAAACTGAATGTTGGCAAACCAAGATTTAACGGTCGTGTTCAGCCGGTTGCTGATGTTTCTCATCCCGCAATGTCTGTTAATCTTGATGCCTGTATCCAATGCACACGCTGTGTCAGAGCCTGCCGTGAAGAACAGGTCAATGATGTGATCGGTATGGCTTTCAGGGGGTCACATGCTGAGATTGTATTTGATCTTGGTGATTCAATGGGGGACAGCACATGTGTGGCATGCGGAGAATGCGTACAGGCCTGTCCTACCGGGGCATTGATGCCGGCAAATGATGTAGGTCTGATTGTGGCGGACAAAAAGGTTGATTCAGTTTGTCCATACTGCGGTGTGGGATGCTTGCTGACATATCATGTAAAAGACGGCAAACTGCTGCAGGTGGAGGGACGTGACGGTCCCGCAAATAACGAACGTTTATGCGTAAAAGGTCGATTTGGTTTTGATTATGTGCATCACAAAGACCGCTTAACAACACCGCTGATTCGTCGTGAAAATGTGCCAAAAACAACGGAATTGCTTCAACCGGGGGACTGGAAAAAAGTTTTCAGAGAAGCGAGCTGGGAAGAAGCACTGGAATTTGCTGCGGCAGGATTAATCAAAATCCGTTCAGAGAACCTGCTTCCGGATCATAATGGTACAGACGCACTGGCTGCATTTGGATGCGCAAAGGGCAGTAATGAAGAAGCGTATTTGCTGCAAAAATTAGTGCGTACGGGATTTGGATCAAATAATATCGATCACTGCACACGACTTTGTCATGCTTCCTCAGTAAGCGCTCTGCTTGAAGGAATCGGATCTGGAGCAGTGTCCAATCCATTCACGGATGTAGTTGATGCGGATGTTATTTTTCTTATTGGCGCAAATCCTGTCAGCAACCATCCTGTTGCAGCAACTTTCATGAAAAATGCCGCTAAAGCAGGAAAAAAACTTATCCTGCTGGATCCCTATCGTACTGAACTTGCACGATATGCAGCATACAGTCTGCAGTTTCGTGCTGATACTGACGTGTTGCTGCTGAATTCGCTGATACACACGATTATCGAAGAAGACCTGTGCGACGAAAAATATATTGCGGAACATACTACAGATTTTGAAAAATTAAAAGCAAATGTGGTGGAATACAGTCCGGAATCAGTTTCACCTATTTGCGGAATTCCGGCAGAGACTTTGCGTGAAGTAGCACGTGTTTTTGCCACAGCTGAGGCTTCTATCATCCTCTGGGGCATGGGTATTTCACAGCACATTCATGGCACAGATAATTCACGATGCCTGATTGCCTTGTCGTTGATGACCGGTCAAATTGGCAGGCCGGGAACAGGGTTGCATCCTTTACGCGGACAAAACAATGTTCAGGGGACATCGGACATGGGCTTGATACCAATGTTCTTCCCGGATTACAGATCAGTAGTCGAACCGGCATCAAAAAAATGGTTTGAAGATTTTTGGGAAACACCCCTCAATCCCAAAACCGGTTTAACGGTTGTGGAGATAATGGATGCTGTGCATTCCGGAGAAATCAAGGGTTTGTACGTGCAGGGTGAAAATCCCGCCATGTCTGATCCGAATTTGAATCATGCGCGTGAGGCGCTGATCAGATTGGATCATTTAATTGTTCAGGATATTTTCCTGACTGAAACAGCAGGCTTCGCTGATGTGATTTTGCCTGCTTCGGCATTTCCGGAAAAGATCGGAACCTTTACCAACTCTAACCGCCAGGTACAGCTTGGCCGTCAGGCAATTGATCCGCCAGGGGACACACGCCAGGACTGGTGGATCATACAGGAAATAGCCAGACGGCTTGGCCTGAACTGGAATTATACTGGTCCGGAGGACATTTACCTGGAAGTGCGGGAAGCAACCCCAAGTATGGCTGGAATAACATGGGAACGTTTGCAGAACGAACATTCTGTAACTTATCCATGTACCAAAGAGGGCGACCCAGGTGATCCGATTGTTTTCCAGGATGGTTACCCTACTGAAAATCAAAGAGGACGCTTCGTTCCGGCAAAATATACTGAAGCCGATGAACTGCCGGACGAGGAATATCCATTTGTGTTTGTGACTGCAAGACAGCTCGAACACTGGCACACAGGCAGTATGACTCGCAGATCAAGTGTGCTGGACGCTATTGAACCGCAGCCAGTGATTAATGTTAATCCAAATGACCTGCAAAAACTGGGAGTTGAAGCCGGAGAGGCAGTGACCATTGAATCACGACGCGGAAAAATTACTGCTTTTGCGCGTCGGGATTTGGGTGTACAGCAGGGAAATATATTTATGGCGTTTGCATTCAATGAAGCTGCAGCAAATTTGATAACATCCTCAGCGCTTGATCCATATGGAAAAATTCCTGAAGTGAAATACTGCGCTGTAAAAATGACTGCAGGAGGAAGCCCGGAAGTGCGTGTCGGCTGACAGTTGTTTATGTCAGGAATTCCAGGCAAAACTGGTATTTCCATCTGACATTTACAGGTTTAATTACTTCTTCTTTTAATTGGAAATTTCAGCATATAATTTTTAATCGAAACTTAGAAAAAGTCCAAAAAAAGCTCCTCAGGAAGAAAATTGCAGAAAAGTGCCTGCCATTATCAAATTTAAATATATATAAATCAGTTTTGGCATTACTTCTGTATGTCCAACCGCGATGTAGAAATTCTGAAAAATCAGTTCTCCCTCACACATTCAAACATACTCATGCCGCAACAGTATTCCAATGATTTTAAGGAAATGGTGAAGTGCGGGCGTTACATAGACTCAGTGAAAAAACTAAACCAGGAAATATAAATGAAAGATAAGTTAGCAGGTGTATTTACCCAGGATTTAGCTATTGATTTAGGTACAGCAAACACACTTGTTTATACAAAACAGCGGGGGATAGTGATTCGTGAGCCTTCTGTTGTAGCTGTACAAAAAGACAGTCGAGGCAGAATACAGGTACTTGCAGTAGGTGAGGAAGCAAAGCAAATGCTGGGGCGTACACCGGGTTCAATAACTGCAATTCGCCCAATGAAGGATGGTGTTATTTCTGATTTTGATATCACTCAGGAAATGCTGCGTTATTTCATCCGCCAGACACAAAGTAAGTTTTCCTTTCTTCGATTTAAACCACGCATTGTTGTTGCTGTTCCTTCGGGTATTACACAGGTTGAACGCCGTGCGGTCAAGGAAGCCGCTGAATCTGCAGGCGCTCGTGAAGTATTCCTGATTGAGGAACCGATGGCTGCCGCGCTTGGAGCAGGGCTTCCTGTAACGGAAGCCAGCGGAAGCATGATCGTGGATATTGGCGGAGGTACAACCGAAGTCGCGGTGATTTCCCTGGCTGGAATTGTTTACAGTGACTCTGCGCGAGTGGGCGGAGATAAAATGGATGATAGCATCACCGAATTCATCAAGCAAAAATACAATCTGCTGATAGGAGAGCGCACCGCTGAAGAAATAAAAATCAGCATCGGCACCGCGTTTATCAAAGAGGAACCAAAATCCTATGAAGTAAGAGGGCGTGATCTGGTAACAGGCATTCCCAAAACACTGGTGCTTGGTGAAGAGGAAGTACTGCAAGCTCTAAGTGATGTTTGCGGACTGATTGTAAAGACAATCCGCAATGCCCTTGAATCAACACCTCCGGAACTGGCCGCTGACATAGTTGACCGTGGAATAGTGCTTGCCGGAGGCGGATCATTATTATCCGGAATAGATGATTTACTTCGCGCGGAGGTCGGACTGCCAATTTTTCACGCAGATGATCCGCTGACAAGCGTTGCCACAGGCACAGGAAAAGTTCTGGACGAAATAGATTTGCTTGCCACTATTGAATTGGCATCATGAAATAATTCCGGAAGTCTGTAATTCGGTTTAATTTCCACTTTCCTGTTGATCATCGATATCAGCAATAGTATTCAGGCAGGCAAAGCCGGCACAGACTCCTCCTTCATTGACATTTTCAGCTTTGGTACGTACCAGATAACCAACGTCCCTGTTGTTTTTAACTACTCCATTTTCAGCAAAACAGATTCCAAAACGTCCTATCTCACTAACACAGTTTAAAGTCTCAGCCTGTCCGTTAACCACCAGAATAGCGGAATGAATTTGAGGTTTAATTTTCACCATCAAAATATATGCTTTTTGTTCTTCTTTTCTGATGGTTGGAAGTAAATTTAGGATATCGCTGCCAAAATAATTATTTCCTCCGCCTTCACGTTGAGGTTTCAGCACATAATCTTCAGGATGCTTTGATACCCATTCTGCGGCGCTGACTTCTCCTTCAGGTGTATCAATTATTTCATCCAGTGTATGCATTTTAGCGAATGTTTTTGAAAATCGTCCGGACAAATCCGGAGATACAAAATCTGATAATACTTCCTGCTTTGTCAGTACCTGCTGTATTTTTTTCATTCCGGAAAGATGCATAGCCAAATCCGGAACCTGGATAGATGATGAAGCTTCAATTAACTGACGTCCTTTGACAGCATCCTTTGTGGAAAAATCGTCAGGTGTGTAGCCAGCACGAAAATATGTGACTGCAACAGTTTTACTGTCAACAACAAGATGACCTTCACGCAGTTTACCATCTCTGTATATTTCAGATAAAATTTTTCTTATTGTGGAAATTTTGTGTTTTTCCCACATGAGCTGTTCCAGTCCAAGCTGATCAAAAATGTTTTTCTCTTTCGGTTGTATTACTATAAGCATAACACTGTCAGCAATGTCATAGTCTCGTACTGCTTTAGCAAAAGCATCCACAACGGCATCAAGAGGATTGTTCTGAATTACCTGCTTTAAGCAATTTTGTTCATATAAGTAATGATGCAATTGCGTCAGTTTTGTGGCTAGAAAAGGAAAACTGACTGAGACAGTGTTTAATTCAACCTGGCGCAGTAAGGAAGCCGCATTGGTTTCATATTCTGGCGAACAGTTTTGTTTGTCAGGACTCTGTTCATCATTTGTTATGAAGAAATCATTTCTCTGTACTAGCAACTGCCTGCTCTGCATGATTTCACTGGTTCTGCAATTGAGCAGCATTTGCAAAAATGGATCATTGGCGGAAATTGGTCCCAAATGATGTTCAAGAAAATCCCAGTTCTGAGAGACACTAATCATCAGCTCACTGAATGCCGCTGTAAGTTCAGTCATTTCCGCCAAATCTGATTTTGTAATGCAATACGGACTGAGGGAAAAAGGCGCGTGAGTCAGCTGTCCATCAGGCAGATATTTTAGAATTCCGTGAAGTTGTGCCAGTTCTATCGCATTTTCGACCAATTCTTTTTGTTCTTGAGTTTGCATCTAATTTCAGTTAATTTTAAAAGGCCAGTGGCGACGTGGCCGAGTGGTTAGGCGGAGGTCTGCAAAACCTTATACAGCGGTTCAAATCCGCTCGTCGCCTCCAGATCCCACCTGCACTGCCTGGGTGGCGGAACTGGTAGACGCAAGGGACTTAAAATCCCTCGGTGTAAACACCGTGCCGGTTCGAGTCCGGCTCCAGGCACCAAAAAATATTAAGCACAAACATTAACAATCATTATTGAAATATTCTGTAAATGATTATTTAAATTTCAATCCTGCCTATATTCCTCTGAAAACATGAAAAAATTGTCATTCCCGCGTAAGCGGGGATCCAGGAACATGTAAGGATAAGTAATCATCGTTTCCAGCTCTTCCGAAAATGACTAATGAAGTCGTATTTATTACTTATGCAATTGTAACAAATCTTGTTTAAGGCAAAAAATTTACAAAAAAAGCCCTTTACAAGTATGTGATGAAAATTTGCATCACAGCATAATATACTTGAAAACAAATAGTTTTTACAGCTTGCTTTCTTTAAGGAAGGAATATTTCAATAGTTCTTGATGGTTTCAAAAACAGAGAAAATTTATTCTGGAATCATTTAGACATGTGGGTGCAGCACAATATTAGGTGCAGCAGTTTGGCCATTATCAAGGTCTGAAAAAGCTGATGAACCTTCCGCAAGAGGACGTTCCTCGATCCAAGAGAGATCACTCAATGCTCCTGAGTTCAGTGTCAGCAGGGCTTTCTCAAGATCATTATGGGTATAGGTGTATGTTCCGACTTTAAGTTCTCCTGTTTCCACAACACCGGCTGCTTCATGACCAAGAATAAGAGGAGGAACCCTGCGTTCATTCTTTCCATGGTAAGCGTGTATGTCGGAACCGCAAATTCCCACAGCTTCTATTTTAATTCTGGCTTCACCATCTGCCGGTTCCGGAACTGAAACGTCCTGATACTTAATTTCTTCAGTAGCGGTATAAACCAGTGCTTTCATGGTGTGTAATTATTTTGCGGTAAAACCACCGTCAACTCGACATTTTCACGTAAGTTAATTCCTGCTGCGTTTACAAGAATGTCCGGAGGACCAAAAGGTTCAGAGACCCACTCATATAATTCTGGTATTTTGTCCACGTCATTCAGTTCAGCAACCACATAATTGCTTTTACCACCCTGAGAAGCAATTTCGTCCATGGTCTGTGCAAGCAAATCTTCACGTCGGGCTGTTACAACAACAGATGCTCCGGCTCTGGCCAGAGACTGGGCCATTGTTCTGCCGATTCCTGCACTTGCACCTGTCACACAGGCTACTTTCCCTGACAAATCAAAAAGGCTTTTCAGGTATTTTTCTTCACTCATTATTCAGGATTATCGTGAAAAGGATTAATTTGTTTCCTGTTGAATGACAATGCAGATGTATCAGCAATCAGTTTGAAAAGTTTCTTCTGGGAAGTATTTTCGCAGCCGAACATCGCCGGTGCGGGCGTGCGCCTCCATGCCTTCAAGGCGGGAAATACGAGCAGTTACTGCTGCTACCTCACGGTTCGCTTCTCGGCTCATGCGCTGGTATGTGACAGTTTTAATGAATTTGCCCACTGAAAGTCCGCCGGTATAGCGGGCAGCTCCTTTTGTAGGCAGGATGTGGTTTGTTCCCGAACATTTGTCGCCAAAAGCCACAGTAGTTTCTTCACCAAGAAAAAGGGAACCATAATTTCGCAGCCGATAAAGCCACCACTGCTGATCTTCAGCCTGGACTTCCAGATGTTCAGCAGCATATTGGTCACTCAGCTGCGCTGCTTCTTCACGGTTATCACAAAGTCCAATTTCTCCATAATCCCGCCACGCGGCTTCTGCTGCCTTGGATTGTATTTCCGGAAGATCTGCAATTAAGCCCGGCATTCTGGATTGTACCTGCTCTGCCAGTTCCCGACTGGTAGTGATCAGCCAGGCAGGTGAATCAGGCCCATGCTCGGCCTGTCCCACAAGGTCCGAAGCAACAATGTCCGGATCTGCAGTTTCATCTGCAATTATGGCGATTTCAGTTGGACCTGCAAAAAGGTCGATGCCAACACGCCCATAAAGAATCCGCTTGGCTTCAGCTACAAAGCGATTTCCCGGGCCAACCAGGATGTCCGCAGGATTCCCAGTAAATAACCCAAAAGCCATTGACGCAATACCCTGTACCCCTCCAACAGCAAGGATAGTGTCTGCTCCACACAAATCCATGGTATAGAGGATTGCGGGGTGTACACCTTCACCAGGTTTTGGAGGTGAGCAGGCCACAACATTTTTAACACCGGCAACCCTGGCTGTAGTGATGCTCATTATAGCCGAAGCGACATGCGCATAGCGTCCTCCTGGAACATAGCATCCTGCTGTTTCTATCGGAATAAGTTTCTGTCCGCATATGACTCCGGGCGCGGTTTCAGACTCAAATTCAGTGATGCTCTCCAACTGTTTTTTTGCAAATGTCCTTACGCGATTGTAGGCAAACTTAATATCATCTTTAATTTGTTTTGATAGGCTTGAAGCTGATTTTGCTATTTCTTCCGGAGTTACAACAACGTTGCCTGAATATTTATCAAGAGTTTCTGTATACTCCCTGACTTTTTCCTCACCAGCAGAATCTATTGCTTGCAACATTTCTTTTACAAAACGTACTGTCTCTTCTTCTCCGCTCTGAGGTGATTTTGCAGCCTTTTTCAGGAATTCTATAGTCATGATTTTGTTGGCAGGTGAGGATCTTATGGAAATAGGCTTTAAGTAAAATTTTTAAATCCTAATTCATAAAGGATTTTTACAGATAATTGAAGTTTAAGTGGATAAATTCTAAAGGGCTTACCAGTAGCTCATTGCATCATGAAAAAGTTTTTTCAGCTCATTCCTTGCAACAGGAAGAGGCCCATTGTCAATCAGTCTCTTCTGCGCAAAAGAACGGTCAGTAAGCGCGTCCAGGTCACTCATTGAGTATCCGACTCCTGAAAGACCGTTAGGTATGCCGGTGTCACGCATCATACTGATAATTTGGTCTGCAAGGATTTCTCCTCCATCTTCCATTTTTTTGTCAGTAAGGTCTGCCCCCATTGCATCTGCAGCTTTCCAGTGACGTTCCGGACAAGCTGGGCCGGTTTTACGAAAGACAGCTGGAGAGTTGACTATCACAGATATTCCATGAGGAACCATCGGATGGTCTGCAGGCCAGCCTTGCGGCTGATAATCCTTAACCAGCCCAGCAACTGCGTAAGACATCCCATGAGGCAGGTGGCAGCCAGCGTTTCCAAATCCTATTCCGGCAAGCATTCCGGCAAACATCAGTGCGCCATAATTTTCTTCTCTAGGATCATTGACAGCCTGGACAATATTTCTGCCTATAAGATTTATTGCTTCCAGGCATGTAATGTCACTGTAAGGATTTGCTCCCTGACTCAATGGACGTTTTTGTGATGATTCAGGAGCAGGACGATGAGTGTAAGGACGTGCCGTAATGGATTCACAGGCATGGCTGAATACGTCAAAACCGTTTGCAGCACGGACAAGAGGAGGTAATGAGGCCAGCACACTTGGATCAAGTACACCGATGTCAGCCCGTATCATTGGGCTGACAATACCGGTTTTGGCTTCCATTTCAAGCAGGTCGAAGATAGCAATTCCGGTGCACTCACTGGCAGTACCGAAAGTTGTCGGACAGGCAATGTGCGGTTTGAGTTTTCCAGGAACCGGTACTGCTTTACCGATTGGAGCGTTCACATAATCAAGAAAATCCGCAGGATAGCAGGAATAGAGATTCGAGGCCTTGCAGGTATCCATCACAGAACCACCGCCGACTGAAACAAATCCGTCAAATTTGCCTTCACTGGCAAATTTTGAGCCCTGTTTAAATGAGATGTCTGTCGGTTCAACTGCAACCTGATCATAAACTACTGTATCCATACCTTTGGATTTTAGAGATTCAACAACTATGGAAACAGGTTCCAGCTTAGCAACTTTAGGGTCTGTAAATACTGCAACCCTAGTCATTCCAAGTGCCGTGGCATCATCTCCAATTTCTTTTAAAGAACCACGGCCGAATTTAATTTTAGAGGCTTCAACTGAAAAAATACGATCGCCACCTTTTTTGTTTGTGAAATAACTGGAAAAACTCATATATACCTTTCTCAAAATTTAGTAGCACATTTTTTCATTCCTAAAACATCATTTGAAAAAATTCATAGTAGTAATTTCAAGTACATAATTTTCAATTTCTGTAGAAATTTAATTATTATTTGTCTGTAAAATTGTCTTCTTTTGAGCCAATTAACACAGTTAAACCAGTCTTCGAAAATGTTCTATTTACATCCACTGAACCATAAATTATGATTGCATGTACTTCCTCGTCAGTTTCATTTATGAGTTCGTGTTGAATCTTTGAAGTAATAAATGTTGAATCGTATCTGTTGCAATTAACCTCTTTTTCCCCATTTAAAATAATTTTAAGCGAACCTTTTAGAATGGTTACCTGCTCTTCTGTATTGTGCGAGTGTGCAGGAACAGATGTTTTTGGCGGAATAATTGTAATTCCGGAGTGTATTTTACTTGCACCTATGTTTTTACTTGCAATTAAATGATTGACTATTCCATTACCACGAGAAATTTTAGGGATCTTTGAAAAAGGTAAATGGTGTACAGCTTTTTTCATATTTCTATGCTATTTTGTTGTCTAAAAAGTTGTGAAAAGTGTTTTGATAAGTAAATTAATAACAAAAGTTTTTAAAATGTTAAATTAATTTTGAGATTAAATCCCTGGATTCATATGAAAAACCTTTGAAATTATTCTCCATTTACCAGAGACTTTGAATAAAGACAGATAGTCAATGTAATTGTTATGCAAAATATTACATTTAACCTTGACCATCGCTGTAGTTGGACTGGATATATCAATCAAAATTATTTTATCATCATGCGTTTCACCAATGCTTTCTGGAGATTGTCGTTCTGCTATTCGTTTCCGAAAGCCGTCCATATCAATTTTGACAATTTTGCCATTGGATAACGAATATACATTTGCTTCTGGCAGGAAAACTGTTTCGATTAAGTCCTTGTCCCCTTTATAAAGAAGATCAAAATATGTTCTGATGACCTTTTCGATTTCTACCATACTTCCGGATTTAGAATTGAGAGCAGTCATCAGAAATTTTTATTATATAAAGTAAAGGTTTGTTTACAAATCTTTCTTCATACCAATTATTAAATTGCTAGTGAATTGCATCACAACGAATTTCTTGTACTTAAAAATGTATAAACTTTCTCATTTAGCCAATCATTTCATTGGACCCAACCCTGCAAGTTTTCGCAAAGTCATGAAAATGGCAGTCCAGTCATTCCTGCCCATACCATTTGATTGGGCAATAGAGTATGCCTGACGAGCTGCAGCTCCCAAGAAAGCCGGAGTGTGAAGTTTTGCAGTTGTTTCCAGTGCCAGTCCCAAATCTTTATGGGCCAAATCTATCATAAAACCTGGTTCGAGGTTCCCAGAAAGAACCTGGTTAGGATAAGTTGCGTTCATATGTCCTCTTCCTGCAGTTGTTTCTCGCATAACCTCTATTGCAAGATTAATATTTAAACCACTGGCTTCAGCAAAAGTTAGTGTCTCTGCTGTCAAGACATTTAGAGCTGTTGACTGATAGTTGTTGACTATCTTCATACGTGTCCCCATCCCTACAGGGCCGCAGTGCACAATCTTGTCTCCTAATACATTGAGTATTGGAAGGGCACACTCAAGATCAGATTTTAATCCTCCAATCATAAATAAAAGTGTCCCTTCTCTAGCATTTTGTGCCAACCTTCCAACGGGAGCATCAATCATTCTACACTTACGAGAAGCTAATTTCGCTGAGATCTCATCAGTATCTGCTGGCAGGATAGTGCTGGTATCGATTAGTAAGGTTTCCTTAGACATCGATTGTGCAAATCCTTGGTCGCCAAAAGCTGCTTGAAAAACTTCCTTACCGCTTGGCAACATCGTAAAAATGAAATCAGCATTTATAACAGAATCTGCAGGAGAACTTGCAATCTCAGCTCCCTCCAATGCAATTCTGTCTAGCACATTATTGCTAACATCATAAGTTCTTACATTATGGTCTGCTTTCAATAAATTACGGGCCATCGGTTCTCCCATCACACCAAGCCCTATAAATGCTATTTTTGACATATTTTTTATTTCTAATTTAAGTTGGATATTTATACATTTTTAACTGTACATTTTATGCAGAAGTTCACCAAATAATTTTCAATGAAAAGTTATGGTGCTGAAGTCATAATCTGTTTCAAAAAATTTGATTTCAATTTGTGATTTAGTAATATTAAACGTGTTGACTTCTTGATATATAATACTTTAAAAATTTTCATATCAGGCAGTTAAGATTTCATTCTATGCTTACGAGTTTTTTGTGGAGAAAGGCCTCCACTCCTTCAATACCTCCTTCGTAACCATAACCACTATCTTTTAATCCTCCATATGGTAAGTCACTTGGTACAGGGGCAGCAGAATTAAAAGCAATACCGCCTGATTCAAGAGAATTAATTAACAACTCTCTGGTATTATCTGACTGTGTAAAGACATAAGCAGCCAAACCATATTGGAGTGAATTTGATTTTTCAATTACCTCATCCAATGAGTCAAAAGGAATAATAGGTGCCACAGGCCCAAATGGTTCTTCTTGCATTATTTTGGATTGGTCAGGCACATCGACTAAAACAGTTGGTTCCCAAAAAAAACCAACATTACCCCAGCGTTTTCCACCAGTCACTAATTTTGCACCGCATTTGACAGCATCTTGAACAAAATTTCCCATCGATTCTATTCTCCGGTAATTAGACATTGGTCCCATAGTAGTTTCTTCTTCAAGACCATTACCTAAACACTGAGAATGCGAAGCATCAACAAAACCATCCACAAATGAGTTGTAATGACTTCTGTGAACAAAGAATCGACTAGGTGCAATACATACCTGACCTGAATTTCTGAATTTGAAGGCAGTGAGTGTCGAGAGTGCGTTTTCAAGATTTGCATCTTCACAAACAATGGCTGGAGAATGTCCTCCAAGCTCAAAAGTGCATCTTTTAAGTCCGGAAGAAGCAAGTCCGGCGAGTTGCTTGCCAACAGGAACAGATCCGGTAAAACTGATTTTACGAACTATTGTTGAAGCAAATAATTTTTCTGAAATTTTTGCGGGCACACCAAAAACAAGATTTACCACACCATCAGGAACACCCGCATCGTAAAGAGCACGAATCAATGAAACAGCAGTGCCTGGAGTCTCTTCGGAAGCTTTCAAAATCATGGAACAACCTGCGGCTAATGCCGGTGCGAGCTTCCTAGCCGGTAGAAAAGCAGGGAAATTCCAAGGAGTTAATCCAAGAGCAGCCCCCACAGGCTCAACTCTCACGCTTTGACGAAGCCCGTTTGGTCTTAATACAGATCGATTCTCAAGATTCTCAATTCCTAATTCAGCGTTCCATCTGAATGTTTCTATTGTCCTGAGAATTTCACCTTTTGCTTCCCTTAGTGGTTTACCCTGTTCCAGGGTAATTATGCGGGATATCTGATTCGTTCTTTCTTCAATTAAATCTGCAGTTTTGTGAAGAATCGAAGCACGCTTCTGAACTGGGGTGTCACGCCAGATTTTAAACCCTTTTTGGGCAGATTCTAGAGCGTCTTCAAGATCTTTTTCAGAGGCATGAGGGAGGAAAGCTAAAACACTTTCATTGGCTGGATTGAGAACATCTTGGCCTATTTCATTGGTAGTTCTCCATTCTCCATCGATAAAGTTACCCAGTTTCTCATACATGATTTTCTACCACTTTTAATATTAAGATTACTCATCATTTAAATATTTGGGAGATGATAGCCACGAAAATTTTTTTAAAATTCAAAAATGTTTAAAATAGGTCGTTAGTATTTTTTGTTGATTTTTGAAGAATTTTTCTAACCCTAAAAATTCATTTAATACTTGTTCAAGGTTTATACAGTTGAAAAATTCCTGCCCCTTCATGAACAAGTAGCGCAGTTGTCAATGTAGGCCAAAAGGCTATTATAAACCACGATATCATAAGAGCAAATAAATAAGGCCATGTATGTCTGACTATTCTGAAATAAGGAATTCCAGTGATACCACTTACAACATAAAGATTCAGTCCATACGGAGGCGTAATGAACCCAATAGCATCACCTACTAAAAATATGACAGCGAAATGAATAGGATCAATACCAATACTAGCTGCTATGGGAGCTAATATTGGTGCTAAAATAATTACATCAGGTAAAGTTTCCAAGAATGTTCCAGTAATAAAAACTAATAACATACAAGCTAATAATATAGCGTAATAACCTCCTAATGCGCTAATTATTTCAGTGATATAAGCTCTAGCACCAAGTAATGATAGTATTTGTTGCATTACTATGGAAACAGCTATTAGAGGAGCCAATAAACCTGTAATTTGACCAGATCTAAGAAGAATATTTGGGATGTTCTTTATAGTTATACCTTTGGTAATAAATATTCCGGAAAGCAAACAAAATCCTGCAGTTACCCCTGCTGCTTCAGTAGGGGAAAAGATTCCTCCGTAAATTCCAAAAATTACTATGAAAATGGCCATGAATCCTAAATATGCTTGTCCCCCTTTGGAAATAATATTTTTAAGATCAAATTTTATTAATTCTCCCCAACCTTTCTTTTTGCAAACTAGATAACATGCCAGTTGCATTGCTATAACCATTAGAATTCCAGGTAGAAGTCCACCGACGAAAAGATCACTTATTGAAAGATTCATTAAGAATCCATATACAATAAATATTATGCTTGGGGGTATGATTATGCCCACGGTACCCCCTGCTGCTACTGTTGCGGCAGCAAAATGCTTGTCATATCCACCCTTAGTCATTTCTGGATGCATGATCGAACCGATAGTTGCTGTAGTAGCTGAGTTAGAACCGGAAATGGCAGCGAATAAACCGCATGCTCCGAGTGCAGACATGGCCAGTCCTCCACGCAACCAACCCAACATACTGTAAGCAAAATCTGAAAGACGTTGAGCTATACCAGCGGCTTTAATAAAATCACCAGTTAAAATAAACAGAGGGAGAGCCAACAAACCATAAAAATTTAAGCCTTCATAAAGTGTTACTCCAATATTGGCCAATGTGAAATCAATCACCAAACTGATCCCAACAACCCAAAGCCCAATAATAAGGAAAATTGGTACTCCTAGAAAAAACAAAACGCTCACCACAATTGAAATTAACCAAACCCAAGTTGAATCAGCCATCATTTATCCTATATCTCAATTTACTCACTTATATTTGTCATAGCATTCTGTATTGGGAGTGGCTTCCCTTTTATAAATAATTTTATATCTTCTAACAAATTTTGAAGAACTCTGATTATAAGTAATACCCAAGCTAAAGGTGTGGCTACATAAAACCACCATTGCAAAACATTATCAGTGCCTTGAACTATCATAAAATTTTCTCTGGCAAGATGTACTTGTTCAGTAGAATAGATAACTACGATAATTCCGAACACAATCCAGAGTACGGCATCAAGAACCTGAAGTAGAAATTGAATATTATAAGGCAACCTGACACGAATCTCATCAAACTTAAGATGAGTTCGAATTCTAACGTTATAACTTGCTCCCACCCAGGTTATCCACAAAAAGAGATATATTGGAATCGTCGTGCTCCAGGCTGCTTGTTGACTAAAAACAAAACGACGTATAACCTCCACAAAAACTATTCCAGCCATGGAAGAGTAACAGATGAAGATGACCAATTTTTCAATGTTCCGGTCAAGCCATTGTACCAACGCCATAAAATTAACCTAGATTTAATTGTGTTTTTTACCAGAATTGGGGGGGAGGGGGGCTGTCAAAAAGCAGCTCCCCCTGATAGTTGGTTAGATTTACTTCCACCAACGTCTTGGCTCAACATTTTCAGCCCGTGTATCCGCAGGAATTTCTCGAGCGATCTTGTAGATAGAGGAATAGGTGTCAATACCACCAGACCATTTATTAATGCGTTCTCTCCACTCTTCCCAATGTTGTGGCTGAAATTCTGGTGAACACATTTCTTCGGCTTTTCTCCTTTCACTTGTAGAAATGTTTGCTACTCTGGTACCATGCTTTGCAAAAATAGTATCAGGCATCTGAGGATTTGTAGCTCCACATGTATGTACCAGTGACGCTTCATGAACACCTTGCACATGAATTTGTGTTGTGTAGGCAGATTCCATAACAGCATCCTGCAGATCACCACTAAGTTTATCAAATACCTTGGAGCTCATTGCAGTATGTTCAGTACCACAGAAGAATCTTAGATCAACGCATTGAGAAACTACCGGTGACATATTTGCGTAAGCAACTGCAGACATCCATGTTTCTGCTCCGTCAATCAGTCCTTGCTTGAGCCCATCAAGGGTCTCTTCCCACGCAATGGGGACTGGGTTCAGTTTCATCAGATTCATTGCAATACGACCTAACTGTGTTCCCGTAACGCGGTTTTTAGAACCTGCCAGCTGTTCTACTGAAGTTACTGTTGGTTTGTCTTTCCATTTCAAACCAAGCATAATTCCACGGAGTTCTGCATGAGAGAAGAGGAACTGGATATTATGCCTGCGCCTCATTGGCTCACGAAGGATTTTTTCGCTGTCAGGATGATATAAGAAATAGTAAATTGCCGAACTTCCTGGAAAAACATATGCATAGTCAAGAACATTTAGATATGGAGCTCCACCAGCAGCGTTTTGTGTAGATGAAGCATAAATATCTGTGATTCCTTGCATTGTCTTTTTTACACAATTTAATTGACCACAGAGTTGATTACTTCCTATAAATTCAACTCTGATTGCACCATCTGTTCGCTCCTCTAAATCATTAACAAACTGTAGGCAACCAGCTCGTTCAATTAGAAGGTTACGCTCATTAAGACCTGCAGCACCAAACTTCAATTTGACCTTTGGAGTGTTTTTAAATCGTTTTTTATAGGTTGAATTTGCAGCAGCGGCTAATTCTGGAAGTGTTAACGCTCCTCCTAAAGTAGCAGCACCTAACAAAGTGGAACTTAAACCATATCTTCCGGCAACTTTAATCAAGTCCCGTCTGGAAATCTTGTGTGTAAACATTTGCTTTCTCCTTAGATTAAAGATGACCCCAAAAAGGGGTAAGCAGTCGAAAATAAACAGAAATTTTCGGCACCATGCCAAATTTCCTTTGCAAGCCTGCAATGAAGATAGACGCAATGCAGGTATACAGACAATAATGTTTCAAATTAAATTCAGATCATAAATACAAAGGTTTGTCTAAAAACTTCCTTATTTCAAATATGATCATTAATTTGAAGCATCATGTCTCATTCATTGAGACATACGATCCCAATACTGAATGGTCGGAAGTTTAGCCATAGAAAAATTGCTTGTCAAGCATTATTTTGCTTATTTTATAAGAAAATTGATTATTGATTAAAAAAGTTTTTTCAGACAAGAAAAAATTTCTGGCTTAAAATAATATAATGCCAAAATACCATAATTAGATTTAGGTTTAATAGGCTTCTCTTCAACTTCTTCCACTAAATAGACCGATGATGATTTCTTTTTTATTTGTGGTACGCCATATTTTTCAGCATCTTTTGTTTTTTTACAAACTAAAATCGCTGAGGCATCAGG
>LUQO01000047.1 GCA_001627865.1 SAR324 cluster bacterium REDSEA-S27_B3
ACCTCCTTCAGCAGTTCCGCCGCATGGCGGATGGCTTTCCTGATGCGGGGATAAGTACCGCAACGGCAGAGGTTAAGCATTCCACGGTCAATCTCCTGATCGCTGGGGTTTGGCTTGCGTTCAAGCAGCGAAACTGCCGCCATGATTTGTCCGGACTGGCAGTAGCCGCACTGCGGAACCTGTTCTGCAACCCATGCCTTTTGCACTGGATGACTAATGTCCGGAGAAAGTCCTTCGATGGTGGTGATGTCCTTGCCCGCCGCCTCGCCCACAGTCATGCCGCAGGAGCGCACGGGGCGTTTGCCGACCAGCACCGTGCAGGCGCCGCACTGCTGGATGCCGCAGCCGTACTTGGTCCCGGTCAGGCCGAGGGTGTCCCGGATCGCCCAGAGCAGCGGCGTGTCCGGCTCAAGGTCGAGGGTGCGGGGTTCTCCGTTGATCGTCAGAGTGGTCATTTGGCCTCCTGCTCTAGTGGTAGAGAAGATGGTATACTGTAAAGCCATCCAAAGAAAATTGATATACGGTGACTTGACAGCTTAACTGATTGAAATCATTACGAAATTATTTGCAAATTTAAACCTTTATTTTGAATGTGTCAAGAATATAATTGTAATAATTTGTTTCATTGATTTTCATTAAAACTATTTAGATAATTATATTGTTGCCCCTCACACCGCACCTTCGACTTCGCTCAGGCATCGAGGTCCCTCTCCCTTCGACTCCGCGCAGGGCGCAAAACTTCGCTGGTTGAGCGGCGTTGAAACAAGCGAGGTGAGTACAGAATAATAAAGTACTCCCCTGGATACCCTCCTGCGCGGGAATGACATCTTTTAGTGATTTCATCATAGTAACTCATCACCAGTGTCCAATTAAGATTCCCATTTTTTCATCACGTTCAACTCCCATTTCAAACAGAAAATCGTGCTCCATTTCAGTACGGATCAATCTGTTCCGGAACCAGCTGAAAAATTTTTCATCCATTTCCTGCCTGACGGATTTATGTTCCGGAGAGTCACCTAAATCGTGAAATTCATCCGGATCATTTCTCAAATCATAAAGCTGCGGGCGAAATTTTTCATGAATTATGTATTTCCATTCTTCGGTACGAATCATGTGCGCACGGCAATCGTAAGGATGAAGCTTCAAAGTTGCACATGGACCACGGTCGCTGAAATCAATCTGGCTGATTGCGTATTCACGTTGAAATTCATGTGAATCTGCTGCTCGAGTAATAGACAGAAGCGACTTTCCTTCCACGCGCTGTTTGCAGATCTTACCACCGACAAATTCAACTAATGTGGGTACAATATCTACAGCTTCCACAAATTCTTCATTCACAGTACCTCGTGACTGTTCCGCCTCTTTGTCCGGATCATAAACTATCAGTGGAATTCTGACTGACTGTTCGTGAAACAAATCTTTTTCTCCAAGCCAGTGATCACCCAGATAATCACCATGATCAGAGGTAAACACGATCAAAGTCGAATCGATTAATCCCATTGATTTCAATTTTTCAAAAACACGGCCCAAATGATCATCAACCTGTTTGATAAGCCCCATATAAACAGGAATTACACGCTCCCTTACTTCATCACGAGAAAAATTCCGGCTGTATGTTTCCTGCATAAAAGCCCCTGACACAGGGTGTGGATTACTCAATTCAGTAGAATGCCGAACTGCCGGCAGAATATGATCTTTTGTGTATATAGAATGATATGGTGCGGGGGCAAGATAAGGCCAGTGTGGTTTGATATAGCTCAGGTGTAAACACCATCGTTCATCCTTATCCACAGAAGACAAAAACTCCAGAGCACGGTCTGTGGTATAAACTGTTTCAGAATGTTCTTCCGGAACGGCTGCAGGCAGGTTAGAGTTGCGCATTTGCCAGCCGCTGACTTTTTTTCCGTCTTGATTAACAGCGCTGTTGGCCCAGCTTTCCCAGGGATTTTTACCATCAAATCCATTGGCGTATAAATAATCATTATATGCTAAATCTTCCGGTGCAATCTGGTCCGGATAAATCCCTGCAAAATGTTCAAAATTTTCAAAACCTCCCTGAGCAAGCCGTTTTCCAATATTTGAGTGTTGTTCTATTTGTAGGCGCTGCAAAGCATCCTGATTCCCTCTTGCTTCAGACTTGCCCACCAGAACATTGCGGTAATCCAGATCCTGTAGATAATCTCCCAGTGTGAGTTCTCCCAGTTTCAGAGGATCTTCATTTGCCAGCGCACCGTGTGACGCCATGTATCGTCCTGTATAAAAACTTGCGCGTGAAGGACCGCAAAGCGGGGCCTGGCAATACGCGTTTTCAAAACGCACTCCACGTTCGGCAATACTGTCTATATTTGGTGTTTCAAGAAATGGATGTCCGTAACAGGTAAGATAATCTGCCCGCAACTGGTCACACATGATAAACAAAATATTTCTTGGCATTTGTTGCTCGCAGAAGGTCTTAGGATTATGTAATAATTTCCCCGATCAGTACTTTGAATCGTTTAAGCACTACATTCATTTCCGGTTCTTAATCATACCGGCAGTTTTCCTGATACGCTGCCAGGCCTGCTCTACGTGTCTGAACTCTGTGTTTGTTTGACCGATACTCATTCTAAGTGTGAATTTGTCATGCAGTTTTGTGTGTGTCAGGTAGAGCTTCCCGCTCTGGTTAAGTGCATCCAGCAGTACCTGATTGAATTTATCCCCGCCTTTGTGCCGGAAACAGACGAGGTTAAGCGGAGCAGGAGCCATCAGTTCAAACTGATCATCTGCCTCAATCCATGCTGCGAATTGTTGGGCGAGTTCAACATGTTTCCGGATATGATGCTGAAGTCCCTGCACACCATAGTGTCTGATCACGAACCAGAGCTTTAGTGCCCTGAAACGGCGTCCAAGCGGGATTTGCCAGTCACGGTAATCAATGACCGCACCGGACTCTGTGGCCTGATTGCGCAGATATTCCGGAAGAATGCTGAGTGTCCTGATAAGCACACCGCGGTCCGCGACAAAGAAACAGTCACAGTCGAAATTGGTGAACATCCATTTGTGTGGATTGAAGCAAAAACTGTCGGCAAGCTCAACACCGTCCAGCAGGTGTCGGAATTCCGGACAAACTGCTGCTGTTCCGGACATTGCGCCGTCAATGTGTAACCAGATATCATGCTTGCGGCAAAGCTCTCCAATCTCTGACAGCGAATCCATGGCGTTTGATGAAGTTGTACCTATTGTTGCAGCGACAAAACATGGCCTTTTCCCCGTCTGGATATCTGCTTCTACATTGCGGGTCAGGTCCTCAATATCCATCGCAAAGTTTTCATCAACATCAATCAATTTCAGGTTATCTGATCCGATACCGGAAATCCTTACTGCCTTCTCGATGGATGAATGTGCCTGGGATGAGGTGTAAACCGTCAGGTTGTTGTCACAGCCTTGAGTGTTGCCGGAAAACTTCGAGGATCGTTCCCTGGAAGCAAGCAAAGCCGTGAGTGAGGCGCTTGAAGCGGAATCCTGAATCACGCCGCCGCCTTTTCCACTGGATTTGAACTGTTCAGGCAGTCCGAGCATCTCAGCCACCCAGTCAAGGACATGTGTTTCCAACTCCGTACAGGCCGGGCTCGTGGCCCAGATCATTCCCTGCACACCAAAGCCCGCTGAAAGCAGTTCGCCCAAAACAGAAGGCCCGGAAGCATTACAAGGGAAAAAAGCAAAGAAATTTGGGGACTGCCAGTGCGTGATACCGGGCAGGATATGCTGTTCCACATCACGCATCATTTCATCAAACGATTCCCCTTGTTCCGGAGGAGCAGGAGGCAATGACTTGCGCAAATCTCCCGGTTTAGACTGCGAAAGCACAGGCATCGATTCAACACCTTTCCAGTAATCAGCAATCCAGTCGATCATCGCATGACCCTGCTTGCGAAAATCCTCAGTAGACATGTGGAAGGAGACTGGAGTTTCAGTCTTTTTAATGCTCATAGCATTTTGCATTAATTTGGGAATAATCCATCTATTCCTTTATGTTTGATAAATCTGCTTAGATTAATTATCAAAACCCATAAAAATGCCCAATCCACTGTGCCCATAAATCAGCATCCGGCACCTCATCCTGTAATCTGGCCCTGCCATTTTCAATCTCTTGCGGATCAACGCCGGAATCCAGAAGTTCAAGGAAAAAATTCTCCATTGCTCTCCTTGGCTGTTCCGGATGTCCTTGCAGACATAGCACTGATTCATCTATTACATAGGCGCTGTTTTCACATTGCTCGGACCATGCAATTCTCCTGGCAGATTCGGGAAGTTCAGTAACATGATCCTGATTTATGTGGTAGATCTCACATTTTTTTTGGGGGGGAATCATCCATTGCTGATCATCAACAATATCAAATGATTGCATTCCCAGAAGCCATCCATCGACCCGCCGTTCAACTTTTCCTCCCAGCGCGCCTGCAATCAGTTGATGTCCAAAACATATACCCGCCAGTTTCTGCTGCAAGGTGACACAATCCCGGACAAATTGTTCCAATTGTTTGATCCAGGGGAAATTGTCATTGGCACTGCATGGACTGCCTGTAATTAAATAAGCATCAAAATCTGATAAGTCTGCGGGCCATTCTCCTTCCGCCACAAAAAATTTACTGAAAACCGTGTTTTCCATCACATGCTCCAGCATGGCAATAAATTTTTCCGAATCAGTGATGCCTTGGTCTGTTGCCCAATACTTACGAGGCACCGCGTCCAGAATTCCGAGTTTCATTTGCTGTTCGTTCCGGAATCAGTTGGAATACCATCCGGATTCCGGCCGATCAAACC
Source organism: SAR324 cluster bacterium REDSEA-S27_B3 (assembly GCA_001627865.1). Lineage (GTDB taxonomy): Bacteria > SAR324 > SAR324 > SAR324 > NAC60-12 > Arctic96AD-7. The sequence continues at coordinate 4,804 of LUQO01000047.1, forward strand.
ACATGTGAATCTGACCTGTACCAATTGCATTTTCGTAATCACTGTACCTGCGGCCCGCTGTTATGCATTTTCGCCCGCCAATAGCGGCAACCATCATCAAGTATGGTCCGAAATGAGCCTCAGGCTTGAATTTTAAAAACTCGTCCATTGTATCAATTACCGCAGCATGATTTCCTTCTTCCCACCAGGAAATTCGCTGCTCATCAGCCGCACGGGCTTCAGGTGTTATCACATGTTTCGGGTCTGAGGCTTCATGCTTATCCAGTTCCTTCATCGGCCAGAAACGATGACTCAAAGAACCGCTGCCGATCAAAACTACCCTCTCACCTGATTGATCCACAGCTTCACCCAGCGCTGCTCCCGCGTCCAGAAAATCCTCTGTCTGTGCGGTTTGGCAAATACTAACAGAAAGCCACTGCTCACCCTGATTTAAGTAATGTGCAACATTTACTGTTGCGTAATTAACCGGCAGGTACGGATCGTCAATCGCTGTTGCACGTACACCGGTTTCATTCATGGTATCAGCAATTTTCACTGCAATATCCGGATTTCCCGCCATATCATAATGAATCTGTTTCAGTCCTCGTGGGACTTCTTCTGAGGTATATATGCCTTTGCGCCGCTTATGAGAAGTGATAATAAATTCAAACAATGAAAACCAATGTGAATCAAACACAATCACTGTGTCCGGACGTAAAGTATCAAAAATTTCACTGCGTAATCTCTTCAATCCAGGCACAAGACTGATTTCACGTCCATCATTCAGTTCCAGACGTGTTTCTTTTGGAAGCATTATCGGCGGAATATGTGATAAAAATCCCGCTCCAACTATTTCTCCCATTTATTCTTAAATTATCAGGAGTTGTTTAAATAAATTTGAATTATCGTTTAGTACTAAACGATTTTGAAGGGTTAAAAATATCAGCAGATGAAATTCATTGCAACACTTTTTTTAATGAAATTATTCGGAAGAAAAGAAAAAAAGTAAGTGTGAATTAATGTCGATACATGCAGAAGATTGACATTATTTTCAGTTTATTATGAACAGGTTTTTTGTCAATAGTGCGACTTATTATTTATACTGTAATTTCAATAATATAAACTATCAGGCCATATCGTCTCTTGCCCAAAGCTCTTTTGTAAGCACACCGGTACGGTCCTCAATAGCCTGCATTGCATCAAGAATCAGATCTTCACGAAACCGCCTTCCGATAATCTGCACGCCCGCAGGCAGACTATTCACCGTACCGATTGGAACAACTCCGGCAGGCAGACTCAGCCAGTTGATACCGGTACTGTAAATGCCTGATTGAAAAAGCGCTTTAGTGTCTTCATAACTTTTAGCATCGCAGTCCCACAATGGAGTCGGCTGCAAAAAGTACGGTGAAAGTATCAGAGGATATTTTTCGAGAAATATGTTCCATTCACGTGTCATTGCGGTACGTTCCTTGATACCAATCCTGTATATTTCCGCTTCAGCTACCGCGCCCATTTGGAAGTACCATTCGAAAATTTGTTGAATTGTTTCGCTTCCATTTTCTCTGGCCACAGGCATCAGGAAAGCTTCCATCTCACTTCCAAGGTACTTAAACCAGCACTCAGCAGCCTCAACCACAGAAGGAGTTTTCACCTGCTCAACTGCATAACCTGAGTCTGAAAGATAATCTGCAGCCCGTTCAATTGAGGCCGCTATTTCCGGATGTATAGGGTAACCGTAGCTTTCTTGAGTTACTCCAACCCTGACCGATTGTGGTTCATCAGGCCAGTCATCAAACGGAACCGGCATCCAGAACGGATCACGGGGGTCTGCTTGTGCCATTATTCTGGTTGCCAGACGCACATCCCTCACTTCTCTGCAAATAGCGCCTTGCACCGACATCAGCTGAGCCAGCATTCCACGCTCGGCTGTTCCTGATGGCAGCCATGTTGGGATTCTACCGAAGGTGGGTTTAACAGTTGCAAGCCCGCAGTTGAAAGCCGGACATCTCAGCGATCCACCGATGTCATTTCCATGGTGAATGGGACCAAACCCCGCGGCAGCTGCGGAGGAAGCTCCTCCAGAAGACCCCCCGGGACTTGCGTCTTCATTCCATGGGTTAAAAGTCCGACCATGCAATGGATTATCTGTTGTCAGCCGCATCGAGAGTTCCGGAGTGTTAGTACGTCCTATAATGATGGCTCCGGCTTTCATGAGGTTGCTTACTATAGGAGAATCAGCAGGTGCTATTAAATCCGCGAATGCTGGCAATCCGTTCGGAGTTGGCTTCCCCTCAACATCAACGTTTGATTTGATCGTGACTGGAACTCCGTGTAATTCACCCACCTCTTCTCCTGAAGAAACTGCCCGGTCAGCCTCCCTGGCAACAGTCAATGCTTCTTCCCTGTAGTCATCCACAATTGAGTTTAATCGTGGATTATGTGCGTCAATGCGCGAGAAAACAGAAGCCATTACTTCTTCAGAGGAAAATAGTTTTTCACGTATTCCCTGTGCCATTTCACAGGCACTAAGTTTCCAGAGATTATTTTTCATAATGATTCAGTGGTAAAAAAGTATAAATTAACAAATTATATTAGTAAGTTAACTTTTATATAATATTTTTGATAAAGGTGAATATAAAAAACGTTTAATGATTCCCAGTAGAATCCTAATACAAAATTTTTCGTTTATCTATTAATTTTATTAATTGTTAAAAAACATTTGACAAAAAAATAAAATGAATTATATTGCCCAAATGCGAAAAATATTTTGCATGCCACAAGAACTTTAGAGCCCTTGCTTTGAATAAAGCTCTTGTTCTATTATGTCCGTCTATCAGAAAATAATCATTTTTGAATTATTTGTGTCGGTTTTAATCTTCTATGTAATGGGTTTTGTCTTCTGACAGTCTTTTACTTTATGAATGTCATGTCTTTATTAGACATTACCCTAAACTATTAACCTAAGTAATGGAGAAAATTCATGCTAAAAAAAATAGCTACATTGGCCATTACCACGTTGACGTTCCTGGCTTCTTTGTTCCTGGTTGTCATGCCGGCCTCTGCAGAATCAACTCTGCGCGTGGTGATGCACTCGGATCTCAAGATCGTTGATCCTATCTGGACAACCGCCTACATGTCCCGGAACTACGGGTACATGGTCTATGACACACTGTTTGCACTCGACAGCAACCTGCACATCAAACCGCAAATGGTTGGTGATTACTCTGTGAGCGAGGATAAACTCACCTACATTATGTCCCTTCGTGACGGACTGAAATTCCATGACGGCGCTCCCGTGACAGCCGCAGATGTTGTGGCCTCTATCAATCGTTGGGCCAAAAAGGACGGCATGGGACAGATGCTGATGGAATACACCAAGAGCCTGACCGCCGTGGACGGCAACACTGTGCAGCTGGTGTTAAATAAGCCATTTGGCCTTGTACTGGACGCACTTGCCAAACCGAGTTCGAATGTGCCTTTCATTATGCCTGAGCGTGTGGCCAACACTCCCGCAGACGAGCAAATCAAGGACTACACCGGTTCAGGACCATTTATCTTCAAGGAAGACGAGTGGAAGCCCGGAGACCGCACGGTGTTTGTGAAAAATCCTAACTACAAGGCACGCAGCGAGCCGTCCAGCTGGATGGCAGGGAGCAAAGCGGTTAATGTGGACCGCGTGGAGTGGATCTCAATCAAGGATCACCAGACTGCAGTAAACGCACTGATTGCAGGTGAGATTGATTATATGGAATCAGTTCCACATGACCTGCTGCCTTTGCTTGAAGCAGACCCAAATGTTCACACTGGTGTGCTAAATCCCCTGGGTAACCAGTACATGTATCGCATGAACCACCTGCATCCTCCGTTTGACGACGTACGTGTTCGTCGTGCGGCAATGTGGTCCGTTAATCAGAAGGACTTTCTTCAAGGTGTAATCGGTAACCCTGATTACTATAAGGAGTGCCCGGCCATGTTCTTCTGCGACACACCTCTGGCTACCGATAAGGGAGCTGATATCATGATGCGTTCCGACTATGCTAAGTCGAAATCCTTGTTGAAGGAAGCAGGATACGACGGTACCCCGATCGTACTGATGCATTCAACTGATTTGAATGTGCTGGCTAACCTTGCTCCGGTTGCAAAACAGAATCTGGAACGCGGAGGCTTCAAGGTGGATATGCATTCAATGGACTGGCAGACTCTTGTGTCCCGCCGCTCCAAAAAGGATGCTCCCGGAAAGGTCGGTTGGAACATTTTCATGACCTCCTGGCAGTCGCTTGACATCCTCAATCCAATCAGCGCGGCAGGCTATCGCTCCAACTGCGACAAGGCTTGGTTCGGCTGGCCCTGCGACACCACAATGGAAGTGTTGCGTAAAGCATTTGCAGAGGAGCCTGATCCGGTGCAGCAGAAGGCGATTGCCGTGGCCATTCAGGAGCGTGCCATGGATTATGGTACCCACGGACACGGAGGTCAGTGGTTGGGCGTAACAGCCTGGCGTAAGGACCAGATCTCTAATGTCCCGGACGCACCACTGCCGGTACAATGGGGGATTTCCAAGTAAGTTTCTAAGTTCACACTAAGAGTTGTAGCGGATTATGCTTTATTTTCTCATCCGTCGCATTTTGGCCACCATTCCGGTTCTCGGCATGGTGGCTCTCTTCGTGTTTTTCATGCTTCGGCTCACACCCGGAGACCCAGCCGCCATTCTTGCAGGTGAGAATGGGGAGCCGCATCAGATCGAGGGCATCCGTGAAGCGCTCGGTTTGAACAAGCCAATCCTTACCCAACTGACCATCTGGCTTGGAAACATCCTGCAAGGTGATCTGGGTGAGTCCTTCTTTTTCAACAAGAAAGTCACAGAACTGATCGCCATGCGTGTGGAAGCGACCCTGTCGCTGGCAATCGTTACACTGATCATCACATTGGCCGTAGCCATACCTTTAGGTGTGCTGGCTGCATACAAACATGGTTCATGGATTGACCGGCTGGTTATGGGCTTTTCCGTTCTTGGCTTTTCAGTTCCGGTTTTTGTATTGGGGTACTTCCTGATCTTCATCCTTTCGGTGCAGCTCAAGTGGTTTCCTGTACAAGGATACAAAGAATTGGCAGACGGCTTCTGGACGTTCCTGCATCACCTGATTTTACCAAGCCTGACTCTCAGTGTTATCTATATCGCGCTTATCGCACGCATGACCCGCGCCAGTGTGATAGAGGTACTGAATGAGGACTATATCCGCACCGCCTACGCCAAAGGCTTAAGTAACAAGGTAGTACTGATGCGGCACGCACTGCGCAACGCCGCAGTTCCGATCGTCACCATCACCGGAATCGGCATCGCTTTGCTGATTGGAGGCGTGGTTGTCACGGAAAGCGTTTTCAACATTCCCGGATTAGGACGGCTCACGGTTGACGCGGTGCTTGGCCGCGACTACCCCACGATTCAGGCGCTGATTCTTGTTTTTTCACTTGTCTATGTTTTTATTAACCTTTTGATTGACCTTTCCTACACTCTGCTCGATCCGAGGATACGCTATTGAGTACTGTTGAAAACTATGCTTCTGTGATGGAAGTGGACAGCGCGGCCAGCGCGGCTGCAGCCTCAAGGCCCCGCACTGTTTTGCAGATGCTGGTTCGCAACAGCAGCGTCTGGTTTGGCGGTGTAGTTTTGGCGGTGATGCTGCTGACCGCCCTTCTTGCTCCCTTCATGGGAACAATCGATCCAAGCAACATTGACCCGATTTATCGCAACAAGGTGCCTGGCACTGAACGCATGCTGAGGCTGGAAGACGGAAGTGAAGTTCCCATAAAACACTGGATGGGAACAGACATGCTTGGCCGGGACGTTTACAGCCGTGTGATCTACGGCAGCCAGATTTCGCTGGTAGTGGGACTGGCGGTGGCTGTTTTGAGTATCGTGGTCGGTCTGGTCATAGGATTGGTCTCTGGATACATCCGTTGGCTGGACGGGATAGTCATGCGTATCATGGACGGACTGATGGCTATTCCCGCGATTCTACTGGCAATAGCCTTGATGTCTTTGTTCAATGCCGGGTTGGGCACGGTGATCTTTGCCATCTTCATCCCGGAAATTCCAAGGGTAGTGCGCCTTGTGCGCTCAATTGTGCTTTCCATCAGAGAGGAACCTTATGTAGAATCAGCAGTATCCGTTGGTACCCCGCTGCCGTTGATTCTAATCCGGCATGTTTTGCCCAACACCATCGCTCCGTTAATTGTGCAGGGCACTTACATCTGTGCGTTCGCCATCCTGGTGGAAGCCATCCTCAGCTTTCTCGGCGTGGGCATTCCTCCGGAAATCCCAACATGGGGCAACATCATGGCCGAGGGACGCATTCTCTTTCAGATATTTCCCCACAACCTGCTCTTTCCCGGCATCTTCCTGGCCATCACCATTCTAGCGGTCAATATCCTCGGTGACGGGCTGCGGGATACCCTTGACCCGCGCATGGCCAAGCGGCTGGGTTAAGAAGATGCAGCCTGTACTCAAGATTGACAACCTTAGCGTTCAGCTGCCCAAGGGGGCGGACCGGCAGCATGCCGTGGAAAACGTAAGATTAGAGGTACTCCCGAGAGAAATACTCTGTATCGTCGGAGAATCAGGTTCAGGGAAATCAGTAACCGGCCTCAGCGTCATGGGACTGCTGCCCAAGGGGCAGCTTAAACCTGTTTCAGGAAAAATCCTGCTGCAGGATGAGAACCTGCTGGAGGCCAGCGAAGAACGACTGCGGGACTTGCGCTGCACAGGAATGTCCATGATCTTTCAGGAACCGATGACCGCGCTAAACCCCGTGATGCGCTGCGGAGACCAGATTGACGAAGTGCTGAGTACGCACACCAAACTGGAACAAAAAGAGCGTACCCAACGCATAATAAGGATCATGGAAGAGGTACGCCTCCCGGAGCCCGAACGTTTGATCAACGCATACCCCCACCAGCTTTCCGGAGGACAGCGACAGCGCATCATGATCGCGATGGCACTGGTTCTGGAGCCTGTGCTGCTGATTGCTGATGAACCCACCACAGCGCTCGATGTGACCACACAGTCCAGTATCCTGCAGCTAATCCGGGATATACAGCATGATCACCAGACCGGTGTTTTGTTCATCACCCATGACTTCGGCGTGGTTGCGGAAATTGCAGACCGAGTTGCAGTAATGCAGTGGGGTAAAGTGGTCGAATTCGGAGAAGCACGACAAATACTTTCAGATCCACAGCATGACTACACCCGCATGCTGATCGGCGCGGTACCCAGCATGAAACCAGGCCATCGGGAACGGGAGGAATCCTCTCAGGTGGTTCTGAATACCGAGAAACTCTCAAAAACATACAGTGAACGCTCTTTATTTCGGACTACTCGCACAGTTTACGCGGCACAGCAGGTTGACATTGAATTACGGCGTGGGGAAACTCTGGGGATTGTGGGAGAATCAGGTTCCGGGAAAACCACTGTTGCCCGCTGTATCGTGAGACTGATTGATCCAACCAGTGGTGAGGTTTTCCTGGACGGCAATGAAATAGGACAGCTTCGTACTGGACAGCTTCGTCCCTATCGCAAACGCATACAAATCATTTTTCAGGATCCCTATCGCTCACTTAATCCTCGAAGAATTGTAGGTGATTCAATTATCGAAGGTGCAACCAATTACGGAATTTCCCGGGAGGATGCCCTCAAGCGTGCCCATTCCCTGATGGAACTGGTGCAGCTGGATCCAAACTCGCTTGACCGCTTTCCCCACCAGTTTTCCGGTGGTCAGCGTCAGCGCATCTGCATCGCACGCGCCCTGACCATGGAACCGGAGGTGTTGATAGCTGACGAGGCGGTTTCTGCTCTGGACGTATCGGTTCAGGCGCAAGTACTCAAGCTGCTGGATGACGTACGCAGGCGTTTCAACCTGGCTTTACTCTTTATCACCCACGACCTGCGAGTAGCCGCCCAAATCTGTGACACTGTGGCTGTTATGAGCCAGAGTAAGGTTGTTGAATACGGACTTACCCATGATGTATTCTCCAACCCCAGGCACGAGTACACCCGATCCCTGCTGGACGCTGCCCCTGGTAAAGACTGGGAATTCGATCTGAGTCTTAACACACATGGTTAAACAGCATTTTTTTACTAAACATTTACAAGCAAAATTTCCATGAAAAACCAACCCGATACATCTTTTACCGGCCCTGAACTTTGTGCACTGGATGCCACGCAAGTGGTTGAATTATTGCGAAAAAAAGAAATTTCATCAGAGGAATTACTGGATGCATGTTTTCAGAGAATCCAGCAGGTCGAACCCGCTGTGAACGCAATGCCTACTTTGTGTGAAGAGCGTGCTCGAAATTTTGCCCGTGAATGGGATTCATCAGGACGTGGAAATCCGGAAGAACCAGGCTGGTTAGGGGGTCTTCCTGTCGGAATCAAAGATCTGACGCCTATCAAAGGCGTACGAACAACATACGGCACCAAAGGTCTTTCTGATTTTGTCCCCACTGAAAGTTCTCCTCTGGTTAAGACTTTGGAAAAACGCGGCGCTCTTGTGGTAGGTAAAACCAATACTCCTGAAATGGGAGCAGGCGGCAACACCTTTAATGAAGTTTTCGGCATGACACGTAATCCATGGAATACCGAACGCAACGCGGGAGGATCTTCCGGAGGTTCCGCTGTCGCGCTGGCAACCGGAGAAGTCTGGCTTAGTCACGGCTCTGATCTGGCAGGTTCTTTACGTACTCCCGCAGCCTATTGCGGAGTTATAGGTTTTCGTCCAAGCCCCGGAGTAGCAGGCGGTGGCCCAACAGAACTTGCATTTCACACAGAAGGTGTACAAGGACCGATGGCGCGTAATGTAACAGACTGCGCGTTGTTTCTTGATGCAATGTCCGGATTTGATCCCGGTTCTCCAATTTCTTATCCTGCACCAAAAACACCTTTTCAGGAAGCAGTAAAGCGAGCTGTTCCCAATGTACGTATTGCCTACAGTCCTGACCTTAATGGATTTGCATCTGTTTCAAAAGAATGGGACGAGGTTCTGAGAAATGCCCTGCAAGCAGTAGAAAAAGATGGAGGAACCATAGAAGAAGATTGTCCAAAGCTGCCGAAACTCAACCGCTGTTACCGCATTCTGCGGGCCATGCTTTGGGCAGCTGGTCCCGGCAGAGCCCCGCAATCTGTGCAAAAACACTTTAAGCAAACTCTGGCAGATAATATTGACTACGGACGGCAGTTAAGCATAGATGATGTGTATGACGCCCAGAGAGACCGTACAGTAATCTATAACAATATGCAGAGTTTTCTCACAAACTACGACGTACTTGCCTGCCCGACTGTCAGCCTTGAACCGGGGCCTGTAATTGAAGAATACCCCGGTGAAATTGACGGAAATCCGGTTACTGATTATATTGAGTGGCTGCGTTTTTCCTTTCTTTCCACCACTACAGGACTGCCTTCCGTTTCAATGCCTGCTGGTTTCACTAAAAGCGGATTGCCGGTCGGCTTACAGTTGATAGGCCCACCCAGAGGTGAAGCCAAACTGCTGGCGACAGCACGAGCTGTTGAAATCTCACTTGAAAGTGTAAACACTCCGATTGATCCTATAGTCACACATGTTTAATCTACCAGGGAAATATAAAATAAATTCCGGATTGTTTTATGTACAACTCCAATTACCTTGTCCATCATTTACGTACTGCCTCTACTGGTAAGGAAGACTCAAACTTCATACTCCTGCATGAAACGGATGCTATAATCAGCTATGGTAAGTTTTTTGAAAACGTAGAACGAATTGCCTCAGCGCTTGTTTCCACAGGTATTCAGCCTGGCGATCGAGTGGCAATGCAGGTTGAAAAATCCCCCACCGCTCTTGAACTATATATTGGCAGCATCCTGGCCGGCGCTTGTTTCCTCCCCTTAAACACCGCCTATGTTCCTGATGAAATTGATTATTATCTAAGAGACGCCCAACCGGCTCTTTTTGTATGTGATCCGGAACAACTCGGGGTTATGTCAAAGATTGCCAGTAAAAACGGTGTCTCCAATGTCTGGACATTGTCTGCAGAAAATACGGGATCATTGATTGATGCTCGCAATGCTGAGTCCTCCGGATTCAATGGTGTGCAGAGAGATCCGGATGATTTAGCAGCACTTCTTTACACATCCGGAACTACAGGCCGCTCCAAAGGTGCAATGTTGACACACCGGAATTTAGAATCAAATGCAGACGCATTAGTCAAATTCTGGAGTTTCACTGAACAAGATGTACTGATACACGCACTGCCGCTTTTTCACACGCATGGTTTATTCGTGGCAACAAATGTCACAATGCTGTCAGGTTCATCCATGATTCTGATGAGAAAATTTGATACTGACGCAATTTGTCAACGAATGCCACAGGCCAGCGTTTTGATGGGTGTTCCAACATTTTATGTGCGATTACTGGAACATCCGGACTTGAAGCAGGCAGCAAAAAACATGCGGTTGTTTGCTTCCGGATCAGCACCCATGCTGCTCCAAACACATGCAGACTGGTTTGATCGTACCGGACACGCAATCCTGGAACGCTACGGTATGACCGAGTGCGGAATGAGCACCTCCAATCCTTATAAGGGCGAAAGACGGGCTGGAACTGCCGGGGTTCCCCTGCCCGGAATTGAAGTGATTGTAACCGATCCTGAATCCGGTCAACATTTGCCGCAGGGTGAAACCGGAATGCTTGAGGTTCGTGGACCAAATGTTTTCAAAGGATATTGGGGAATGCAGGAAAAAACTCAAGAAGAACTGCGTGAAAATGGATTTTTAATCACAGGAGACCTGGGAACAATCAGCGAAGACGGTTATGTTTCACTTGTTGGAAGATCAAAAGATTTAATTATTTCCGGAGGTTACAATATCTACCCAAAAGAAGTCGAGGGCTTGCTTGATGACATAGACGGAGTTTATGAATCAGCTGTAATAGGAGTGCCGCATCCTGATTTGGGTGAAGCAGTGGCTGCTGTGATTGTGACTCAACCCGGAGTAAGTTTGAGCCAGGAATCGATAATGGACGCACTGCAAAACAGGATTGCCCGTTTCAAACAGCCTAAACAGATTATTTTCATAGATGAACTTCCACGCAACACCATGGGAAAAGTACAAAAAAACGTTTTAAGAGAAAACTATAAGAATATTTTCCTGGAAAAAAGCTGAAATGTGAAAAAGGCCCTTTTATGGTTTTATTGGAGTGGGATTTCATGAATTTATCTCTTCGTGTGGGTTGTCATTCCTGCGTACATGTGAATCCAGGTGTATTCATTAACTTCTCTGGATTCCGGGTCTGCGCCACGCTCCGCCCGGAATGACAGAAATCATTTTTCAGCCCTGATGAAAAAATCCTTGACATTCGTTCAGTACTGAACGATTATTTTGCAATAAAAAAATTATCATCCTGAAAAAGAAATTATCAATGACTGATTCATCCGAATCAATTTCCGGAGATCAATATGCAGATCTGACTTCGTATGATGCATTTACGAAGGGAGTTCCACATGCGACTTTCGCGCGATTACGGCGTGAAAATCCTGTGGCATGGTTTGAAGAAACTGAAGGAAAAGGCTTCTGGTCAATTACCAGGCACAAGGACATAATTACTTTGAACCGTGATAATCAGCGCTTCAGCTCAGCACACGGCATACGTATTGAGGAGCAGACACCAGAAGAAGTTGAGGCCCGCCGCACCTTTCAGGAAACTGACCCTCCGGAGCACACTGTAATACGCAAACACATGAACAAGCCGTTCTCCAGAGACATGATGGCTGAATTTGAAGAACAAATACGGGAACTTGCTGTTGAAATACTTGATGAGGCATTACAAAGCGCTGAATTTGACGCAGTACAAATGATTGCACGTCGCCTACCCATGCGGATGCTGGGTCGTGTTGTGGGGCTTCCGGACGAGGATTTAAACTGGCTGGTAGGCAAAGGGGATGAACTGATAGCCAACACTGATCCGGATTTTACTGATTTTGTGATAGATCAGGCAGACACAGAAGAATTTCGTTTTTATCCATTTCGTTCTCCCGCGGGAAAAGACCTTTATGATTACGCGGAAAAACAGGCAAAACTGCGTGAAGGAAAAAACGGTACTGACATCCTTTCAATGCTGCTTCAGCCAATGAAAAACGGCCGATGTCTGACTGATCTGGAATTCAAAAATATTTTCGCGCTGCTGGTTTCAGCAGGAAACGATACAACCCGCTACAGCATCAGTTCTTCCATAAAAGCACTTGCTGAACGTCCGGAACTTCTGGAAGAACTGCGAAAACTGGATGATATTCAATGGAATAAAGCTGTTGAAGAATTTCTGCGCTGGGCTTCCCCGACTATGTATTTCAGAAGAACAGCAATGGAAGACAAAGTAATGCATGGAAAAAAAATCAATGCCGGAGACAAAGTGGTACTGTGGTTCATTTCCGGGAACCGGGATGAAACCGTGTTTGAGAAACCGTTTGAACTGGATATTTACCGCAAACCTAATCAGCATCTTGCATTTGGTCAGGGCGGAATCCATGCCTGTCTTGGAATGTGGCTGGCAAGACTTGAAATTAAGGTGGCGTTGCAGGAGCTTGCAAAGCGTGTCCGGAAGATTGAACAAATAGCGCCGGAAACATATTTGAGATCAAACTTCATCGGAGGTGCAAAATATCTGCCTGTCCGGATGAGTTTGCTTTAGCCAGGAGGGGGAATTGTGTTTTGCATTGTTTCAGCCAAATGCTCCCTCACTTCGCAGATATAAATTAGAAATCTGTTAAAAATAAATAAAGGAGGCACATGAGTTCATCTGAACGTATAAGAATATTGTTTTGTGATCACTTGGGTTTAGCTCGTGGAAAGTATTTACCGGCATGGCATGCTGAATCCGGAAAAGCCAGATTTTGCGTGGGCACGTATGCATTGACCTATAGCAAAGATTTGATACCTGCAACCGGCTCGAAAATGCTGGAAGGACTTCCGGATTTTGAAGCAGTTTTTGATTATGCCCAGGCAAGACCAGGCTGGGAGGAAAACACAAAAGTAGTTATACCTGACCTTGAAATGGATGGAAAACCGCTTGCTCTTTGCGGGCGTCAGCTTCTGAAAAAAAGCATAAACGACTGGAGCGCAAAAGGTTTGAAAGTACAAATAGGCATTGAGTTGGAAGCATACATTATGCAGAAAGACAGTGAGGGGAAATGGGAGCCTTATGACACACCTGGAGCCTACGTTTACGGTACAGGAAAGGCGGTTGATCCAGCCGGATTGATTGATCAAATCTGGGAATATGCCGCACAATGCAACCTGCCTGTTGAGTCCATCAACTCCGAATTTGACTCTCCGCAATTTGAATTCACACTGCGCTATGCCGACGCGATGACCGCAATTGATGATATTTTTCTGTTCAAGACAATGGCTAAGGAAATTGTGGCAAGTCAAGGTTACTTGTTGAGTTTCATGCCAAAACCTCTCTCAGACCGTGGGGGTAATGGGTTTCATGTAAATATCAGTTTGCTTGATGATAAAGGAGAAAACGTGCTCAATGCAGGCGATTCCAAACAAGTACTGTCCGAAATCGGTCAGCAATGCGTGGCGGGACTCATTAATCACCACCCCGGAATGTCCGCTTTACTGGCTCCAACCGTTAATTCTTATAAACGCCTGCAGCCCGCAAGCTTGTCAGGATTCTGGGCCAATTGGGGATATGATCATCGTGGTGTGACAATCAGAATCCCTGGTGAACGAGGACCCGGCTTGCGCATAGAGCATCGAACAGCTGACTGTGCATCCAATCCGTATGTGGCAACAGCAGCAGTCCTGCAGGCAGCCAGACTTGGTGTAGAAAATAACTATGAGCTTCCACCAGAAGAAACGCAGGACTGCTTCGAAAACGTCAGCACGGAAATATGTGTTCCCGCGAACCTGGAAGCAGCCCTTGACGCGTTGGAAGCAGACAAAGTTCTGATTGACTCCTTAAATCCTGAGCTGATAGCAAATTTCTGTGACATTAAGCGCAAAGAATGGGAAAACTACAAAGTTCACACCACTGACTGGGAGTTATCCAATTATCTGGAATTTGTCTGATCATATCACAATTTCTTTAACCACATAATGAGTCAAACCTCCTCTCGCTTTGAAGTCGGCGGAATTTCCGTTTCCCCGGATCATTATATCAACGGCAAACGGGTTTCTTCCCCACAAACTTTTGAAGACCGCTCTCCCCTGGACTGGTCTCTACTGCTGGGAGAAATGGCACGTGGAGACCATGACACTGCCAGACAAGCCGTAGATGCCGCTTATGAAGCATTTTCTGGATGGGCTGAACTCAAACCAGCACAGCGGGCTGAATACATGCATCGGCTGGCAGAATTAATTGACGCCAAATCAGCTGATATTGCCAGGGTTGAATGCCTTGATATGGCAATGCTACAGGAAAGCCTTGAACTGCGTGTAATTCCCCGTGGAGCAAGGAATTTTCGCGCTTATGCTGATCTTGCTGTTAAACATGAAGAGCGTGTCTGGAGTTCCAATAACACCGACAACAGAGTTATCCGGATGCCCTCTGGAGTTTCCGTGATCATAACTCCTTGGAACGCACCGTTTATGCTTTCCACCTGGAAATGTGCTCCGGCTCTTGCCGCAGGAAACACAGTTATTCTTAAACCGGCCGAATGGTCACCTCTGACTGCTTCAATTTTTGCCGACTTGATTGATGAAGCCGGTTTTCCTCCGGGAGTGTTCAATATTGTTCAGGGCTACGGAGAAGAAGTTGGAGACTCACTGGTGAAGGATCCCCGTGTGCGCCGCATTTCCTTTACAGGTTCCCCGGAAACGGGAAAAATAATCGGTGCTGCCGCCGCTGAAAACCTTGTTCCCTTTACAGCCGAATTGGGCGGCAAAAGCCCTTTGATTGTTTTTGCTGATGCCGATGTTGATGCAGCTGCCAGGAAAACCGCAGGTCAATATGATGATTCAGGACAAGTTTGCATGGCTGGAACACGTTTGCTGGTAGAAGAAAGTATCCAAGATGAATTTCTGGAAAAATTCTTGAATTACACCTCAGAGCATGTACTTGGAGACAGCCGAAATCCGGAAACAACAATTTCTCCAATGATTCATCCGGAACATTTACAAAGTGTAGATGGTTTCGTGCAACGTGCTGTTGCAGACGGAAACCGTGTTGTCACAGGCGGAAAAATCTGGAAAGAGGACGGTCTGTGGTACGAGCCGACCTTGATTGAGCCACGATCAAATGATGTTGAAATAGTGCAAAAAGAAGTTTTCGGTCCGGTGCTTACTTTACAGACTTTCGCTGATGAAAAAGAAGCTGTCGAATTAGCCAACAGCACTGAATACGGACTGGCCGGAATGATTTATACGAAAGATGCGGAATTGGCAAACCGTGTGGGTCGGGCGGTGCGTGCCGGAACAGTATGGGTGAATTGCTTTTTGATCCGGGATTTAACCGCACCATTCGGAGGTACAGGCATCAGCGGAATTGGACGTGAAGGAGGGGATTACGCGCTGGATTTCCACAGTGATCTCAAAACCTTACAGATACTACAATCTTCTCTGAATGATTAAGACAACATTGCATCAATTCAGCACCCAACCTGATTACTGAATTAATTCAAGACATATATACCAATCACGCTGGGTTATTGCTCAAGCTGGCTTTTGTAGTGCTTTGCCCCCTGCCCCTTAGGAACACGTTTGCCTCGAAACTCCCAGTCTCCACCCATTGCGGTGGATATAACTTCCTCTGAACTGCTCGGCTGCGCTCCCACATCTTCCCTGATGGGAGTCGTACCATGTACTATTGTGTTTCTGAGTGTGCCTAATCCTTCGACTTTTACTTCAACCACATCTCCAGGCTTCACCGGACGACTGTTTGCAGGAGTTCCCGAAAGCAGAATATCTCCGGGTTCCAAAGTGATATTCCGGGCAATGTCTGCCACAAGATAGTGCATGTTCCACTGCATTTCATCGGTATTGCCGTCCTGGGCGATTTTTCCGTTAACCAGTGTACGAATCTGTTTTCCCCTGAAATCCCAGTCTGTAACTAAAGCAGGTCCAACCGGGCACAACGTATCAGAGCCTTTTACGCGCAGCATTGATCCCGCGTCGGTGTCCCGAAAATCATGTAGACCATAATCATTGGCCACAGAATATCCCGCGATGTAGTCACCAGCCTGGTCAGGTGCAATATTCCTGCAGTAACGTCCGATCACAATTGCGATTTCTCCTTCGTAGTTCAGCCACTCACAGCGCTCCGGCCTGACAATATCAGCGCCGTGTCCACATAAGGCCGTTAGCGGTTTGTGAAAATAAGTTGGCGCGGGAGGGAGTTTGGTCATAAATTCATTAACACGGCTCTTGTAGTTCAAATGTACACATACAATTTTACGTGGTTCAGATGGCGCAAGGTGTATTGCATCATCAGCCGAAATACGGCGTCCGTCATTAGCAACAAGTTCCTCTCCTTCTCTGTTTACAACAGTAGGATATCCCAGGAGAAGTTCAATGAATTTAAAAGGATTTATGTTTCCACGTACATCCTCCGGACAGGCCTCAATTTTACCACAAACCCCCTGGCATTATTCCGGAACAATGCTGACTCTGGAATACCGAACAGATCCTGAGGCAGTGGCAGAACTGCTTCCAGATAATATTCAGCCTGCAGATGAAGATCCGGGAGCAGTTGCAGTGCTCTGGGCCGACTGGCAAAGCTGTTCCGATTCTTTTGAAGAACTGCTTGATCCGGTTAGGTCCCAATACATGGAAGCCTTTGTTGTGGTGCGCTGCAAATACCGCGGACAGCATTATTCCCGCTGTGTTTACATTTGGGTGGATCGTGATTACGCGATGGTACGCGGACATCATCAAGGCTACCCAAAGAAACTGGCTGATATCTACATGACACGTCCTGTTACAACAGGTCACGCCGGACCGCGACTTGAAGCAAGAGGACGATTTGGCGCGACCATCGCGGCTTATGGCCGACGCCTTATTCAAGCCAAGTTTGAGATTACAGAGCCCTGCGAGGGCGCTGGATTTGTGAACTCACTGCCAATGCTGCACAGCCGTCTTATGCCTGCAATTGAAGGAGACGGCACAGACAGCCTTAATGAACTGGTCACAATGTCCGCCTATCAGAGTGAAATCGGCCGCTCATTTACAGGAAACTTTGAAATTGAATTATTCGATTCACCAACCGAAGAACTAACCAGGCTACAGCCAAAGGAACTGATCGCGGGCTACTGGCGGGAACTTTCATTTTCATGGAAATCCGGAACAACGCTTTCGCGTACTAACCTTCAGGAAATCAGCTGAACAATATGACCACAAAAACTTCAATCACACCCGCGGAAAAAGATGCTCATCGGAAAGTCAGGCCACTTGATTTAGACCTGCGATCTATGGATGCGGTTGGTAATATATTCCGTGTGGCCAACAATTTTCGTGTTCAAGCGGAGAGGTCATTGCTGCAAAAACACAATCTTTCTTTTACAGGATTCACAGTAATGTGGGTGCTTTGGGTCTGGGGCACAAAAGAATCCTATCAACTTGCACAGGATGCAGCACTTTCAAAAAGTAATTTAACAGGTGTGCTGAAAACATTATACAGACACGGATTTGTTGAACGGAGTGCTCATCCGCGGGACAGACGCCGTTTGATTATTTCTGCCACTCCGACAGGATTGGCGCTTATGGAGGAGCTATTCCCTCAATTCAACAGACTTGAAAAGGCTGCCACCAAAGATTTGACAGGACAGGAAAAAGCTTCTTTAATTCGTAATTTACGGGTGATGTTGAATACTCTGGAAAAACAGACGGGGTGATTATTGATGGGAAAATATTAAACTAAATTTCGCTATTATATTCTTTCAATTACTGTAAAAGCATGCACATAATCCATCCGATGTTCTTCGGGTGACTCCTGCACCTGATGCTGGTAAGTCTGGTAGTAATCACTAATAATCTGCTTACGTTCCTCCAATGGACGTTCAGAATCAAGCGCACCAAAAAAAATACTTTCATTCCAGCTCCTGATTGTTGGAATGTATTCTCCCGCAAAACGCTTTGAATCCTGGTGATCCTTGAAAGATTCAGCAAAAGGACAGGGAGTAACATGAGTCTCAATTTGCTTGAGTCTTAAGCCTGCCTGATAAACGGGGTTGGAAGGATTCTGCAAAGGCGCACTGAATTCTTCCACAGTATTGTAATACTGAGGCAGTGTCATTCTCCTGAATTCCTGCTGGTTGATTCGGCCTTTTTCCAAAAAATCACTCCATATTTGAGCAAAGTTATTAAACATGTTTACTCCGGTGGTGTTGCCCAGGTATTTGCCGTTTTGATCACGACAGAAATTGAGAAACACCAGCTGCCCCCCTGACTTCAATTCGCGGGCACGGTGCAGCAGAATTGTTTCCCAGTCTTTTTTACCTTGTTCTGCAAATTGAAGATACTCCTCTCCCTCTGCACCAACCATGTGGACATGTTGACTCAGATCACATGGTTTTTGGCTAAGCCAGTGCATTGCAGTGGCAGAAAAACCAAAGTCCAGACTGTTGTCCGGAAGTATTTGTTTATAAAAAGAATTCGCAGAAAAAAATGGATAAACGTTTTCAGCGGTTTCAAGGTAACTGGGGAAATGACCTAAACCCAGGACAGTCTGTACGAGACTGTTGAAATCGTTTTTTGGCTGATCAACATATACAATGTTGATGTCCAGCTGAGGCGACTTTTTCCTGAGTGAATTGATGAAGTTTTCAACGAGTTTGAGTGAAGTACCGCCATCAGCTGTTCCCATGTCAGCAAAAGTAAAATCTGACTGATCTTCAGGAATTGACATAGAATTGAGGGCATCAATCACAAGCGGTGCAGCTTTGTTAATTACATCTTCTGCTCCCCTTGTGGCAAGTGAATAAACTCCACCCCCTGACATGGTAATATTCTGGAGAGATTCGGATTTAGCGGACATCAGTAAATCCAGAAGAAGGACATTTCAATGGGGGATTAAAAGAATAAAGATATATCTTCATGAGAGGATTTGCACGCGGAAACTGCTAATGCCTGCTCCTTGTTAAGCTTTCTCTGCAGTCTTAGTCCAATTGAATCCCTTAAAAGATTGTCATAATCAGCCAGTGGCCGAGCAAGTTCATTTGCCGCACGCTTTCTCCATTCAATTTCCTCAAAAAATACAGACATTCCTTTTTCCCATTGCTTAAGCGCTTTTTCCGGCTTTGGTTTCTTGCCTTTCAAAGCTCTACGGACCTTGGAAATTTTTGATTTTATCGGACTTGATCCCGCAATATTACCCAGGCTTTTTCCAATTTCCTTGATCATTTTCATAGCATTTTCGGGTTCATTTTCTTCAACAATTAATTTGATTGATTTTAGTTGATCCTCCATCTCTAACAGTATTGGTGTATCATTTAGAATCGCACTTAACTGGACCAGAGGTTCGTAAGCGCTATCAGAGTTTCTGCGGTATTTTTGACGGGCTGTGCGTGCCGTTTTGTTCAGCTGTTCAAATTTTTCTCGTTCAGATTTCCATTGTGAAGGGATGTCCTCATCAAGTTGATTTTTTATCTCATTTAAAGTTTCAATACTTTCCTTTATCCTATTAATTTCAAGAGTGTCAACAGTACCCTCATTTCTTTCCAAAAGAGTTTTATTTTGTTTTAATTTATGGATATCGGCATCAACTTTTCTAATCTCAGATTCTATTCTTCTTACTTTATGGTGAAGTTCCGCATATTCTTCAATGAATTGCTTTAATTGGCTTTCACTCTGATGTACGTCATCAACAAGAGCAAAAGTAGCCAGAACCTGCTGTTGTGAAGTTTTAAGGGCTTTCCTGTATTTTTCCGGAAGATATTCAATATTTGCCTGACTGAATGTCTCAACACCAGCACGGATAGCCGGTTGCTGATTCGCATAAAATTCAAAATTTATCTCTTCAATACATTTTTGAAGCTTTGGATTAATAGGTGGCGGTGCATTATCTGAAGTCAGGTAAGCCCTGTTAGGCAGATAATTGACCAATGGCGGGAAATATCCGGCGATTGCCAGACCGGCAAGCTGCAAAATAATGAAGGCTACTACTCCACGATAAATATGCAGAGTCTTCACATCAGGAGGTGCTACTCCTCTTAAATAAAACAACGCAAATCCAAAAGGAGGAGTCAGAAAAGAAGTTTGCAGGTTTATGCCAATCATTACGCCAAGCCAGACAGCAGTAATGTTGGCAGATGGATCGGCCAGAAGAATTGGCGCCACCAATGGAACAACAACAACCGCAATTTCAATAAAATCAAGAAAAAACCCCAGCAAAAAGATTACTGCCATCACAACCATGAATTGCGCCCAGAATCCGCCTGGAATACCAGTCAGGAATTCCTTTACCAGTTCTTCTCCGCCAAATCCTCTGAAGGCGGAAGTTAGCATGGTTGCGCCAAGAAGTATGATGAAAACCATTGATGTGGTTTTAGATGTTTCCAGCATAACACCTCTAAGAGTATCTTCTATTCGGTAAGTCCTCCACCCGCTCCAAAAAACCGCAATCAATAGTCCAATTACACCAAGGGTCGCTATTATCATAGCTACCCCTTCTTCTGTATTTCTAATGTTTTTAATGTTCAACTGGTAAAAATTGAGAGTGATTAAAATCACTACAGTTGAAACAACTGCCAGTATACCAGGATAGAAGGAATTTTTTTGTCCCTCTGTAAGCCTGTAGCCTCCCATAATCATTGCACCAACAGCACCAATGGCACCTGCCTGATTGACCGTGGCAATTCCCATGATGATGGAACCCAAAACGGTAAAAATCAATGCCAATGGAGGTACCAGCGCCAAAATAACTTTCCAAATGAATTTTATACCGATTTTTCCTTCATACGGAACAGGTGGCGCAGTTTCGGGCTTGAAAAATGCTGAGATTAGGATGTAAAGCATGTAAAGACCGACAAGAACTATCCCGGGGAGAAATGAGCCAACAAACATTTCACCGGCGCTTGCTGAAGAAACTGAAAATTCGGAAGGCATCACAAATTCCCCTGTTGCCAGTTTGTAATCAGCAGTCCGCGAAGTATTAGCAATATCCGCGGCATTGGAAAGCTGGTCCGCCAGGATGATCAAGACAACTGAGGGTGGGATAATCTGACCCAGAGTTCCAGAAGCACATATGGTTCCGGTTGCCAAAGGTTTGGAATAATTGTGCTGCAGCATTGCCGGTAGCGAGATAAGTCCCATTGCTATTACAGTAGCGCCAACAATTCCTGTTGTAGCTGCGAGCAATGCTCCGACAAAAACTACAGTAATACCCAAACCGCCAGGAATTGGTCCAAACAATTGAGCCATTGTGACAAGCAGGTCCTCAGCAATTCTGGAACGCTGTAGCATAATGCCCATAAAAATAAAAAGTGGAATAGCAATTAGAGTATCTCGTTCTACATCCCAGTATAAACTGCGGAAATTGGTAACTCCCGCACTCAGCCACTCAATCGGACCATCCTGAGCAAAATAGGCAGAGGCATTACCTTCAAAGATATAACCAGCGAGAGCGGCTAATCCGATACTCAGTATCGCCGACCCAGGCAGGGAGAAGGCAACAGGAAATCCTGAGGTGAGCGCCATCACCATCAAAAGTACTAGAACAAGAAGAAAAAAGACTTCCATAAAAATTCAATGTATATAGTTATTTACGTTTCCTCATTAAACTGTTGTTTCTGCTCAATTTCTTCTCCAATTAATTCAGCTGTACATTTAAGAAAATACCCCATGAACTGGACTAACATACATAAAGCAAAAACAATCAGGAAGCCGACCATCAAATATTTCGTATACATGCCGAATCCCTGTTGGTAAACCTCAAAACTGAGAAGCGGGCTATTCAGACTGCTGCCTTTACCCCACATCCCTGTCGTAAGGATGACCCAGCACAAAGGCACTCCCAACAGCAGGCAGCCTGCAGCATTTGAAATTGCCTGAGTTTTTGCCGTGAAGCGCGAATACAAAACATCCACCCTCACATGGCCCTCTGTAATCAAGGCGTAGGAGCTGGCAAAAAGGAAAAGCGCCGCGTACCACATGCGTACCAGGTCTCCCATGAAAGCCTGTTCGTATGAATATACAAAACGAGAAATTACAATCTGTAATTCAGCAACAACCACCAAAAGTGCCAGCCAGGTGAATCCCAATCCTCTTACAAAATACGCAATTACGAAACTAAGAACTATTAGAGGATAATGTACGAAAGTACCCCTGAAAACAGAACGTCCCAGTTCAATAGCCATGAAATCGCCAAACAGTGGTTTCAAAAAATCCTCCACACGCAGAAAAGAAATAACTATATCAAAACAACCAACAATAAATACTGCCCAAAAACATGCTCTAGTAAGGTAGGCTGCAAATCTAGCCATAATTAGGGCATCTTCATTTAGTTCTCTTTTGGAATTTTTTTGTACATATAGTATATTCAACAAAATAATAAGCACCATTATAATGGTTTGTACCCATCCCAGTAACTGTGCATCTTCACTTAAAGGTGTCCTGAGTGGAGAAAAACCAAACCATTCCTGGTGGGAAAAAAAATTCCAAAGGCCAGGCCATTCTCTCCAGAATATCAAATAGTTGTTGACCAGAAAAAGCAGTGTCAGACTGATCATGAGCCATGAAAACAGTCTCAGCATAAAAGCTGTCCAGTAACGCCCATTGCTGGAGCTATTAAATGTCTTAATGTCTTCTGAATTGCTCATTTCAAATTATGTATACTGACTAAGTATAGTCCTAAAAAAATAATTCATTTCGAGCAGAATTATTGATTATCAGCGAGAAAATCAAAACGTGGGATAAAAAGGAGATAAAGACGGTGCCCTGTCTTTGACACCGTCTTCAGGATTGGATTGTGACTTAATCACGAAACACCAAGCACGCGGTTACGCTGACGGAGATATTCCTGATCGGAAATATTCATCCAGCGTCCAACATCATGACGTGTTTTGGCAAAACTTTCATGTATACGATTTGCAAGATCACTGTGTGCTCGTGCTTCATCAAAAACTTCTTCAGCAGCTTCGCCGAAGGCATCATATACATCGTCGTTGAATACCTTCAATTGCACACCTTGCTCGCGAATCAGTTTATCCAGTGAAGAGCCGTTCTTTGCGTTATACTCAGACATCATCACATCATTCTCAGTATGTGCAGCGGCATTTATGATAAGTTGATCAGAACTGGAAAGACCTTCCCACCAGGACTTATTCATGCCGAGAGACAGCATGGATGCCGGTTCGTGCATACCAGGATAGTAATAGTACTTGGCAGCTTCATAGAATTTGTAAAAACTATCATTCCAGGGACCGACCCACTCAGTGGCATCAATTGCTCCGGAAATCAGGTTCTCGTATATCTGCCCTCCCGGAAGTGAAACCGGAGAAGCTCCTAATTTAGCCATCACGTCTCCTCCCAATCCGGGAATCCTCATTTTAAGACCTTTCAGGTCGTCAGGTGAATTGATTTCCTTGCGAAACCAACCGCCCATCTGGACACCGGTGTTTCCGGCGGGGAGGCATTTCAGGCCGAAACTTCCAGCTAGTTCATCCCAGAGTTCCTGTCCACCACCAAAATTAATCCAGGCATTGATTTCACTGTAAACATGTCCAAAGGGGACAGCAGTGAAATAAGCCCATCCGGGATGTTTCCCTTTCCAGTAATAATCTGCGGCGTGATACATTTGCGCGTTGCCGGAGGCTACTTCATCAAAAGAATCAAAAGCTTTGACCCTTTCATTGGCAGCATAATATGTAACATTCATCCGACCGTCAGTCATGTCTGAAAGCCTTTTGGCAAATCGCTGTGCGCCTGTACCTAATCCAGGGAAATCTCTTCCCCATGTAGCTACCATTACGATTTCAATACGACTTTGCGCAATCGCGGGAGCAGGAAATGTTGAGGCAGCAACCGCCGTCGCTCCTCCTGCAATTGCAGCGTCCTTGATAAATTTTCTTCGATTCATGCGGACCTTTTCACTTGAGTTAAAACAAACACAGCAACAAATCAAAATTGATCGCTGCTGTCATAATCTGTATTAATCCTGAATGGAAAAATACATGAACACGGTGAATCTAAAGATAAAGGAAACTTTTGTCAAGCTTTTTAAAAGTTAATTTGAAATGACTGGAATTTTGTTTAGTTCAGTTTATTGTAAGTTCAAATAATATTACATGTGAACTACTGCCGCCTGAAGAGTGGCAGCTTCGTTTACAGACTGTAAACCTGCAAATGCGATAATGCACAACAAAGGCACAAAGGCTTGGGTTTCCTTAAGATTTGTGCCTCAGTGACTTAGTGCATGAGTCGTTAAAGGGTTGTACTGAATTCTTCGCCACAAGGCGAAGTATTTCTCCCAATCCCCGAAAGGGACAATTATTGGTTTTACTTAATAATATCAGTATATTTTGTGAGTTAGTTACTCAATTGTTAACAATCTGTCAAAATTATGTAATTACAAAACTCAGGTGCGTTCAATAATTTTCAGAAAAATTCTGCTCAGATTATTCCCCTTAATTGTTGGGCTTATGATTCCTGTGTCAGCATGGGGTGTTTCCGCATTCGGATGCTTAGGAGCTACTGTAGCAGAATATCTCATACCAGGACTTGGTTATGGTTTCCTGGGCCATTATGACAAATTGCTTGTTTTAGGAGGCAGCCGCTGGGTAGTGCTCAACAAGTACCTGCAATATTCAACTAACAAGGATTATGAAAAAAACTTCAGCAAAATTTACAGGAAAAGAGAATTAACAGATGATAAAAATCAGCATGATTTTTTCTATTCAAGAGAAACTTTTTATGCAAACGCCTACGTAAGCATGTATGGGAACCTTACCTTTGCCACCTTTTATGATCTTTATGAAACAGGCTGCGAAGATAATCCGGAGACATTTGGTTTGATGCTGGCACCATTTCAAATCTGGGAATATTACGACGAATGGACATTCTGGGTACCAACTGTCTGGGCTTCTTCAGTATCGTTAAAATCCGATTTAGTGACGTATCATGTTGATAAAGATTTATCCAAAAATGAAATGATAAACACCTCATTTTTACAATATCAATTAGTTGGTGTTGGAGAGGAAATGCTGTTTCGCGGAGTGATACAGCAGTCATTATATAATCTATTTTCAATGGGTTTCAGTAAAAGCGCTTCCCGCTGGGGAAGCATAATTACCGCCAGCGCTGTGTTTGGGGCAGCACATTCAGGTGCCGGTTTTACCGCATCACCCGCTATTGCCTTTGCAGCCGGATTATATTTTGGCATCATTTATCATCCTGCTGATGGTGACTTCGATCTTACTGAACCAATCGCCATACATTCCTGGTGGGACGCAATACTTGCCCACCGAAGACTTAAAGGAGCAGAGTTTGTTGAGCGTAAAGAGGGCGAGAATGCCCTGAATTACTCCCTCCGTGCCAACCGCACATATCCTTTGCTTGGCTTCAACTACCGTTTCTAACAAGAGTTCCTGAGTTGAAAAAGGCTGTATTTTTTCAAGCATTCTTTAAAGACGATACTCTCCGTAAAATAAATCCAAATAAGCATTAAAGTTCCAGATAAAAATGTCGATAAGAAAGACATTGGGAATCCTTATCCTGGAACCAATGTATCCAAATCTAAGGATAAACAGGACTTTTGTCTTAAATTTCTGGCAAAAGTTTTACTGTACTTTGAATGCTCTGAGGGCATAATTTGGCTTGTCCAAATTTTAAAATATCAATCTTCAGGGCAATGATTAATGATCTTTGAAAGAATTATTACAGTGCTTGTTGTGTAACGCAACATCTTCACTTTCTCAGCCAGATTGATATGGCAGGAGGAAGATGAAGTTGTAATGTTGTTATTTCGCAGTTTATTTATCAGGAGCCATTCAGCTTAAACGCATTAAAATGCTTTTTTCAGTGTTCATAAAACAATTATGAATATTAATTCAGGATTTTGATCTGTATTAAATAGTAACTTCTGAATTCATTTTTTATGTTCTGCGATCTTAACTATGATCTGAAAGTCTGCTTACAGGCTTACAGTTGAACACATCGTTGCGCTTTACAAACTATCCTGACACTTTGATTTTTATACTCAATGTGACAGAAGAAGGCACAAGTACGCGGCAACATGCAAAATTTTTTGCTGGATGAATAATTACGTATTAAAAGCAGAAATACATGTTTTAAGGTAAATAGTTTTAGATTTACGTTTTCTGAAGAGAGTTGTTTACTCTCTTGATAAAACGGGACATCTAATTGCGTCAAATAGACTTAAAATCATTTGGCATATTTAAATTCAACTGCATAATTTCAGTTGAATATACGGTTTTAAAAAATCATGTTCCGGATTAGCAATAAAAGATTTTATATCTTTTTTTAATAAAAAGTTTTGTGAAGTAATTGCAGCGGATTGCCTCGCTTTTTTCCCTTTAAAAAGGAAGAGTGCAGCAATGTATCTGCAATAGCTGTTGTTTAAACTGCGGGAAACTTTGCGCATAAATGCGTAAGTAATATTCTGCAGGCTCTATAGCTGTTTCACAAAATTTTTCAAGGTTGGACTGTTTTACAAATTGTAATATAAATATTATTTTTAATACATTTCATTAACGTAAGTTGTTAGTGATTTACTAATGTCGAGTAAAATCGACTGTCTCTTAATTATTAGTAAAGGAGGATGCCATGCGCGTCAACACAAATACTGCTTCAATGAGTTCCTTGAGGCATTTGAGCAATACTGTAGAGAAAACTACTAAGAATCTGGAAAGACTATCCTCAGGTTACAGAATCAACTCAGCAGCTGATGGACCGGCTGAACTGATGATTTCTGAGCAAATGCGTACACAAATTTCAGGTCTGAACCAGGCCGTGAAAAACTCAGAAACATCAATTTCAATGGTGCAAACTGCAGAAGGAGTATTAAGTGAAGTAAGTTCAATGTTGATTAGCATGCGACAGTTGGCACTTCATGCTGCAAACGAAGGTGCGGCAGAGGAAAAAATGCTGCAGGCAGATCAGATGGAAGTGGAAGAACTCCTTTCTACTATCGACAGAATTGCGGGATCAACTATGTTCGGCACGAAATCACTGTTTGACGGAAGCAATGAAGTAAGCGGTGTGGCAATTGGTGACGGATTAACATTTATAGAAGCTTCACCGCTAACTCGCCAGAGTTCATCAAAACAAGGTTACGAAGTTAACATAGAACAAGTGGCTACTCGACCGGAAGTATTAGCAACACGCAGAATATCTCTGGAAGAAATAGAAAATGGTGTTTCGTTTGTGATTAAAGAAAATAACAGGATTCTCAATATGGATACTAATGAAGAGAAAGATCTGAAGGAAAATCTGAGGCAGATACTCTTTAACCATAAAAGAGCTCCGCAAACATTCACCAGAGAAGAAACTGAAGCACGGTTGGGCAATTTAGTTGCACTTGCACTGGAGAGGAAAGCTAACAAAAACGGCCTTGATGTAAATATATTCATCAATGACCTGGGAATGCTTACTGTAAAGCACGAACATTATGGCAGTAAGCCAAGTTTTGGAATTTCAACAAATATTTCAGGATTATTTGGTGAGCAGTCCGGGACAGTTAAACTGTCAAGTGGAGGACAGGATGTTGGTGGACTGATTAATGGTGATCTTGCTTTTGGAGAAGGACAATATCTGCATGGTCCTAAAGGCTCTCCAACAGAAGGTTTAATTGTAAGATATGACAAAGAGCTTGGAAATAAACTTGTTGATATCAAGGATGAGCAAGGCAGATTATTAGGTCAGAGACTGGTTAAACAAACAAATCAGGATTTGGTTGGGAAAAATGTTGAAGGATACGTACATGTTACACAAAATTCACTTGTATATCAGATTGGCGCAAATCACAGGCAAACGGTCGCTTTTTCATTTGGTGACCTGCGCAGTGAGCAGCTTTCCAGAGATATAGATAACGAAAGCGGATTCAGCAGCCTGTCCGATATTGATGTGACAAACAGTGATAGTGCTCAGGATTCAATTAAATTGATTGACCAGGCTATTATGGAAATTGGAGTGTTACGAGGAAATCTTGGTTCATTTCAGAGAAATTCATTGGAATCAAATCTGAGAAACTTAAGAGTTTCCAGTGAAAATCTTATGCATGCTGAATCTGTCATCCGTGACTCTGATATGGCCGCGGAAATGAGTGACTTTACAAAAAATCAAATAATGGTGGCTTCCGGTACTGCAATGGCGGCGCAAGCCAACCAAATACCGAAATCCGTACTTCAGTTGATTAGCAACGCGTCTAAATAATTAGTTACAGGTTCAAGGTTTAAGATTCAAGATTCAAGGTTCAAGGTTCTGTTGCCTAGCCCTTATCTTGTTTCTTGAACCTTGCCGCAAATTAATTAGTCAAAAATGATTTTCAAATCTGCTGTTTTAATCACAGCAGAATCGTGAATTATTTTTTAGTTAAGGTTTACTTAACTCAATGTTTCGTCCCTGAGAAGAGAGACGAAGTGTTAGCAGCACGTCGTTTCTCTCCTAAAGGTAATTTTAAATAGATGAGGGATTATGTCTATCAATATTAGAACAAACATTAGTCCGACAATGAAATCATTAAGTGAACAGGGAACATTCAGGAACGCGATGTATCACCAGGACAAAGAAAAACAAGAAAAACAAGAAAAACATAAAACCTCGGTACATCAGTCTGTTGCAAAAAATGTCACCCCAGTGCATTTGATAAAAAATGAAGAATTCAGGCTTATGTCAGCAGGTTTACAATGTGAGCTCAATCACGTCGAGGAACAAATGTCCATTGCTCAAACAGTAGCAAGCGCCTTATTAAACGTTGAAAATTCATTGATACAGATCAAGGAATTGCTCGTTATTGTTAGTAGTGAAACAGAACATAATACTGCTTTGAGAGAAGCTGATCAGCAAGAGCTGGAACAGTTGATAAAACGGATAAATAAAGTGGCAGATGAAACAAGTTATGGACACCAGCCATTGTTGGATGGCAGTCACGGCGTTCGAGGAGTTGCAAACGGAGAATTTCTGGAATTTATTGATATGAATCCGGATTCAAAAACATCACCTCTGGCAGGTTATGAAGTTTTTGTGAAACAAGCCGCAACGAGAGCTGAGCTTTGTGGCCAGACACCTCTTACACAAAAGATGGTTGATAATGGAGAATTACTGATTTTTGAAGAGAGTGGAATAGAAAACCGTTTTTCTGCCCAAAAAGGGGAAAGTGTCTGTAACACATTCAACCGACTGGCTAACTGGATCTATGAACGTGAGATTCCGCTGGAAATAGTTCCAAATGCAGATCAAATACTGCATATCAGACATCTTCAATATGGAAGTTCGTACAAATTCAGTGCGTCAAGTTTTACTCCGGGACTTATTTCTTTAGTGAGTCAAAGGATAACTCCGTCTTCACCAGGATTGGATGTTATGGGTACAATCAACGGAATAACCTGTGTTGGACACGGACAATTTTTAAGTGTGCCTGTAGAACATGAACATCTTGGTGGGCTTACCATTATGTACACAGGGAATGAAACACCGCCGGAATATTATGCGGGTACTGTATCAGTGGCACAAAATGGTTTTCAATTTTTATCAGGGAATAATACGTCTCAAGTTCAACAGTTAAGTCTGAGAAACATGCATGCCTCATCCCTGGGGATGGAGATTGAAAATGTTTCCGGATTTAAGTCCTTGCAGGAAATTAATATTTTGAGTGGGCAAAAAATCAAAGACTCAATCTCTGTACTTGAAAAAAGTATGAAAGAAATATCCGTAGTCAAAGATAAGGTTGAATCCATTTGTTATGAAACTTTTAAAAATAAAATAAAAGACTTACAGGAAGAATACGGAAGTATATTATTTACTAATCAAAATCCTGTAATTGGACAGAATGTACAGGTTTTGGCAGAACAGACAAAAAACAGAATATCAGAAGATTCAGGTCAATCTTCTATGGCACAGGCACATCAAAATCATAAAACTGTGCTCTCATTACTGAAGTGATACTTAAAAGTATTAATTAAATATATAAGTCTGATTATAAAAAATGAAAACAGCATGAATTGTTTGCTTAACCCTGAAATATTCTGACTGTAAATTATAATTGATGAAATTGTAAAAAGTTGTCATTCCAGAGAAAGCGGAAATGACATGTGATGTAGAAACTTTGGTATTTTACGGTTTTGATATAATTATTACTCAGACAAATTAATTATTCTGATGATCCGACAGCAGATTATTGTGCTGTTGTTATCATCAGAAAGCAAGTTAATGTTCTAAATTATGTAATATAAATATATTTTTTATTACACTATTTAAGTTATTTACTGTTCGATTCCAGCACATAGAAATCAGCTGGGAAAGGAACACATTTTTCCGTTGAAATATACATCTGCGGGAACAGTCGTTTTATAAACGACAGAACGACAAAGTTAAAGCCAGGATGGCAAAGACTTTTTCGTTTATTTGACGTTCATCATCAATCAAATTGAAAGGGGGCTCATGCCTTTACGTATAAATCATAATATTGCTGCGATAAATTCGCACAGGAACCTGACAAGAAACACTGAGGTTCAAAACAAAAATTTAGAACGGCTTTCGTCCGGATTGAAAATCAATCGCGGTGCCGATTCCCCTGCGGGCCTAATCATCTCCGAAAGGATGAGGGCACAGATTGCGGGTCTTCGGCAGGCCATTGATAACTCTGAAACAGGTATAACAATGCTGCAAACAGCTGAAGGAGCTTTGGAAGAAGTTAATCGCACACTGATTAATGCTCGGCAACTTGCGATCAGTTCTGCTAATGAAGCAGTGAATGATGAATCCATGATGGCCGCTAATCAACAGGAATTTGAAGATACTTTACATACAATTGACCGAATTGCGAGCATTGCCAATTATGGAAAAAAAGCCATTCTGGACGGCAGCATGGGAGCAAACGGCGTTGCGGCAGGAGATCATCTGGAATTTATCAGTGCGACAGAAAAAACACAGTCTTCCCCTGTGGGAGGTTATCAAGTGGAAATCAGGGAAGCAGCCACACGTTCATCCGTAAGGGGCACAGTGCCATTGACGCAGGCAATCATAGATGCCGGTGAACAGCTAACTTTTTCGGAAGGCGGAATATCGTTGAATTTTGAAACCATCGCGGGTGAAAGCGTTGAAACAACGATGAACAGACTTGAAAAAGCAGTTATTGAGTCCGGAATGAACATAGAAATGGTTCGGATCCCCGGAAGTGCGACAAATCCAGACGCGCCGCAATTATTAAATTTCAGGCATAAGGAATACGGCAGTGAACATTCTTTTCAAGTCGCCAGCAATACATCCGGAGTTTTGTCTGCTCAAGCCGACACATCAAACATTATAAAAAATGGTCTCGATGTGGCCGGATTTATCGGTGGAGAGTTGGGACTTGGGAAAGGACAGATATTGACCGGAAGTCTGCCGACAAAAGTTTCCGGACTGAAAATACGTTATACAGGAGAAAGCGCACCGCCTCCCGGAAAATATGCCGGCTCGGTTACGTTATCGCAAAACTCATTGGTATTTCACGTTGGACCAAATGTAGATCAATCAACTAGTTTCTCATTACGGAGCATTAACAGTAAAAAACTAGGCAATGGAGTGACCAATGATTCCGGATTTCGCTCATTGAATGATGTTGAACTGACTGAAGCCAGTAAAGCACAGGACGCCATTATGATCATTGATAAGGCAATAGAAGAAATTACATCATTCAGAGGGAAAATGGGAGCATTCCAGAAAAATGACCTGGAAAGTAATCTTAATTATTTAAGGAACGCGCATGAAAACGTTACCAATGCTGAATCGATTATTCGTGACGCAGATATGGCTGAAGAAATGTCAGCATTCGCACGAAATCAAATTTTAGTAGAATCCAGCACAGCAATGCTGGCACAGGCAAATCAGACTCCAATGGCCGTTTTGAAATTGATCAACGGCTAGAGAGCTGATTCAGGTTCGTCTGATCCCCACAAGGATTTGATGATGATGACGTAGCATTTCGCTGGAATCATGGAAGACTTCAGCGAAAAGCAGCTGATTTGGTTTTTATCGATTACGTACCGTAATTGTGAGAGCAGACGGCAAAACCGGCTGCGCTCAGGATTACGGAACTTATATTTGTAAAAAAATAATTTGTTCTACGATCTTTTATAACTGTTAATCATATTTCCGAAAATATTTTACGGGAATATTTGAACAAACATTTTTTCGCTCAAGATATTTTTTGAGATGAAAAGTATTGTTGGAATATGTTTAGAAATTTTTTTGATCCAGGAAGGATCTATTATAAAACTTTTTCTCATTGAAGAGCTGATATATTTCATCAATTTATTAGAATTTGTGTTCTTAAGAAACAAAAAAAAGCAATGTCTAATTAAAAGATTATAAAGAGAGTCTTTATCACTTTTCTCTGTTGCTTTGAAAGAACACTAACAGGAAATGTAATTGAAAACAATTACATTAAAATAAAATTTCTTCCAACTGAATTGTAACAGTTAAATCTGAACAAATTATGAAGTTGGATTCTGACTTAATTAAATACTTGAATTCTAAAACAGGTTTTAGAGTAAACAAGGTTAAATAATTCAAGTAAATACAAACATAATTAAGTTTTTTTACCGCTGGTTAGGGAATGGTCTCTATCAGTCAGGTAACCCCCTTGTTTTCACAGATGAGGGAGCCTGCGGGAAATACATGGATGTATTGTCTTAAAGGAATAAATTGAATCTCACAAGGAGTGAGAATCGTTAACATGTATCAAGGAGGACACTATGTCTTTACGAGTAAATCATAATATGAGTGCGATAAACACTCACAGGAGCGTAATAAATAATTCTAATGCTCAAGCAAAAACCATGGAGAAACTTTCTTCAGGCTTAAAAATTAATCGTGCGGCGGATGGTCCGGCACAACTGCAAATTTCAGAAAATCTGCGAGCGCAGTCTGCAGGTTTGAGTCAGGCGATTGACAACTCAGAGATGGCTGTTTCACTAATGCAAACCGCGGAAGCCGCGCTGGATGAAGTCAGCCGTGCACTGATTCAGGCACGTCAGGTTGCTGTTCACGCAGGAAACGAGGGCGTCAATGATCAAAATATGCTCGAAGCTGATCAGCAGGAAATTGAAAACATTCTGGAACAAATCAACAGAATTGCCGGTAGTACTTCATATGGACATAACATTTTACTGGACGGAAGCCGGGCAGGAAATGGTGTGACAACCGGCGATAATTTGGAGTTCATTGGAGCCGGGACTGAAGCACACTCTTCAGGTCCGGGAGGGTACGGCATTCTCATCAGGACGGCAGCCACTCGTGCCATTCACAGTGGTTCAGTAGCTTTGAACCAGGCAATTATTGATGCAGGAGAGCAAATAACAGTTTCTGAGGGAGGACGTACTGTTAATTTTAGAACAGAAAAAGGTAAAACGGTTGAACAAACTCTGAATGACCTCTCAGTAGCAATTGAGGAAGCTGGTTTAAATCTGGATCTAATTCGTCCTTATCCGCCGGCAACCAGCTCGCACGCACCTCAAGCTATTACATTCAGGCACAAAGAATTCGGAAGTGACCACTCTTTTGAGGTTGCAAGTAATACTGCCGGACTTGTCTCAGCAGTTGGGAATGTAAACTTTGTTGTCAAAAATGGACTTGATGTAATCGGTGAAATAGGTGGTGAAGAAACCATTGGCAAAGGTCAGGTCTTAACCGGTGCTCCCGGAGCGGAAACTACAGAAGGTATCCAAATACGGTATACAGGTGAAACTGCCCCTCCAGGAGGAAGAGCCGGAACAGTGACTTTTTCACAAAACTCACTGACTTTTCAAATTGGAGCAAATCCTAATCAGTTTTCAGAATTTTCCTTAAAAAGTATGAAAACTGTTGATTTGGGGAGAGGAGAACTAAACGATTCAAATTTCGATTCTCTGTCCAAAATTCAAGTATTAAATGCTGAACAGGCACAGGATGCTATTCGTGTTATTGATAAAGCGATTAAGGACGTAAACACTAACCGCGGCGCTATGGGCGCGTTCCAGAAGAATAATCTGGAAAGTAACCTCAACTACCTGAGAATTGCTCATGAAAATGCGGTAAGTTCAGAATCTGTAATTCGTGACGCGGACATTGCAGAAGAAATGGCAAAATTTACACGTGACCAGATCATGGTAGAAGCAAGTACTGCAATGCTGGCACAGGCAAATCAAAACTCAATGACTGTCTTAAAGTTGTTAGGATAAGTCATTATATTTTACATCAATATAAAAAGGCTTTTCTGAAGAATATTCAGGGAAGCCTTTTTTAATATATTTTCTATATTTCTTACAAACTTTTTTAATTATATCGAATATAACTGAACTTAATTTTTTGATGTTTTAGTTAAGTAAAGAGATTTATTATTCATACAAGTATGTATAAATGATGAAAATAGTTAAGACAGAGGACACTAATAAGTAAGTGTTTTGTGTTTTAATTATTTATAATTAATTAAATAAATAAACAAGTTATTTATTATTATATATAGGATTACATATATATAGGGAATAGATCCTTTTAATATATTGATTTCTAAAATTGAATACAAAGATTAATTATTTATATAACTTTGTATTTTAAAGTTATTGTTTATATTAAATCATTTTATTTATCTAATATTAATAAATATTAGGTTATTGAATATGAATGAATAATAACTGTTATTACAATTGTATTAATAAATGTTATATATGTAATTGAGTCATTATATTAGTGTATAATTTTTTTAACACTTTAGTAGAACTGGATTGAAGTATTATTTGTTGATATATGCATAAACAAGCAGCTAATGAATATTATTATTTAATAATACCAAATTAATTCTATATATCTGCATACATTAAATAATAATAATTTTTCATAATTTTATAAATTAAGAGCTTTCATAGCTTTTGATCGGTTGATTGAGAAATGATCTTAATCAGCTTTTAACCCTCATGTGTACAGATGAGGGAGCCTGAAATTATGCATGGATGTGTAATTTAGATGGCACACAATAGATTTTCACATGTAGTGAAAATCATTTAACACGCAACCAAGGAGGACAATATGTCTTTGCGAATAAACCATAATATGAGCGGTTATAACGCTCACAGGAACGTTGTGAATAATTCCAGCGCTCAAGGAAAAACCATGGAGAAACTTGCTTCAGGTTTGAAAATAAACCGTGCAGCGGATGGTCCGGCTGCACTGCAAATATCAGAGGGACTTCGTGCACAGACTTCCGGTCTGAGCCAGGCCATTGACAATTCCGAGATGGCTGTTTCTCTGTTGCAAACTGCAGAAGGCGCACTGGACGAAGTCAGTCGCGCTCTAATCCAGGCACGTCAGGTGGCGGTTCATGCTGGTAATGAAGGTGTCAATGACCAAAATATGCTTCAAGCAGACCAGCAGGAAATTGATAATATCCTGGAACAAATCAACCGTGTTGCAACAAGCACACAGTATGGACACAATTATTTGCTGGACGGTAGTCGAGCAGGTAATGGAGTTACTACAGGTGATCATCTGGAATTTGTTGATGCTACAGAAAAAGCACACAGTTCCGGACCTGGTGGTTATGATGTTAAAATCGAACATGCGGCAACTCGTGCTATACACAGTGGAACAGTGGGTTTAACTGAGGCTATCATTAATGCCGGTGAGCAGATCACGGTTTCAGAGGGTGGAAAAACTGTAAACTTTTTGACACAAAAAGGAAAATCAGTTGAACAAACTCTAAATGATCTGGAAACAGCAATAGGTGATGCCGGATTAGATATTGATTTAATCCGTCCTTATCCACCTGCAACAGACGGTCACGCACCACAAAATATAACTTTCAGACACAAGGAATTTGGAAGTGAGCATTCTTTTGAGGTTGCCAGTAATACTGCCGGACTTGTATCAGCAGCACCGAATACCAACGTCATTGTTGAAAATGGTACTGATGTGGCAGGTGAAATCAATGGTGAAGAAACAACCGGTAGAGGTCAGATCCTGACCGGTGGTCCTGGTGCAGATACTGTACAGGGAATTCAGATTCGCTATACAGGTGAAACTGAACCTGTTGGTGGAAAAGCCGGAACTGTCACTTTTTCACAAAATTCACTGACCTTTCAGATTGGCGCGAATCCTCATCAGCATTCAGAGATTTCTCTGAAAAGCATTAAAACCAATGATCTGGGCAGAGGAGAGAAAAATGATTCAAACTTCGACTCTTTGTCTCAAATCCAAGTGTTAAATGCTGAGCAAGCTCAGGATGCTATTCGTGTCATTGACCAGGCGATTGAGGAAGTCAATGCCAGCAGAGGCAAGATGGGTGCGTTCCAGAAGAACAACCTGGAAAGCAACCTGAACTACCTGCGGATTGCTCATGAAAACGCTGTGAGTTCGGAATCTGTGATCCGTGACGCGGATATGGCTGAAGAAATGGCTACATTTACCAGAAATCAGATCATGATGGAAGCAAGCACTTCCATGATGGCACAGGCAAATCAAAATTCAATGACTGTGTTAAAACTGGTCGGGTAGTTTTTTCAATATGTGGACAATAACTTCTTGATTGAGGTTTTGTCCACAAACTTCTGAACAGGCATCATTCCCCTGCGTTACGAAAGTAATGCAGGGTCCCTTCCTCACTTCCAACAATCAAATCTAAATCACCATCTTTATCCAAATCAACAAATACCGGATTACCTCCAATCGGCAAGTTCAGTTCATTAAAATATTCTATGGTGGGCTCCCATGTACCCTCATTTTCCGCATTTGCCTGAAAGCTGAAAAGATTTCCTGAGTCAGAACCGATAATAAGTTCCGGCTGTTGATCATTATTGATATCCGCAATTACCGGAACTGACCCCATTCCTACATCTAAATTAAAATATTTTCTTCTTTCCAGCCGAAAACGAATTTCCTTTCCGTTGACTTTG
This sequence comes from SAR324 cluster bacterium REDSEA-S27_B3, assembly GCA_001627865.1. GTDB lineage: Bacteria > SAR324 > SAR324 > SAR324 > NAC60-12 > Arctic96AD-7. The sequence continues at coordinate 41,824 of LUQO01000047.1, forward strand.
CTCATGTATTGATAAAGTTGACCGTTAAAATTTCCAAGCAGTAAATCTTTGCGTCCATCACTATTCAAATCTATGACAGCCGGAACAGAATTCCTGCCACCAGTAACACCGATAAAAACAGTTGGATTGTAGACAAAATCAGAAAATTCAGAAATCCCTTTATTTTCCCAGTATTGAATATTTCCGGTTTGATTTCCTACCAGCAGATCTAAATCACCGTCTCCATCTAAATCTGAAAAAACCGGGGCTGCATTTTTCCCTCCCTGGTAACCTAAAAAGTTATTGCTTTCCAGTATCCATTGCACGCTTCCTGTACTGTGCTCGCTGCGGTAATATCTCAATTCTCCGGCATTATTACCCACAACTAAATCAAGAAAGCTGTCACCATCTACATCTAAAAATGCCGGAAAAGCTCGGCGACCAAGATCAAGGTCACCAAATTTGGAACTGACAAACTCAAAAATTGGTTCAATTGGCTCAGTTCTTTGTGGTATTTGTTCTTCTTCAGAAACTGCAGCATCGATTGCAGTATCTGTTCGTTCTACTACCTGCTCTTCTTCTTCAAGAGTATTTTCAACTATAATTTGCTCAGCTTCCTGCTTATCGTCTGCTATTATGTTAATGCCACCATTTTTCCAATAGAGCAAATTCCCTTGTACATCACCCATCAGCAAATCTGTTTTGTTATCTCCGTCAATATCTGCAAAATGTGGTGTACTATAGCCAATTGACCTTAAATTTTGCCACTGAGTGGATTCCAGATTCCAGCCGCGCAGTGCAGGAGACCTTTCTGGGGGAGTATGGCTGACCAGACTTAAATACCCCTCACGGCCGCCTACAAACAAATCAGGGTGCTCATCCTTATTCCAATTCCAAAACGAAGGAGAAGCGTTGCCTTTCATTTGAATCCCGGAAATACGGGTATTTCGCAGGACAAAATGCGGAGAGCTTTTATCACCTTGATTTTGATAGTAAATAATCAAACCTTTACTGTTTCCAATTAACAGGTCCAGATCTTCATCACCATCCATGTCGAGCAAAAATGGTTTACTGAAACTGCCGACATCAATTTGCGATAGATTCACATCATGAACAATCCAGTCAGGTTTTTTTTCAGTGCCGCGATTCATCAGCCACTCAATTTTACCTTGCCGATTACCACTGATTATGTCCAAATCTCCGTCTCCGTCAATATCTGATAAAACAGGTGAACTATGTTTTCTTTTATTCTTTTTCAAAGAAGGAAATTTAATCTGGTACCAATCTGTGCCCTTATCCGCATGATTTTCAAAAGCAAATATTTCCCCGGAGCGACTGCCAAGCATAATATCTAACCGCCCATCCTTGTTCCAGTCACCGCTTGTGAGAAAAGAGTGACGATCACTGCCAACTAGATTTTCTATTTTGAAATAGTTTCGCGATGAAAGCCAAAGCTGATTACGAGTGATATTTCCATTTTTTATCAATTTATTTATTCGTTCATTTTCAGCTTTTCGGGATGAAACTGTTTGTCCCTCTTCTGAGGATTGACCTACAGATCCATCTGCTTCATCAGCATTATCTTCACCCGTATTTTGAGACCTCCTCTCAAGTTCTATATTTTCCTGTCCGGACATAACTTTTTCACTTATATTTTTTTCATCAGTACCATCCGGTGCTTCCGTAACATCTTCCTGAAAGGAATCAATGCTTAAATCATGACGAAATATATAGGGATAAAACTCATTAATCTTTTCAACCTTTTTCCCTTCTGGCACACCAAAGGCACTTGAAAGAACTGGCAGACAATCAGGTAATCCATTAAGTTGAGTACATGCTGTCGAAAGAATTGTTTCAACTGAATCTGTTTTGTTAAAATTTTCCGGATTAATGGATTTTATTTTTCTTAACTGATTCATCAGAACTTCCTGGTTTTCATAATAGATAACCCTTGAAGATGCAGTACCCAAAAATAATTCCGGAAAATTGTCATGATTTAAATCAAAAAATGTAGGAGCAACAAAACCTCCAGCGTCAAAAAACTGAAAATGCCTTGACATCAAATTCCAGTTTGGGGCATAACGGCCACCTGAATTTAGATAAAAATTTATTTTCCCATCTGATTTTCCTGCAATGATATCCCAGTCACCATCCTGATCCCAATCAACAAGTTCAGGAACAACATCAACCAGCGGTGAAATATTTGTAACAAGTTCTGGTTGATATTTGCAGCGTTCATCCGGAGGATTTGCTACTTCAAATTCTTCACAAAATATTGCTTCTTCAGACATTCCGGAATTAAAAAATACATGTAGTGCGCCCTGCCTGGTTCCAACGATTAAATCATAAGCACGGTCACCATTTACGTCTGCAAAACGCGGCACACTGTTGCCAACAAATTTCAATCCCATGTATATTGGGGTTTTACGAAAAAATTTTGGACTTAGCCGGTTTCCTCTATTTTCATAATGGAATATATGTCCATCTTTGGAACCAATGAACATATCATAATCTCCATCATTGTCTATATCAGCAAATTCAGGAGCCGCATTTTCTCCAACATCAAGCACAGTCCGAAAAAGTGTTGGATTACTTTTGTCATCAATACCAGCATGAATAACCTCAAAATCTTCTGTAACTAATTTGAATAACGGAACAGTTCTGCTGCCTTGATTTATAAAAAATGCCAGTCGTCCATCAGCTTTTCCCACAAAAAGATCACTGTCTCCATCATTATCAATATCTGCGAATCGCAGCTGACTGCGTGCAAAACTGCGTGTATAGAGCAACTTGCTTTGACCTTCAATTTTTCCATAATACTGTGGAATCCAGTTATAAGATAAAGCTGACTCAGCTTCCGCAAAAATTTGTTCCGGAATAGGCAGCAATAATAATTGAACCAGAAAAATGATCTTAATGTTAAAAAATTTAGGGTCCTTTAGCATGAAATATTAAGGATGGGAGTTATTGAGGAGGGATTGAGAATATATGATTTTTTGTACATCTTTTAATTTTCAGAACTATGTATGCAATTTTTATCCATTTTTCTTTTACCTGCAAAGTTGATTTAAGGCAATCATTCAGGTATAAATAAAACTTAGTATATTAATGAAGAATCTTGATCCGCCTGCAACACTTGATAATTTGTATCTCATGCTCAAGCAAGTTGTTGTAAATTGTTTCAAGGTTTTATAAGTGAAAATTATGACTTTTACTCTCCTTATTATCTGCTTTGTAGTCGTCTTATGGTCAACATATAAGCATTTAACATTTCTGAAGATTAATACGGAATATCTTAGAGGTATGCTTCACAGGTCACGATCACTTTGGCGATGAATCGATACCATTTCTACTAAAGTCTTGTCTGTTTCCATGCAGTCTCTGTATGGTGGTATCCTGAAAAAAACCACATTAAACCTGCGAAAAACACATGATTTGTTTTTCCGCTTAAACTGTTTTTTTAAGGAATTCCACCATGGAACTGAAAATTGAATACAGTAAAGATCCTCTTGCAAAACAAAAACTTGATGCACTTATAGTATTTGTCCTGGAAGACTCTGACCTTGCCGTTAGCGGACTGAAAGCCCTTCCCGCTCCCCTAAAAAAGAATATAACCACCTCTCTTAAGCTGAAAGTTTTTACCGGGAAAAAAGACAAGCACCAGCAATTGTTTTCAGGTTATGCAAATATCCCACAAATATTAGCAATTGGTGCAGGCAAAAAAGATGAGTTGACTTCAGAAACTATCCGACGTGCAGCAGGGAAAGCAGGCAAGTTGCTGTCGGTATTGAAAGCAAACAAAGTAGGATTTGTTGTAACTTCTGTTCTGCAAAATGCATCAGACCCTGACATCGGTCAAGTGCTTGCTGAAGGATTAACTTTAGGATCATATGAATTCAATCAATATAAGGAATCACATAATGAAAAATCTAAACCTAAATCAATCAAAATTCTGTGCTGTGACCCGGAATCACTGACCTCTCTGAGAGCATTAAAATCCGGAAAAATCAGGGCAGATGGAACAAACATGGCACGAACCCTGGGCAATACTCCTGCTAATGACTTAAAACCAAAAGATTTGGCTGCCGAAGCAGAAAAAATTGCACGGCAGCACAAAATGGAATGCACAATTCTGGAAGAGAAAGAAATGAAAAAACTCGGTATGGAAATGTTGCTGGGAGTCTCTAAAGGTTCACGTGAACCGGCAAAATTAATCGTAATGGAGTATTTGCACCAGAAGGCCGAACAAACAGTTGCAATAGTTGGTAAAGGTGTAACATTTGACTCCGGTGGAATTTCACTTAAACCCGGAAAAAACATGGATGAAATGAAGTTCGACATGTGCGGAGCAGCGGCAGTATTGGGTGCAATGAAAGTCATTGGCCGGGTTAATCCGAAAATAAATATCATAGGTGTTATTCCAGCTACAGAAAATCTTCCCGGAGGTGATGCTCAGCGTCCGGGAGACATTGTCACCGCATATAATGGTAAACGAGTTGAAATCCTTAACACTGACGCTGAAGGTCGGCTGATTCTTGGAGATGCTCTTAGCTATGTTGTCAAAGAATTCAAACCAGATGCTATTCTTGACCTGGCAACTCTTACAGGCGCCTGCATTACAGCGTTGGGTCATTACGTATCAGGCGCAATCACCAACAATGAAGAGTTAATGGAACAGGTACGAAAAGCTGGAATTACCAGCGGAGACCGGGTTTGGCAATTGCCAAGTTATCCGGAATATGGTGAGTCAATAAAAGGTAAATATGGTGACTTGCAGAATATTGGAGGAGGTGATTCAGGCACAATTGTTGGTGGTCTGTTTTTAGAACATTTTGTTGACAAAACTCCATGGGTTCATCTTGATATTGCCGGAACAGCATGGAACGTGAAACACATAGGTTACCAGCCAAACAGTGGAGCAACAGGTGTTGGTGTAAGACTGATTGTTGATCTAATGCAAAATTGGAAACCGCTCAATTAAATGAACTTAAGTCTGATATTGAAAAGCAATGACAAAAAGCCGCGACACACAGATTCATAAACTGGTCAAAAAACTGATCAGTACGGAACGGACAAAGCTGCTGCAAAGCGTACTTGAACCGTTGAACCCTGTGGAAATTGCTAACATTCTGCATCAGTTAAGTCTTCAACATCAGTTGATTGTGCTGGAAAGTCTTGATAGAGAAAAATCTTCAGAAGTACTCAACAGTTTGCAGGGTTCACCTTCCATTCTAGGCAACATTGTTCAACAAATGTCTGCTGACCGTTTGAGTGACGCTATAGAGGATATGCCTCAGGATGACGCGGCTGACTTTGTAGGTCTTTTGGATGATGATAAAGCAGAAGCATTGCTTGATAAACTTCCTGAGAAAGACCGTGAAGAACTAACCCAACTTCTTCAATTCGATGAAGAAAGCGCGGGTGGTCTGATGACGCCTTATGTGGTGGCTATCCGTAAAAACCAGACAGTGTCAGCAGCAATCAAAGAAATACAGAAATTTGTTAAAAAAGAAGGTTTCGAATTATTTTATACAGCTTATGTAGTTGATGAATATGATCACTTGATAGGAACAATCGGAACTACAGAACTTTTACTGGCTGAGCGAAATACCCTTATTGAAAATCTGATGAATCCGGAAGTTGTAGCAGTGGATCAGGATTTGGATCAAGAGGAAGTTGCCAGAATCGCACAGGAATACGATTTAGTGGTAGTTCCTGTAATAGACAAACATTTACGGTTAATCGGGCGTGTTACTCTTGATGATTTGGTGGATGTGATTGTAGATGAATATAATGAAGATTTGGGTCATATAGCCGGAACTGGTCATGAAGAAGTAAGTGAAACTTCTGTTTTAAGAACATCCGGTGATCGTCTGCCATGGTTGCTCATAGGCCTATTTGGGGGGTTTTTAACTGCAATTGTAATGAGTTTTTATGAAAATGCAATTATCTCACTTCCGGATGTAGCCTATTTCATACCACTTGTCGCAGCACTTGGAGGAAGTATAGGTATCCAGTCCTCCACTATTGTGGTACGCGGACTTGCAACAGGCGCAATACAAACTACTGACATACTGATACGTCTTTGGAAAGAGTTACGAGTCGGGCTTTTGAATGGTTTTATTTGCTCTATTATCCTCACCTTGATGTCCTTGTACTTAACCAATGATTTGGGAAGATCCCTGACTTCCGGTATATCATTACTGATTGTTGTTACTTTTGCGGCAATAGTTGGCTCTACAATCCCAATAATACTTAAACGAATGAATATCGATCCTGCGTTGGCAACAGGTCCGTTTATTACCACAACAAACGACATCATCGGCATTGCCATTTATCTGGGGCTTGCATTCAATGTCAATTTATCCCCTTTAATCAACACCTGATTCCTTAATGCCTTTACAAGATATTTTAGGACAAGAACATGCAATAGACTTGCTTAACCAGGCAATTCACAGAGACAGGATGCCGCATGCATGGTTATTCACAGGACAGTCAAATATTGGAAAATTCAAAACAGCTGTTGCACTTGCTCAAAAACTGAATTGCAGAAAATCCGGTGAAGACGCTTGTGGAGAATGTGATTTTTGCCTTCAAATCGCTGAACAAAATTTCCCGGATTTTCTCGTACTTGAACCTGAAGGAAAATATATCAAGATCGATCAGGTCAGAAAATCCTTAAACTGGCTCCACCTACACCCTGATCAGGCAAAAAAGCGTGTTTTGATACTTGATGGAGCAGAACATCTAGGCAGGGAAGCGGCCAATGCTTTTCTTAAAACATTGGAGGAGCCGGCACCAAATACTTTAATAATATTAATCGCGGAATCAACACAGCAGCTGTTGGAAACAATTGTATCACGCTGTCAACAAATTAGATTCCGTCCTTTATCGATGGAAACTTCTGAACATATATTGCGACAGCACACCGATTTATCCCAGCAACAAATCCAGCTGTTATGCGAATTCGGAATGGGAAGCGTTCGCGGCAATCTCATCGCAAACCTGGAAATAATGCAAAACGTACAAAAAAAAGCAATTGGCTGGCTGACCACTTTTACCTCAGAGACTCGGGAAGATCTGCTGCGTACCTGTGAAAAATGGGGTAAATCAAAAAATGAAGAATGGCGTTTTCTTTTAGATTTTTTTGAAACGTGGTTTCGTGATTTAACATGGGTACTGCATGACCTCCCGGAAGATCAAATTGTGAATCGGAATGGAATTTCAGCAAATACAAGAATAAGTGAATTAAAACAATGTGGTAAGTATTTTACATTGCAGCAAATATTTGAAATATTTAGAAATATTTCAGATTCACGCACAGCAATAGAACTTAATGCAAATAAATCCCTGGCGATTGAATCATTGTGTTTACATATTTACAGGTCGGCAACATGAATTTCTGCAGACAGAAGGTAATTAACAAATTTGAGCAAGGTGTATTGTTATGTCTGATTATTTTGGTCTACTGCTTGACCATTTCTTCAGCCATTCCAAAAGCAAATGCTAGACAACCAACCCCGGCAGAGTTGGAAGCAGTACATAAAGAAACCATTGTTATGTTTCAGCATTTTCTACAGTTATGGCAGGAAGAACGTTATTTTGAATTGTATGAATATGGGAAAAAACATTCCAGAGACCAACTATCAATTGAAGAATTTGCCACAAGAATGGTTGAATTGGATTGGGTTCCGGTTGGTTTGCTTACTGGTAAATCACCTGAGGTTTCATATTATTACAGGACGCTGCTCTATGTAAATGCTGCAATTGTCTTTCGTCACAAAAGTTTAATTGATTTACAGTTCACCAAACAACAATCATTTCTGTTGCTCAAGGAAGCCGGCAAATGGCGTATCGATTTGCTCCAGATGATTCGTGCCCCTTTTTATTCTCCCTAAAAATAGTTTTAATTGCTTAACCGGAAAACGGTGATGTCCGAAGAGGAAGTTATATTAGTTGGAACTCTTGAAAAAATATTATACAGCAATCCTGAAAGCGGATTTATTATCGGCTCCTTCCTCAGCGAAAAATCGATCAGACCAATCACAGTAAAAGGTGTAGTTTACAACACCTTGGTGCATGAAACATTACGTTTAAAAGGTAACTGGGAAAATCATAAAATTTATGGCAGGCAATTTTCATTCCGTGAATTTATGCCGGTTACTCCAACCTCAGAAGAAGGAATGGTACGCTACCTTTCATCGCAAGTATTTAAAGGTATTGGCGAAAAAACTGCTACTCGAATTGTTAAAAAGTTCGGACTTAATACTTTTAATATAATAGACAGTTCGCCTGAAATGCTTTCAACAATAAAAGGTATAAACAAAAAGCAAAAAAAATCTATACTTAATGCGTGGGAGGAGCAAAGAGGTCTCAGAGATGTGATGTCATTTTTACGTGGTGTTGGAATATCACATGCTTATGCACAACGAATTTATGCAAAACATGGTTTGAACAGCATTGCTCTGCTTAAAGCAAATCCTTATCAATTAACAGATATTTCAGGAATTGGATTTCTTACTGCAGACGGGATTGCGCGTAATCTTGGATTCGACAATAACTCTCCACATCGTTCTGCAGCAGGATTACTTTATATGCTGGAACAGCAAATGCTTAACGGCCATACATGTTTTCCTAAACATGATTTGTTGAAGAGAACTACGGAAGAACTTCTTATAGACAATAAAATACTCGAAACATCACTTAGTCAATTGCTGGAAGATCGTTTACTGCATTGTGTTGAGCATTATGATGAAAAAAAAGTAAAGCAAGATTTAATATTCAGAATGCGTTATTACAGGGCCGAGCAGCGAGTTTCTGAAAATATCATCCGTATTCTAAATAGTCAGGCCTACACAAGTTTTGAAAGTGAATCATCGCTGATTGAAGAACAGGAAAAAAAAGCCGGTTTGGAACTTGATCAGGCTCAAAGAGACGCTGTGAACGCTGCGCTTAAGCATAAGGTATTAATTGTTACCGGCGGACCTGGAACAGGAAAAACAACTCTTGTACAATTTATACTTGGTATGATGCGGCCAAGAATACCTGCTATAGCACTTGCTGCGCCTACTGGCCGTGCTGCTAAAAGAATCACGGAAACTACCGGTGAATCCGCTTCTACTATACATAGACTGCTGGAGGCAACCAACCTTGGATTTCAGCGTAACAGGGAAAATCCACTCAACCAGGAATTGCTGATAATTGATGAGACATCAATGATCGATACACTGCTGATGGACAACTTTCTGGAAGCTGTTCCATCTGCGTCCCGTCTGATACTGGTAGGAGATGTAGACCAATTGCCATCGGTTGGTGCAGGTACAGTTTTATTGGATTTTATCAAGTCCGGATCAATTCCTGTGGTACGATTGAATCATATATTTCGTCAGGCATCAGGCAGTTTTATCACATTAAATGCTCACAAGGTCAGACAAGGTCTGGTCCCGGATATTAAAATATTATCCCAGCAGACAGATAAAAAAAATCAGTTGCAGGATTTTTATTTTATAGAAGAATCAAATCCTGAAAAAATTGTTGAAAAAATTCTATTGATGAATACAGAAAGAATACCCCAGCGTTTTGAGCTTGATCCAATGATGGACATTCAGGTAATTACACCAATGCACCGGGGAGTTACCGGGGCTTTACAACTTAACAGGAAACTGCAGGAAAAAATGAATCCTGATGCTGAAGGCTTTGAACATCGTGAACAATTCTTCCGTGTTGGAGACAAAATTATGCAGCAGCAAAATGATTATGATAAGCAGGTTTTCAACGGAGACTTGGGACGAATTGTTGATTGTGAACCAAAATCCAAGGAACTACATGTGAAATTTGAACATGCAAATGTCCATTATAAATCAAATGAATTAGATCAGCTTTCACTGGCATACGCGATCACAGTTCATAAATCACAGGGCAGTGAGTATGCAGCCGTTATCATGCCTTTAACTACACATCATTATATGATGCTGCAGCGGAATTTGCTATACACCGCGATCACTCGCGGCAAGCAGTTGGTTATTTTGATTGGGATGTTAGCTGCAGTACGCAAAGCTGTTGAAAATGAAGGAACCTTAAATCGATATACCGGTTTACGTAATCAATTTTCAGAGTTAGAGAGAAACATATTACATTAATTACATTCAAAAAGAATGATTGATAAAACACATTTAACGACAAAAAATCTGCTCCGGTTTGCAGCAATTATGATGATGTTGCTTTTTAAAACTACTTATTGTTATGCCGAAAGCGGTGTTAGTACACGAAGGATTGTATTGGCAACACACCAGCCACTAAGTGGGCCTGCACAGGAGTTCTCCAGTATCGGTAAAAGCGCTCAAGCATATTTTCAATATGTCAACGATCAGGGAGGTGTACATGGTCGAACTATCGAATTGAAAACAATTGATGATCAGCTGAAATCTGAAATCGCTGAAAAGAAGTTTCTTGAATTGACAGTCAAAACTGATATTTTTGCCTTATTCAGTGGTATCGGAAATAAAACTCACCAGGGTCTTTATCCTCTGTTAAAACAACATAATCTTCCCAGTTTTTTTGTGGGTTCAGATTTACCGGAATGGACACTGCCTGTGCGTGAATATGTTTTTGGTTTTTTACCAACCGCTGATATTGAAGCGAGAATTTTAGGACTATATGCTACTCAAAACCATGCCGGACAAGAACTGATCATCTGGTACGCAGAAAAACCTATTTATCTGAGGGCAGTAAAAGCCTTGACTGATAAATTGTATGGTGTACCTGCAAAATTGCTTCCGGGAAAAACTGGCAGACTTGCTGCTGAATGGGAGCTGATACTTAAGAAAAAACCTGATTTTTTGATAGCACTGGGCAACTTCAGTGATGTTATGGGTTTTTTGAATGCAACATCCAACTTAACCTTTCCTGTATATACAGGCCATGCTCTGGCAGACAGCCGCCTTCCTGACTGGCTTGACAAAGGTTTCGTTAACTGGCTAAGAGTTTTGACAGCTTATCCCTTGATCATGGAAACTGAGCATCCTGGTCAAAATCTGCATATAAAAATACTAAGTGAGTATGCGCCAAATCTGACACCAAATCGCTGGACTATTTATGGTCATGCGGTAGCAGAACTGATGGTTGAAGTATTAAATAAAACCGGTCGTGCTTTGAGCAGGGCAAAAGCCGTACGAACTGCAGAAAACATTAATCATTGGCAGGGAACTATGCTTCCCCCGATTTTTCTGGATTCCCAAAATCATCTTGCTTTAACCACATTGAGAATATCTCAAATTCTTAATGACAAGGTTATTCATTTGTCTGATTGGATTGACGGACGATAATTTTGAAAGTTTCTATCAGAATTTGTTAAATGATTTTAGTTTTTGTAAAAAATACTACATGCCATCTCAACTACAAACCATGACATTCTGGAAACTCCCTTGCTGATTAATTACCCTTTTTCAAGGAAAAGTGAACACATAGTTTCTGAATATATATCAGGAAATCAAATCCTGGCATTTCCTACTGAAACAATTTATGGTTTGGGCGGTAACGCTTTTTCAAAAAACGTTGTTGATCGAATATTCTCTATAAAGGACCGTCCCAGAAACAAACCCTTACCATTGCTTATTACAACGGAATGGTTGCACCGTCTTTGCAAATGGAATGATTCCCGGATCAACAATTTAATTGAAGTATTTTGGCCGGGACCATTAACCCTTATTTTGGAATGTAAGCACGACTTGCCGGAACACCTAAAAAATAATTCCGGGACATTGGCAGTACGCTTTTCCAGCTCACATGCAGTACAACGTTTAGTTGAAATAGGTGAATGCCCAATAATTGGTACCAGTGCAAACAGGTCAGGTTTTCCGGCTTGTTCATCAGCAAAGAAAGTTGAGACACAGTTAAAAGATCAGGTTGATTTGGTTATTGATGGGGGGGAAACCTCCGGGAATCTGGCTTCTACTATAGTCAATTGTCTGACTGAACCATTTAAAATAGTACGTAATGGGATAATTTCATCAACTGATCTGAATCAAATATGTGAGGTACAGCAATAGCCATACTGATTATTGTTATAACATCAAAACATCTATCACAGAAAATTTTGGTATAAACTTGTTTTTTTGTAACTCCTTGATGATGGCTATTTAAAATGCGCACCTGTAATGAAATATAAATTTCAAAAATATACTCCTACAGTCACAAAAAAACCTGTTGGAGAATCCAGGATATTAAACCATTTGTCTGTACGGTCACTGATATTTTTATCTAGTTTTTTTCGTGAACCTGAAAGTTCAGTCCATGTTTCCCAATACTCAATTACTTGTACTGACTGGTTTTGCAAAAAACTGAAACGAATTATATCTATTGCCATAAATCCAACATCGTTAAAGCGTAACAAACCTGTTCCAAGACTGGTGACTGTTGTATTAAAAAACATATCAAAGGTAGCTCTCCCTGTATCAGTACGATTAAAAGTTCTACTCCATAATTTTACTGATCTTTGCTCCCTGGCAGCCATCAGGTAGAAATTCTCACCATAAAACCATTTCAAGAACTGTGTATTTCCATTTAACCTAGAAGGACCAAAGTTTTCTCTACGTTCCTTTTCCCAAATTCCCATATGTTCTGAATCACTGAATTCAATACCAATCACCAGTGGATCCCAGTACACTCCAAAACTTAAGGCGGGCGCAAGAATAACAATCGGATTTAACCCATACCCGACTCCAAACATATAAACTAGCGGCGATTCAACACGTTTAGCAGGCTGAAGCACATCACTAACTCCTTCCGGATCGATATATGGATCCTCTTCAATCGGAACCTCACTAACATCCTGAGCAAGTACTGCTCTAGCAAACAACATGCAGTAAAGAATTGTCGCTGCAAGAAGTTTATACCGAAAAAACCAGATTTTACAAATAAAAGGGATTTTTTCTTGAAGACAAATTTTCAGTTGCGGACAAGGAGAATAATGCAGAGAAATTTTTACAATTTTTGCAATTAATTCTGTTTTTACCCAAGCCTCAAAACGCTGGCTTAGTGTCCATGCCAGCTGCGGCACAAATGTTTGTCTGAGATGGGAAGTATTGGAACCTTCCCTAGAAAGGTGAGATAACTGAGAAAGAATAATCCAACAAATCCAAGTGTAATCAGCAGCTCATGTAAACCCATATATACATGGTAATGTCCGTAGTGCTGCAAAGATGGCACGACCATCAAGTAAATGGCAAACCATTGTCCGATTGCCACCCAAATGCCCATCACACGGATATAATTCGGAACACGGCAAAAAGTTTTCGGTAAAAGTCCGAGGAAAGGTATAGCAAATACACTGATTATTATCAGCAGAAACATCAGTGCCCATGGTTGTTCCATTGAGCGTATTACTAAAAATGGTGTTTCTTCAGGCATATCTGCATACCAGATCACAAGATACTGTGAGTAACCCATATAAGCCCATAGCAATGAAAAAGCAAAAACCATTTTTGCCAGATCATGCAAACGATTAATTGTAATATAGTCTTGTATTCCGAATTTGTTTCTCACAGTAACACTGATTGCCAGCATTAATCCCATGAAAGCATGCATGTTTCCTATAATAAAAAATACTCCGAACAATGTGCTAAACCATTCCTGATCAAGGGTCATTACAAAATCCCAGGCTAAAAATGAGCCGCCAAACGTATACAGTAGCGCCAGAGTAGGTGCTAATTTTCGGGATAATTTTTCCAAGCGGATCACTTCATCTTCATGCTCACCATATCCGTTCAATATTTTGTCAGCAAAAGCACCACCCCAATCTGAACCCAATAATTTACGGGCAAGTGCAATATCCGGCTTAATAGACGTTTTAACAAACCACCATGAAACCGCATATATCAATACTAACCAGGCAATATTTCTGCTGACAAAGAATGGCAGGTTTAGCCACCCTGCTTTTACAGCAACACCATGATGTAAAAATGGAGTGTGTGTCCATTCATAAAGTACTTTGCTTCCAAATAAAACTATGATGAACATCAAAAAGGAAATCGGCAAAAACCCTGCACAGGCTTCTGCAAGACGCTTGAAAGGCCGACCCCATTTAGCATCAGTTAGCTGCCAAATCACACTGAACAAAATACCCGCGTGAGCAACTCCTGCCCAAAAAACAGTATTAATTAAAAATGCCTGCCAGGTGCGGACGACGCTGTCATCACCACCAGTAGTCAGACCAAAGATGAACATCCCAGCGCCTATAATTATTAAAACCCAAAGTAAGCGCTTTATGTTATCAGGAATTATAAATAACGATTTTTCTGCAATTTCTTTCATTGACTTACCATTATGCCAAATGAATCACTCATCATGTAGTTAACCATATCCCATCGATCCCGAACTGAAGTCTGTGCGCCATATGAAGGCATTAACCCTCGCGGCTCCTGAAAGAAACTGCCATATTTAATCTTGTTATACAAGTGTGATGAAGCAGTTGGTATCCGAAAAAATGCTGTGATAGGAGGTGCAGGTACACCCTTTTCTACCACTATGGTTTGTGACATACCATCCTCTCCATGACATACAGCACAATATGTATTATACAGAATTTGTCCCCGTTTTAATGATTCTGCTGTTGCCTGTGTGGGATTTTTTGGAAAAAATTCCCTGGGATTCCCTTTGATTCCTGAACCATCTCCGTAAATTGCTGGAATGAACGGATCATAAATCTTTACAACTTTTCCCAGGACCATTCTTACAGGCACAGATTTTTCCGGAAACTCAATATAGCTTCCTTCTTCCTGTGCTTTGAGATGTTTTCCATCATACATTTCTTGAAAAAATGGATAATCTTTTCCATCAAACCAAGGTCTATTATCATTCTTGATCTGATATCCCCTTTGAGGATCAAAATATGGATACTGTTCCATTGCCGTAACAATTCCTGCTGTCAACATCAAAGCTGCAAAAAAACATGCATACAAGCATTTTTTTAAGGTGCAAGAATTATTTTTCGACATGCACCTCCTCTGCGCCGTTGCTTTTCATAATTGTTTCAAATTGCTCAAGATTTGCTGCATCACACCGCACTACTACACCGAAACGATCCCGCTGAAAACGTCTATATTTTTTGGCAGCCTTTGGTATAGGAAATCGGAATGAGTCTATAATTCCAAGAAGTGCTATACTGATCAATGTAAAGATAGTGGTGAACAAAACCGTCAGTTCAAATCCAATGATTGTATAAGGTGGAATGGCCAAAATAGGTTTTCCACTTACAGGCAAAACCCAATCAGAAGCAGTCCATGCAGGCAAACTGTAACCGACAAAACACCCCAGCGCTCCAAAAAACAATGCAATCCAGGGAAGAACAGTTGTTGGATTTCCTAATGCATGATCAATTTCATGCCTTGGACAAGGAGTAATCACAGTAGGCTGAACTCCCTTTTCCCGGATTTGCTCTATAGTTTCGGTGGTTTCATCCATATATTCGAAAATTCCCCACACACCGGTAAAATTACCCATCACCATCCTTTTTTACATTGTTTTTCATTGGAGGCTTAGTCCCTTCCTTCAATTCCATGATAGCCATTGGCGGCAAGCTCTTGACAAATATAGTAAACAAAGTAAAGAAAAATCCAAAACTGCCTATGGTGACACCTGTTTCCACTATGGTAGGCCAGTATTCTCCCCAGGACGCAGGATCATATTCGTGCTGTAAAGAACTGCCGATAATATTGAATCTTTCAAACCACATCCCAACATTAATCAAAGCAGCAATTATCCAAACTGCCAGAGGGTTATTTCTGACTTTCCAGCGCCACAGAGGTATGGGGGCAATTACGTTACAAAAAACCATCAGCCAGAATGCAATCTGAGGGAAGTTGAGTTGGTTATCACCCAGTAATGTCCAGCTTTGCATCTCACCAAAAGGACGGTAGTAAAAAATAGCCCGTTCATAGGGGCTTCCGCTGTAATATCCGATGAAAAATTCTGTGGCATAAGCGTATCCCACAATAATTGATGTGAAAATAATCACTCTCGAAACACTTTGAATCACATGATTTGTAATATAATCCTGTAATCCAAAAACTGCCCGTATTGGAATCAAAACTGTTAATACCATTGCAAGTCCGGAAAATATTGCTCCGGCCACAAAATAGGGCGCAAAAATTGTGGTATGCCACCCCGGAACAGAAGACATGGCAAAGTCCCAGGACACGATAGAATGCACTGAAAAAACAAGTGGGGTGGCAAATGCAGCAAAAATGAGATAGCCACGCATGTAATGCACCCATTGATGGTTAGTTCCTCTCCAGGCTAAAGCCAATGGAGCATAAACCAAAGCTTTCAGTTTTTTACCCTTACGGATTGCTTCATCACGTAAAATTGCAATGTCCGGAATCAACCCCAACAGGAAGAACATGATTGAAACAGACATATAAGTTGTCACCGCAAATACATCCCAAAGAAGTGGTGACTTGAAGTTAACCCAAAGCATCCTTTCATTAGGATAAGGAATAAGCCAGAAAGCAAGCCATGGTCGTCCAATGTGTATTAGGGGGAATAGTCCCGCAGTAAACACAGCGAATACAGTCATGGCTTCAGCGCTGCGATAAATTGCTGTTCGCCATGGTGCGCGTGTTAAATAAAATACCGCAGAAATAAGCGTCCCGGCATGACCTATCCCAATCCAAAATACAAAGTTTGTAATATAAAAACCCCAGGCAATAGGATGACTGATTCCACTATAACCAATCCCAACATCAACCTGAATGGCAAAACTTAGTGCACCTAAGCCTAAAGCCATTATGAAACCAAGCAGCAGGAGATAGTATGATGGATGCGGCTTGTCCAGCATAGCCAGCATTTCATCATTTATTTCTCCATAACCCAGGGTTGTTGCCTTGATTCCTGGATGGCCTATGTGTTCATCTATGATAACCTTCCCTGCAGTAGGGTCATATCCCGAAGCTGTTCCCATTTATTCTCCGTTCACTCCTTGCTCAAATGGTTATCCATGACTTGTTTCTGTTTCATGAGATTCGTGTTTCTCTGAACCATGTCCATCAATTTCTCTTGTATTGACTTTTTTCAGATACGTAATTGCAGGTTTATAATTAAGCTCAGCTAATACTTCATATTGCCGATCTCTATTTTCCTGATTATTTCTTAATGCCTGTTTGGCAACTTTGCTTTCTGGATCCATTAAATTGCCGAAAGTAATAGCATTTGTTGGACAAGTTTGTTGGCATGCAGTCTTTACTTCACCATCTTCCAGATCTCGTCCAAGATTATTAGCATCATGTTTGGCTGTATTAATTCGCTGCACACAGAATGTGCATTTTTCCATTACCCCGACTTCACGCGTTGTGATTGTACTGTTCAACTGCTGATCCAGCGGAGATGGGAATTCATAATCGAACCAGTTAAACCGCCTAACTTTGTATGCGCAGTTGTTTGAGCAGTACCTTGTTCCTACACAACGGTTGTACACCATTGCGTTTAGTCCTTCAGGATTATGATATGTAGCATAAACAGGACAGACAGTTTCGCAGCCGGCATTGCCGCATTGTTGACAAAGCATAGGCGTAAAACGTGTTTCATGATCATCCCCCATACCTTCAATGTATCGCTCAAGTCGTATCCAGGACATTTCACGTCCAATCGCAGTCCTCATTTTTCCAACAACAGGGAGATTATTTTCTGCATAACATGCAACAACACATGCAGAACATCCGTTGCATCGATCTAAATCAATAGTCATTCCCCACCGATACGGTTTGTAATATCCAGCGGTTTCTGAACGATCCGGATAAAATTCAGAAGGACGAGCATGTTTCCCGTGATGATCTCCACCTTTAGCCAACTCTTCAACAGTGGTAGCGGCAGCAATATTCCGTCCAAGCTGACGTGCATTCCCATCAGTGTTTACTGTGAAGGATTTATCATTAACCATCTTAAGTTGTGCTTGTGTTCCAACAAGGGTTAAAGAACCGGTACCGTCCAGATTGTTGGGCAAAAGATCCATCACATTAATTCCGAATCCGTCTGCAACATCTCCAGAATGCTGATGTCCCTGTCCCAAAGGGATTGCAATTGCGTCCCTGTGAATTCCAAAATGATAATAAGCAGTTGCTTGAACTGAACCATGCGGTGTACTAACTTCCACAATTGCCCGGTCATTAATACCCATTTTCTGTGCAGTGTCCGGATTTATTTCCACCCAGGAATCCCAGACAATCTGGCTCATTGGATTTGGAACTTCCTGTAACCAAGGTTTGTTTGCACCACTGCCGTCGCCATGAAATATTGAGGCTGTTGGGATCAAAGTCAGTCCGTCCTTTGCAGTCATGCCTGGGTCATTGACCTGAACAGAAGTTACTTTTCTGTTCAAACTCACATGAGCATATTCAGGTTTTTGGAAAATACCTCCGTTTTCCAATACTTTAATCCAAAAGTTGTCAAAGTTACCCGTGTCTCCAACTTCGCTTTGAACTTTTCTCCATTTATTCTGTAAATAATCAAAATAGCTTGAAATACCTGAAAATGCTTTGTTGTTAACTTGCTGAACAGCCTCCAACAAAATATCTTCACGGGCTTTTGCATCAAACCCCTTAACAGCTGTCATTACTGGCTGCTGAATACTTCGTACTCCGCTTCTTGGGAATGCGTCTCCCCAACTTTCATAAGCGGTAAGAGCAGGCAATACCAGGTTAGCTGCATGAGAAGTTTCGCTTTTTTGAGAGACAATACTGACCACAAATGCTTTTTGCATAGCTTGCAATAACTCCACTGATGGAGGAAGCGCGTAAACAGGATTGGAGTCATCAATGATTAAAAGTTTGATTTTTCCTGAATTCAGGTCGTTGATCAACTGCACTATTTGCTGATGAGATGATGTTTCAGAGGGTGATTGATCATAAAAACGAACTGTTTCGCCCAATGCACCAGAAACAGCGTTAAGTATATTAACAGCAGTTAATGTTTCAACACTCTGTTCTGTTGCGGCAAGGTTTCCTCCCCCAAGTGCCAACAGTGTGCTGTGTCCAATTACATCTTTTGCCAGCTCACGAAGTAATTCAGCTGAAACGCCTGTTGCTTCAGAAACTTTTTCGGGCGAATAGGATTCAAGGAATTTTTTCAGGAATTTATAATTATCTTTCTCTTCACGAATAACAGACGCAATTGCCAATGCAGCTAATCCTTCAGTTCCCGGATTAATCATGACCCAACGGTCTGCTTTTGCACCAGTAAGAGAAACATGAGGTGATACATGAATTAACCTGTTCTTTTTACCATCCTTATAGGCATGTGTGTCAGCGAAACGTCTGGCATTTTCAACAGTATTCCCCCAACTTTCCAGAAAATCAGCACCGAAGTTAAGGATTATTCCAGCGTTTTCGAAAGCATATTCGGGAATATCTGCACGTCCAAATGCAATTCTGTTCGCCTCTACCAGACTGTTTTGATTAAGTAAATTAAATCCTACACGCCTGCCTCCGCCAGCGGCATCTAACCATTCATCTATAAAATCGCCATCACTGCCTGTTGTCGGTTTGCCAATGTAAGCGATTGCACCAGATGCTGTCTGCATTACAGCAGCAAACTGCTTCATTCCCTCTTCCCAAGGAATCTGTTTCCCATCAGCAAGAGGATGGGCAATGCGTGAGGGATTGTAAAGAGTTTGCATTGAGGCCTGTCCGCGTGCGCACAGTGCCCCTTGATTAATTGGATGATTTGGATTACCTTCTGCTTTTTGAGCGCGATGTTCCCTTGTAGTAACCATCATTCCACATGCCGCTTCGCATTCACGGCAGGTAGTCATATAGTTATATGTGGTGTGAGGAGTATATTCATAATTTGTAGGAGGTACCAGCATGGGAATCAGTTTCTCGGGCTTTTTCTCACATCCCGCGATAACTGCGGTTGCTCCGCCGGCTCCCATGTATTTGAATAATTTCCTTCTGCTGAGGCCTTTCTTCATTCAGATCTCCTTTGTAAAATCTCGCGACTTATTAATAATGGCATGTTAAACAGTCCAATGTGTTTGGGTTGTGAAATCCCTTATCATTGATAAGACCGATAGCTGCTTCACGTTCTATATCCATTTCTTTTGCATGAAACCAGCCGGCCCATGTGTTGCCAGTACGCTTACGTTCTTTAGCTCCTTTTACTTGCAGGTGACACTCCATACACCATCCCATCTTTCCGAAATTATCATCCACCTGTTTCATTCCATCCATACTGCGAACATCACCGTGACATGCTATGCAACGTTCGTCTCCTCCTGTTCTGAATAGCGCTAACTTGCATTCTAAACTTCTTGGTGCGTTTTCAGCATCACATCCCCCTCCTGCATCACTGATGAGGCGATCACTGTCAGCATTGATATGTTTTTTGTGAGGGAATCGAACAAAATCCGGTATATCATGAACCTTAACCCATGGTATAGGAATGTTTTTGGACCAGTATTCACGCATTTTATTAACTTCACTGCTTTCAGGCTTCACCAATTTCATTTCCTGCGGTCCATGACAACCAATACATGTACTGACAGGCGGAACTCCTGAAGAGAACGAACGCCTGGCATAGAGATGACAGTATTGACAGGGAATTCCGTTTTGAACTGTGTGGAGCTTGTGGCTGAAGGCTATAGGCTGCTTTGCATAAGCTGCCGAAGAGTATATCGTGATAAATAAAAAAGATATAAGCAAACTTAGCAAATTGAATTGCCGTGAAACCATGTAAATATGTATAAAGAATAAAGATTGTTTAACAATTAAATTTCAGTGAAGCATGAAATCATGTAGCTCGAAAAATTGCAACCCTTTTTTTAAAAATTTATCTTTTTTTGGGGTTTAATTAGAGCTACATCTCAATATAATACTCAAATTTAAACTGCATTATAAAAATAAATTAACTTTGTTCAATTAAATAGTATAAAGTTGTCACTGCTTCAGTTTATGTGTTGAAGTAGTCAGGTTCCTCACCAATTTTCCATTTTATGTTGCATCCCATACTAGGCATCTGTTCTGCTGGAATAACTGTCCCCTGAAGCAAAGCATTAGTCGCATTGCGGAGATCCTCTCCTGTTACCGGAACTGAGTTTTTTGGTCTGCTTGAATCATATTGACCTCTGTAAACTAAATTACGTTCTTTGTCATATAGAAAAAAATCTGGAGTGCATGCTGCCCGATATGCTTTAGCAATCTCCTGGCTCTCATCAAATAAATAAGGAAATGGGTAAGAATAATTTGCAGCTTCTTCACTCATTTTTTCAGGACTGTCGTCAGGAAAACTTTCTACATCATTTGAACTTATCGCAACTACTCCAAGCCCTTTCTTTTGAAATTCAGTCACAAAATTTACAAATGAATCTCGAATATGAACCACGTAAGGACAGTGATTGCAGATGAATACAACCAACAAAGCAGGATATTCTTTGAAAGATTCCAGTGAAACGAGCTTTTCTCCCTTTTCGAGATTCAAGTTAGGTAGTTCAAAACCAGGCGCAGGCAAACCCAGTTTTTCCATTGTAGATTTATGTGCCACCTTTATGTGTCCTTAACTATAAGTATTTACAGTACACATTCAAATTAATGAAATTAAATCAAAAATACTAACGAATATAATTATCATTCTGCATTATTTTGTCGAGTTTATTTTTTAACACAAGACATAAGCTCAACATCTGCTCCCACAATTTTCAACAATAATTCTTACTTTTTTTGACATTCAACTGCTGATTCACTACCTTGATCCTTTATAACATACGGCTGCTAATACTTTCTGATGAGTCATTGCGTTATTACAGTAATGGTTTCTTTCTCATTTTATCTCCTTGTGATAAAATAGCTTCCAGCAAACAACCTTAGATCATCCAGAAGAATGGTGCTCCCACCGCGACTCGAACGCGGAGCTAGGGATTAGGAATCCCCTATTTTATCCAGTTAAACTATGGGAGCTTAAGGCTGAACTAATCATGCAGCCGGTTAAAGACCGTCAAGATACATACAATTGAACTCATAAATTATTTTTCAAGTCAACATTTTTTCTTTGCTTCATAAATTGAAACAAGAAAGCTGATTAAAAGCACAATTTCGTAATTAATAAATGCGACTTAAAAAAAGATTTATATAATCAACTGATAATGTTAGAAAAACATAAATCTATAGCCAAAGATATAATTGACCTTGCTCATAAATATGGTGCTGAACAAGCATCTGTGTCTCTGGCCAATTCTACATCTTTTCAGGTAGATGTTCGTGAAAACAAAATTGAATCTCTTCAAGAATCCGGATCATCCGGAGTTCACCTCACCGTTTCAGTTAAAAAACGAAGGTCCACTGTATCATCAAATGATCTTAGGATAGAGACCTTAGCACCATTGATTCGTTCAACTATTGATGCACTCCCCTTTATGGGAGAAGATGAATATTACAGTCTACCAGATCCCAAATTACAGGGACGCGCACCAGGCAACCTTGAATTTCTTGATCCTGATTTTGACAGTATATCTTCTGAAGAAAAAGTCAAAATATCATTTGATTTAGAAAAACTGACCCTCAATTCAGATAAAAGGCTTAGAACAGAACAAACTTTTTATTCAGACAGTATCTCTCATATGGTTCATGCCGACTCAAACGGTTTTCTTGAAGGTGAGACAAAAACTCTCTTCAGTTTCGGAGTTTCAATGGTTGCAGATGATATCAAATCAGCTTCTTCTGACAACGGAGATTCTAAAAACACAGGACGCAAACAAACTGATGGTTGGTTTAGTGCAGCTAGATTTCAAAACAAATTGTCACCAGCTGAGGAAATTGTAGATAAAGCCTGTCATAGGACCTTACGTAAATTGGGTGCAGTCAAGCCGCCCAGTCAGGAAGTTCCGGTTATTTTCAGCTCAGAAATGGCACAAAGTTTTTTTGGAAAAATTGCATCCGCCCTCATGGGAGAAAACCTGTTTCGCAAGCAATCCTTTTTGTTAAATCGACTAAATGTATCAATTGCAGATTCAAGAATAAACTTGATTGATGATCCACTTCTTCCAGGCAAATTAGGCAGCCGTCACTTCGACAGCGAAGGAGTTGAAGCAAAACCTTTGGTCTTGATAGAAAATGGGGTACTGAAAAATTACATGCTTTCAACATATTCTGCCAACAAACTGGGAATGACTTCCAGCGGTCATTCCGGCGGCATATCTAATTTGATTCTTAAACGAGGAGAATATCCTGAGGAGGAACTGATTGCCAGTGTTAAAAACGGTTTATATTTGACCTACATGTCAGGTCAGGGAGCAAATATAGTAACAGGGGATTTTTCACGTGGAGCGCAAGGCATTTGGATTCGTGATGGGAAATTGGCTGAGCCTGTGAGCGAATTTACTATTGCTGGAACTTTCCCGGAAATGCTGAAGAAATTAAGCATGATAGGAAGTGAGGTAGATGAGCGAAGTTCCATTCTCACTCCGGCATTCAAAATTGACAAAATGTCTGTAAGCGGTACCTGATTTATTCAGGAAGACTGGAGCATGTCCTGTACAGTTGAAGCAGAATGTTCCAGCAAAGTAGTACGAAACTGAGCCCCATATATGCCTTGTTGTCGTAATTCTTTAGCTGTCAATTTCAATCCTTCCAGATATTCTAACACTGCGAATTCTGATACATTCTGATTAAGCAATTTTTCTGTTCCTTCATACATTGCAACAATCATGGTCTGATGTTGCTCGTCCCCTAAGAAAGATCGCATTGTTGTTGTTCCTTGTTCAAAATTGTGTCGAAAACTGCGAATGTTTTGAAATGAAAGTCTGTGATTGTCAGGCATAGAAAATGTTGGCACATTTTCTGATCTCTCATTTTTCAACTGAAATGTGTAACCTGTGTATTTTACATTCATAGTTCAGGTTTTAGTCATAGCGACTTGGAGTTGACTGTGATTGAATAGAATACAATGCAAACACCATGACAACTTAACTTTTGTGTAAAGGAAGACTTGGTAAAACCAAAGAAAATACTTGTAATTCGTTTCAGTGCGTTAGGTGATTTGGTGCTGACAACACCAATTTTTCGGGAATTAAAACGTGTTTTTCCGAAAACTAATATTACTCTGCTCACTTCTTCCGGAATTGGATCAGTATTAAAAAGTTCTCCTCACATAGATCAAGTTATTTGGCACGCCAGAAATGAATCTTATATTGAACTAAAAAAATTGATAAATAATTTACGTGATGAAAAATATGACCTTATTTATGATGCCCATCGCTCAGTCAGAAGTATCTGGATTGTCTGGAAACTAACCAGATTCGGTGTTTTAAAAATTCCGGAGGTGTGGTCCATAAACAAAAGGAGTTGGCGTAGAAGTTTGCTGATACAATTGAAAATTAATTTTCTTAAAAATACATCATCCCAGAGACATCACCTGCTTGCCCCTTTACAGGATCGCACGAAATATGAATTGAACAATCAAACAGAATTGTTTCCAGACCAAATTATTGTTTTAAAAATAAGAAATTTCCTCAATGATAACAATCTACTGCCAAAAAAGTTTTTCGCCATAGGAGCATCTGCTTCATATCCACTGAAATGCTGGCCATTGAATTATTTCAAGGAACTGATTACAAAATTAATTGAGCAAAAATGGCAAATTGTACTGGTAGGTGGTGAAAACGAAAAAGAAAATATGCAGCTGGAGCAGGATTTTTCAGGGAAAGTGATTAGTGCGGCTGGCATGTTTTCTCCCCTTGAATCAGCTGAACTGCTAAGACATGCCCGAATTGTGGTAACTAATGATTCATCAGTTGGACACCTTGCGGAAGCAATGCGTACACCTGCAATAGTTTTGTTTGGATCAACTGTTAAAGAATTTGGTTATGCCCCTTTTATGAAGGAAAGCATACTGCTGGAAACAGAGGAAAAACTTAGCTGTCGTCCGTGTTCAAAAGATGGAAGGGGGAAATGCAAGAATCCGGACTATTTACGATGCATGACTTCAATAACTCCGGAAAGGGTTTTGTCAAATATTGACAATCTAAATTGTCAATATACAAAAAAACCAAATTGATCAAACGGTCTTTAGGAATCTTCCTTAGCAGTATTATGCCTGCTCTGCTTGTATCTCACTGTCACTTTGAGCAAACTTTGTATTAAGCTCCTGCAGATCAAGCTTACCGGCATCAGCCATTTCACGCATTGCATCCGTAAACAACTTGCGCGCTGTACGAATCTCTTCAGAATCTGGTGTTTTTGATTTTAATGAGGAAACAAGGGCGGAACGGCTTTTTTCAGGAAAACACATTATGGCAGCTTCCTTTATTTTTGAAGTAGATCCGGAAATTGCTGTGATTACATCATCCGGCTGCAACTTGCGAACTACTTCCAGCAAAATATCTTTGGGTACCTCCGGAATTGATTCAAATATGAAGCAATGACTTTCTATGTCCTCACTCATTTTAATATCAGAGGTGCGTAATCCGTTGATCAATTCCTGTCTGGTTGAGTTATCCAAATCTCCAAGGACATCAGCAATGAATTTTATCCCATCAACACCGACTGTACCTTCATCAGGTACATGCCTTGCTTTTTCAGCAAGGTTGTATCCAATTTTCTCCACCAGTTCAAGAGGAAGTTCATGCAGCTTCCCCAATTCCAAAGCAACTTTTGTACGCTCATCTTTTGAAAGATCACGCATGATTTTAGCAGCTTCTTCACTGTCCATTCGTGCTATGACAAATGCTTTTATTTTGGCAGGTTCATCTTTGACCAGGAAACCAATTTGAGCAGTTGAAAGCTGATCCATGAATCGGAACGGATTGGATTCGTTATTTTCAGGCTCAGTTAATTGTTTGGTAAGTAAAAATTTCTGAATGTCCTTTAAAACAGCATTTGAGTCTTCTGCAGATGGATTGGCTTCCTCAGCTAATTTTTCTAAATCCAAAAAAGTATTTTGTGGAATAGTTTCAGCAAAAAGCTTTCTGGATGAGCTCAATCCCAAAGTCGCAATGAACTGAGTCAACATATCCATCGATTGTTTGTCCCGCGACATCTCCTGAACCAGTTCCTGTTTCCAATCCACACGGCCAATGAGCTGCTTAACAATTTCCTGAACAAGTTTTTCGTTTTCATCGTTAATCATTACATCATTAACTTGATAATCATGATGTACGTTATTTTCATGAGGCTTTTCTGTTGATTCCGGCAATGGTACAAATCCCTGCTGCGGAGCATTGGGCAGTTGAGGTGTTTGTGGTTGCGGCGGCATTAGTGCTGGAAAGGCAGCTTGTTCAACAGCTTCTTTTTTGACTTTTCTTAATTTCCAAAGTACCCAGAAAAACAGGAGCATAAGCATCAATAACATCCCTGCAAGTACTTTCTCAATGTCACTCATTCTCATCCAGAATGGCTCATCTACAAGCGGTTTTTCACCTTCTTCCTCAGCTGTTTCATCATCCGGCTTCGATTCTGCTTCCTCTGCAGCAGATACTTCTTCAGGTAAAGCTTTTGCCATTGGATCAGGCAAATCATCTTCTGAAGACATTGGAGACTGCTCGGGAAATGGGTCACTTGGTAAAATTGGAACAAACACCAGTTCATCTCCACGCTCATAATCCAGACCGCTAAGAATCGGCACTATCTCTCCGATATATGTGCTTACTGAAGGGGATACCTCCTTATGCATGACCAAATCCACACGCATGCGCGTAATTTCCCAGTATTTTGCACCTCTGCTGCTGGGTTCATTAAGCTGACCAAACCCGGGAAGGGTTTCATTTGCCATGCTTATTGCCCTCTCCTCTCCGTAAAGTTTGACGCGAAGAACGTAGTCTTTACGCTCAAGGTAATATTTGAGGCCGTTACGTATTGATTCCTCAATCTCAAACTGTCTGATGCTAAGTGACTTAACTCGTTCCTGAGCTTCAATAAACAGGGGGGGGCTTAACAATAAAATTGCTGTGGCAATGATAAGCGGCAGAAAAACTCTTTGCAGTTTTTTATGTTTTCGATTTTGTGCCATCAATTTATTTTTTGAGCTATTTTACCTTGACAAGCGCATGAGATATTTTTTCAGGCCTTCATTTGATGGATCAAGTTCCAAAGCATACTGCCAGTTTTCCATGGCCATTCTATTCCATCCCAGACGATAATAAATAGAACCGAGCATGGCAAATGCCTGTGATGAAAGCGGATTTAATTCTATTGCTCTGCGAAGAGCAGTTATGGCAGCATCATAGTCTTCTTTCATGTACGCCTTACGTGCCTGCAATAAGTAACGTGTAGTTTCAACTCTGGCTTTTAAATCAATCCTTCTTGGTTCAGGTGCAGGTTCCAATACAGCCTCAGGCATTTCCTCTGTTTCTGCCATTGCTGTTTCTTTATCCTCTTCATCCAATAAAGGTTCTTCTTCTGCTATCTCGTCCTGTTCAATTTCAATATCCTCTTTTACTTCTTCCGCAAGTTCCTCAGCAGCATTATCAAGTGTTTTTACAAATGATTTAGCAGGAGTTGTAAATGGAACGTGAACAAACTTTAGTACATCCCTGCCGGTTAAATTGAGAAACTTTACACGTTCGTCCAGAGTCTGACGAAGAACTTCCACATTAAACAATGAAACCGGAGTATTTACGACAGCAAAGATTGTAGTGTACGGTCGTACCTGATTAACTATCCCAACAATCTTTTCTGATTGAGTTGGGACCCAGACATTATTTTCAAATCCGGGAAGTTTTATTTTTGATATCTTCTTGTCCTGTTTAGTAACAGGTACAGTTTCCAGAATATAACGGATACTTACTGAAACTCCCACATATTCTTTGGGTAATTTTTCACGAAAAATTTTATCTAACTTTCTTTCTATATCTCTTTCAACTTTTCTCTGCTGCGGTGGCGGAGGTAATTTCACCTCACCATTATCTTTTTTACTTACATTGTCCGAGCTGTCACCTTCTGAAATTCCCAGTTCAAACGCCTGATCTTCCTTGATCTGATTAAAAGGCACTGCAAGCAGTTCCTCAAGTGATTGTTTTTTTTCCGCCGCCTCTTCAGCCTTTTCCGGAGAAGGATCTTCTACAGACAACTCATCTTCTGATACATTGCTCAAATCCTGCCGTATGTTTCCGGATGTATCTTGTGCATGTAAATTTGTGATAAAACAAACGGTAAATAAAAAAACAAAAAAATAGACATTCAGGTTGAAAAATAAACCGGAGTTATTGCTTTTTTTCATTTTCTACTCCAGGTTGTTCAGCATTTGACGTACTTCTTCATCATCCGGATCCAGACGTTGCACGTGTTCCCACGTTTCCAATGCTTCCTCTTTTTCTTCAAGCAGAAAATGCAATGAGCCTTTCATTTTCATTATAAATATTTTGTCACTCCGTTTTACTGCCACTCTTAAGCCTTTTGCTGCCCATTCCAATCCTGAGACATAGTCTCCGGTTTGGAAAGCTTCGAGTATTTTTGCACGATAATCTTTAAGAGCAGTTCGCTGTTCTGGGGAAACCGAATCTTCAGCACGTTCTGGAAAAGCTTTCCTTATTATTTCCAGTCTGTCTCCACGACTCTTGTCAAAATTAACCGCAAGAGGAACAGCTTCCTTTAAAAATTCATCAACTTCAGGCAGAACTGTGTCGTCAAGAAGAATATTTATCTCCATTTTTATATTGCTTGATGAGGGCGGAGCATTCTCTGTTTGCTCATTGTTTTCTATCAAAGAAAATTTTACATTTACAACAAAATCAGTTTTGGCGACATATTTCATCAATAACTCAGTTAGTTTTCGCCTTACAATCTGTTCTTCATACGGAGCAATGCTGTCAGAAAAAGGTTTAGGAAAAGAAGTACGCTCCACTGCGACAGTATCACCACGATCTGCATTGAAAAATTCCTGGGCAGGAATCAGCTTCTTTAAAAACTGCTCTTGGGTTTCAGGCAATGTATTATCCAGCAATACACTGATCTGAACTGATTTTAGCGCCTCTTTTAATTCATGGTCTCTCTTTGCACTTTCAGATATTCCAGATTCGTCATCTAATTCATCATCTTCTATCCTGGCTTTGGACAAATCGGTATTCAGAGGAATGTTTTTCAACTGAACTTCCTGCAGCAATTTTTTATCCCAGTTTATTACTACAGAAACATTAAAACGCTCAGGGGAAAGGTAACGGGAAAGTAATTGATCAATATTTAGTTTAAGACTTAATTCAAAAGCCGCTGTTTGTAAAGTTAAGATTTTGCTGGTTGCGTCCTGTAAAGGAACCGCAATTACAAAATTAGGACTGTCAATAGGTTGGATTAAGTCAGATTTCAGTTCAGCACGTTGTAAAAGTACTCTTAAAAGCCGTTTATTGCCCTGAGTCTCTTCAATCACTGATACAGAATTCTTTCCGCCATCAATCTCCTGATTGAACAGGACTTTTTTCTTTATTGGAAGCTCCGGCTCAGGTTCTACTGTTTCTTCAGTCGAAGTACAACTGTTCAACGAAACCAGAAAAAATAAACATAAGATAAAAACTGTAAAAAAATCATATAACTTACAGGATTTTTTATATTGCTTTTCTACTCTCAGTTTAATTCCTGAACAAATTATGGCCAGGAATTTAATTAAATTGTTAAATCTGAATTTCACCATGGCATCCCTTTAAATTTCCATCCAATAGAAAAAATGGATGAACTCGGCGCTGTAGCATTTTCATCTGTTGTAAGCATTGCTAAATAGTGATAGCTGAGTGTTAACTGTTCAGCAACTGAGAAAGTAAGCCCTGTTTTGAAATAAGCGGGATTATTAAATGGAGTCACAGTCATCATTCCCAACCCTGCTATTAGTGCGAATGCTACCTGATCTCCACCAAAGTTAAATATGTCATAGCTGATTGTTCCATCAATCAGGAAACCTGTAATCGGTTTTTCGTAGGCATTAGTCAGGTTTGAGTTGTCATCACTCAACATTGCCCCACCACCTGTGAAACTCCAGTCATCTGATAGCCTAACCATCTGTTCAGCACCAATTACCCTAGCCTGGTGTTCAACAGTTTTTGAACTGAAAGTGATAGGAACTGTCATCTTGCCATAGAATGCATGTATGTAAGATCCGCTCTTAGGTGGACTGCCTGTAATAATTTTAGAATAGACAATTTCCCCTGTATTTGCTTCATAGGCATTGAGTGAGATTGAGAGCTGCTCAACACTTGTAAAAAGTGCAATATCAAGAAATCCCTTAACATTCAGTTCTTTGGCCATTTCTCTTCGATACTTATCATCCGCAATCCCACGACTGATTTTGAGAAAACTACCGGAAATGTCAGTGCGTATCTGACTGCAAGGCTCACAAATACTAACTTTCAACTTTATCTGACTAGTCAGTGACTGCTGTAAACGTGCTGTAGCAACTTTTCGAAAACTGCTTGGTAAAGTATCACCGAAAGAGATACTTGAAATTGCAACCGAGCTGATTTTGGATTGCATCTTTTGTACAGAGTCAACCAGCTTAGAAGTGAGTTCTTCCAGTTGAGCAATTTGCGGGTCTTTCCAAAAAACGTAGCTTTCTTCTTCCTCTGCCGACGCACTGGTAAGACTCAAGGCAAATATACATTGCACTAAAAGCAATTTACGCATAAATTTTGCCATTTGAAAAATGTCAGAAACTTGGTGTGTTTTTTGCTGATTCTCCTTGAGAGAATACATTTAAAGAGGCTTTCTCATATTTCTGCAACCTTCCTGCCATTATTGACATAATCAAATGCTGAACCGAATTGTTTGCACTGAAAAAAATCATATTGTGACTTTGAAAGTAGTTGATGAGTTGAGGCAGGTTGATGTTAAGCCCGCAATGCGCGCACTTGAAAAAAATTCAGCTTTAAATAACTCGCAAAAGGTTAATCTTGATTTGAGCAATCTGCAAGTCATAAGCCATGAAACACAGGAACTTTTGGGATTGGTTGTTAAGCATGTGAGACTTCAAAATATCCCCATAACTTTTTCCGGAAGCTCACAGATTGATCCCGGAATTCTGCTGGAAATTTCAGAAGGAAGGCCTAAATTTTATAATGAGCAGAAACAAGTCAAAGACATGTTCACTATCAAACCTAAGTATTTCTCCAGTTATTCAAAACCATTCTTTTCCTCTGATAAACATGATTCCATAAATCAGAATGATATTTCTGATTCAGATATAGATCAAATTAATACCGATAATGATATTGATCATAGCATTGAAGAAAATCAAACTGATGCTGAAGATATAAAGCAAGATGAATTTTCAGAAAAATACTCTCGCTTGCTTGTATTCAGTTGGTTTCTTTTTATAGTCTTAATTGGTATGACAATCATTTTTTTTATTATGCTTTGGTATAATAAAAATACAGTTAGTGTTGAAGGAGATTTTAAAGAAGAGATAAAATCTTCTTTGACCTTAGAAAACAATAATCCTGAGAATACAACCCAGATTACTGAGAAGCCTTCATTAATTGACTCAGTTAAAAAAGGAAACATAATTGAAGTTAAAGGATTATTAGCTGAGGGAACTGAATTAGAATTAAAAGATCAAAATGGTTACACGCCTTTGATGAATGCGGTAAAACAGCAAAATTCTCAGATTGTCAAATTGCTGGCAGATTATGGGGCAAATGTAAACATTTCAGATGAACTTGAAGATACCCCTCTGGTTTGGGCATCTTCAATGAAAAATGCTGAAATAGTAAAAATACTGCTGGAAAATGGTGCTGACCCAGACAAAGGTAATTTTTCCCCGGTAATGTGGTCAGCTTTTCATGGAAATATACCAATGTTGAAATTGTTTATACAATACAGGGCAAATCTGAACGCCCGTACACATGAAGGCTGGACTGCGCTAATGTGGACTGCAGAGAAAGGGAATATACAGGCAATGTGGGAATTATTACGGCGCGGAGCGCGTGTAAACATGCAGAATAACAGTGGACAAACTGCTTTGATGCTTGCCTCCCGCAGTGGGAATATCGCAGCGGTAGGCTTATTGCTGAAAAAAGGAGGAGACGCGGCTGTTGTTGATTTTGAAAAAAAATCTGCTTTGGATTACGCCAGAGAGCATCAACATAAAGATGTAATGCGTTTACTTGAAAAAGAATTATAAATGAAGATTATTCTATTTTTCAGGGCAATATTTCTGCTGAAGAGTTTGTAAAAGCGAGGACAAAAGCTGGACAGCCTGCAGATTGTGTCCACCTTCTGGTATGAGGACGTCCGCGTGACGTTTGCTTGGTTCAACAAACTTTTCATGCATAGGTCGTACAGTAGCAAGATATTGCTTTCTTACGGAATCAACAGTACGTCCGCGTTCAGATAGATCACGTTTCAAACGCCTGATAAATCTCAAATCAGAAGGCACATCAACAAATACTTTTAAATTCATCAAATTCCGGAGTTCTTTGTTATTCAGGACCAGTATTCCGTCCACTATTAAAATCGGACGGGATTCTACCTCTTTCTTTGAGTTATCCCGTAAATGTTGTGTAAAATCATAGACAGGAATTTTTACATTAATTCCGGAAATCAACTGACTAATGTGCTTCACCATTAGTTCTGTTTCCAATGAATCCGGATGATCGAAATTTATTTTTGTACGTTCCTCATATGTTAATTCCGGTCGGTGTCTGTAATACGCATCATGGTGGAGTACCGATACTTTGTCGGATCCCAACTGTTTTAAAATCTCGCTTACAATAGTTGATTTACCTGATCCGGATCCGCCACCAATCCCCATTACAAAAGAATTTTTTCTTGATTCTTCCATCAGAATACAACCTGGCAGTTAAGTTGTTATATTCAAAACTATTTTGAGTGGTTCTTTTTTTTGGTGCCAGTCAGGTTAGGAAAGCCAATGGGTAAGACTTCTGCAAAAGATTTTACAAAATGTGTTTTGATTTCTCCTTTAATACTTTCATCTAAATCATCAAAATCCTTCTGATTTTCTGCCGGAAGTATGAGTTGAGTTATTCCTGCTCTTCTGGCGGCAATTGTTTTTTCTTTAATTCCGCCTACAGGCATAACCAATCCGGTAAGAGTCAGCTCTCCGGTCATGGCAAGATTTGGAATGACAGGTTCCTGGGCGACTAACGAATGCAGAGCGCAAGCCATAGTTATTCCGGCAGATGGACCATCCTTGGGGGTTGCACCCGCAGGTACATGCAGATGCACAAAATTTTCTGCAAAGAATTTTTGAATACGTTCATCCTTACTTCCAATTGAACGGATATAAGTGTATGCAATTTCAGTAGATTCAACCATAACATCGCCCAATTGCCCTGTCTGTTTGAATCCAGGATTCTTTGCCTTAACACATGATGCCTCTATGAATAATGTTGCCCCGCCGACACTGGTATAAGCCAACCCGGTTATGACTCCAATTTTGGGTTTTTTGTAGCGGGTTTCTTCTGCAAAAGTTTTGCGCCCAAGCATTTCAGGAAGATCATTTTTACTGATCTTTACACAATCAGTTTCTTCTTCAACAATTTTCCGTGTTGATTTTCTCAGCAGTTTTTTTAGATTGTTTTCCAGTCCCCGTACACCTGCTTCTCTGGCATAGCCATCTATGATTTCACGTAAAACAAATTTGGGGAGGGAAAACTGAGCTTTTTTGAGACCGTGTGTTTTAAGTTGTTTGGGTAAAAGATGTTTTCTTGCTATCTCAAGCTTTTCCTCAAGGATATAGCCTGACAGTCTGATTACTTCCATCCTGTCTAGCAATGCAGGTGGTATGGTTTCAGTCTGATTTGCTGTGCAGATAAAAAGTACTTTTGAAAGATCAAAACGCACATCCAGATAATGATCAAGAAAATCTTTATTCTGTTCCGGGTCCAGTACTTCCAAAAGCGCTGAAGCAGGGTCGCCATGAAAACTGGCGCCAATTTTATCAATCTCATCAAGCATAATTACCGGGTTAGCAGTTTTACTTGTTTTGATTGCATTGATAAACTTTCCCGGAAGCGCTCCTATATATGTTCGACGATGCCCTTTAATTTCTGCTTCATCACGCATTCCTCCTAAAGAAAATCGATAAAATTTACGTCCCAAAGCCCTTGCAATTGATTGTCCGACTGATGTTTTTCCTGTACCAGGTGGACCAACAAGCAATACAATTGAACCTGCCAAATCTCCGTTGATGATTCCCACAGAAATCAGTTCAAGAATACGATCTTTGACATCATTCAGGCCATAATGATCGCGATTGAGCACTCGTGCCGCACGCTGGATGTTAAAATAATCTTTACTGTATATCCCCCATGGTAAAATAGTAAGCCAGTCAAGATATGTACGAGTGACATTATATTCAGGCGAAGCAGGCTCAATTAAACGCAATTTCTCCAGTTCCTCATTTATGCGTTCCTGAGCCTCCTCTGTAAGTTTCAGTTTTTTAATACGTGCTTCATATTTTTCTGTTTCACTTTCAGAGCCTTCTTTTGTTAAACCCAGTTCTTTTTTTATTTCCTTAAGTTGTTCTCTCAAGAAAAACTCTCTCTGCTGCTGGGACATCCTGTCTTCAACACGTTGAGATATTTTGAACTGTAGTTTTGCTACTTCAAGTTCATGGCGCAGCAGGTTCAATGCTTTTTCAATCCGATTTTTAATACTCCTTGTTTCCAGAACCTCCTGCAATTCCTGTCCGGAAGCAGTAGTCATAGATGCCGCAAAGTCGGCGAGGGTAGCAGGGTCTTTTAAGTTTATGCGCCCCATCAAGAGTCCCAGCTCTTCCTTAAACAGAGGATTCAACTGTACCAGTTCTTTAATCAGATTTATGATTGATACAGAAAATGCTTTCAGCTCATACTCTGTCTTTTGTCCACCAATATCCTGCAAATACTCTACTTTTGCATTGAACACAGGATCCTCTGCAACAATTTCAATAATTTCGAAACGCTCCATGACTTGCACTATAATATGCATCGGGTCGTTTCCATGTTTTGAGGCCTGCACAATTCTTCCAACAGCTCCTATCTTTGCCAGTTTTTTAGGAATATTTTCCGTTTCGGAGTCATTGTTTCCATCTGCATCATAACTGTAAACTAAACCCACATAGCGTAATTCCCCTTTTAACTCCTCAAGTAAAACCTTTTCCAATTGCTCATCAGAAATAATCACAGGCAACAGCATTTTTGGAAAAAGAGGACGATCGTAAAGGGGTACTATGAGAAGTGTGTCCGGAAAAACATCTTCACTGATTACCAATGATTTATCTTCAGGAAGTGCTTCTCCAATTTTTTCAGGAACTTCTATTATTTCCTCTCGAGTTTCTTCGTCTTTTTCAAAATCCTGATCGGAAGAATCGTTCATATTTATTTGTATATCTTGATAACTAGTTGATATTAATAATAATAATTTACTGTTAATTATTTTGAAATACTTTTCAGCAATTTTCGAATTTTCTGCATAATATTATCCATTATCACTGGCTGATCGTCTAGCCAGAAATAACAATTAGATAAATTTCGCTTATTTGCAGCTGGAACCTGTGAAGAGGATTCACAGTTTTATTTTACCAGCCTATATAACTGGGGAGGTTGTTGAAAATACCGGCCATATAAGTCGTGGCCTGTGTGAGAAGCCAGGGAAAGAGAATAGCCATAACAGCTATCATTGCACCCATTTTAGGAATTATTGCCAAAGTTTGTTCCTGAATTTGAGTTACCGCCTGAAAAATGGAAACAATTAAGCCTACCACCAAGGCTCCAATCAGCATCGGTGCGGCTAGAAGCGCTGCCATACGCATCGCTTCTATCATTATGGAAACTACAAGTGCTTCTGTCAAAACAAACTAATACAATAAGTGAGGCTAAAACTCAACAAAGCTTTTTATCATTGATCCGAGTATCAAGTGCCATCCGTCTACAAGTACAAAAAGCATCAGTTTGAACGGCAGGGAAATCATCACCGGCGGCATCATCATCATACCCATTGCCATCAGAATTGAGGCAACAACCATATCAATTACAAGAAAAGGTACATACAATAAAAAACCAATTTGGAAAGCTGCTTTGAGTTCACTGATTACGAAAGCAGGAATCATAACCCAGATTGGAATATCCTCCAAGTTATTCGGACGCTCCAATTTGGCAATACGAACAAACATAGCCAGATCCTTTTCCCTGGTAAAATTCCCCATAAAACGTTTTATCGGCTGAGCGGCACGGTCCATAAATTCCTGCTGTGTAATAGTCTCATTCATATATGGTCCAAGAGCAACATCGTTGACTTCTTCCCATACTGGCATCATCACAAACAGTGAAAGGAAAAGTGCAATTCCTATCACAATTTGATTTGAAGGAGCCTGTGGAGTGCCAATCGCCTGTCTTAAAAAAGATAAAACAATTACAAATCGAGTGAAGGATGTTGTCATAATTAAAATCGCCGGAGCCAAAGTGAGAATCGTCAGCAAAAAGACGATCTGCAACGTGGTAGAAACCTGCTGGGGTGTAGTTGCAGAATCCACAGAGATGTTGATCCCCGGTAATGGAGATTGGGCAAAGAGCGGCATTTTCATACAAAAAAATGTCAGTAACAGCAAAATTACAGACAAAATACTAATGTATCTGAAGGCACTGTTTGAACTAATGAATCCTTTCAAAAAACTTTTTCCCGGATTCAAGTGATTTTGTTCAAGCATCTTTAAATGAATTTGTATGAGATTTATTTTATCGGCTTTAAAAATTTTAGACGTTCTGACAGCTTATTGGCGAAATCCTGTACTGACTGATTTCCATAAGCCAGTTTTTCTGGCTTATCCTGCATCTTTGTAAATCGAGGTCTGATTGGAGTGGAAAAATTTTTATTTTCATCAGTTGATTGATCAAAATCATTTCCCTGCTGAGAGTTTGGTTTGAGAAAAATCTCTTTCCCCTCGTTTTCATTTTCAATAACTTCATCAAAGTTTTCTTCCTTGTCAACCTGATTAAACTCAGGTGCATCTGCATCCTGAGCATCAACTGCACGGGCTCTTAAAAAATCAGCACGGGCTTGATCAATGTTAATTTGATCATTTTTCTCATCTGTCTGAAGTACGTGTAGAAATGACTGATCAGTTTCATCTTGTAACTCAGCAATCAAATTGATAGATGAAGGAGTTACCCCACAAGCAAACTTCCGATTGTTCATGTCTAAAATAACTACTTTCTGCTTTGGCCCGACATGAAAACTTGAAACCTGTTTTATTCGAACACTTCCTTGCATCGAAGGGAATCTGCCGCTGAAAAACCGATTATAAAGATACGCTATCAAATAAATCAGGAGCAGCACAAACAGCAGTGACAGAACCAGTGTCAACATCGTTGTAGCCCAGTCCTCTGTTGCAATCGGCATAAAATCATTCATATCATTTAAAAAAGATTCATCTGCGGAATTACCAGAAATAGTTGAAGATAAAGTCTGGTCAGTATTTACTCGACTCTCGACTTCCTTTGTCAGAACTTCTGTGTTTGAAAGTGAAGGTGTAGAAGTAATTAATCTGCGCAAACCAAGGGAGACATAATTCCCATTTCGAGATATGTCCGGATGATCCAGTTTGAAGCTTGGAGATTTAAGTATGATATCTAAATGAACAACATTTGTTTCCGGAACTTGTACTGCACGAACTGCCTTGATGAATGAATCCGATTTTGTTTCAGTCTGGAGAGGCAAAGCTGGATCTGCGTGAACTGAGTTAAACCGCAAACTCATAGATCCGTGATCAAAATTTATAATAGGTTCACCATTATATTTCCCATCAAACTCCAAAAGGATTTGTTCTACTTCATGACGTGAATCAACCTCAATGTTTTTAAGAGTAATTAATGCTGATGCAAAGGCAGGAAATATCCAGATGACAGAAAATATCAGTAAAATAACTGCTTTGAGCCTGGATGGTCTCAGGAAACTCATGTTAATTCCTTCAAAGTGCTTCGAAGCGATTATCAGGGCTAATTATATCGGTGATGCGTATAGCGAATTTTTCATTAACAACAATAACTTCCCCGCGTGCAACCAGTAAATCGTTGGCACGAATATCCAGAGGCTGTCCAACCATACTATCCAGTTCAATAATAGATTGTTCCTCCAGTTCCAATAGATCACTGATCAGCATCTGAGTCCGTCCAACTTCCACTACAATAGAAAGTTGTACATCAAATAGAAAATTTATATCTATATCACCTGTTGTCAGAGAAGAATTTGATTCATCAGATCCTGCTTCAGTTGCTTCTCCTTCATTCCCGTTTTTCTGATCACTACTTCCATTAGCTTTAACTTCAGAAAGTATTTGATCTCTGTTAGCCTTCAGTTCACTTTCAACATCAGACCAGTCAAGGTTATCAAGATTTTCAAATGCTTCTTCTTCTGCCATCGTTCATTGTTTCAATATTTATGTTCAAAAAAAATCAATTTTAGCCAGGCTAATTCTTTCAATTTTTCTTTAGAGAAAATTCCGTATTAATTTGAATTCATTAATAAAAGACTTATTTTAAATTATATAAATAAATTTTTTACTGACGATAAAATTCCAGAAATAATATTCTCCGAATAGGTGCTGTATCTTCCCATGCTGATCTATTGGGAAAAAGTGAATTTAGACGTATTTGTAAATCATTTTTGATAACGGCTCTATTTTTTGTGTCATCAAACTGTTCAACAGTAATTGAATTCAGGTGTGTGATTACCAGGTCTCTTGCAATTGGCAACCGTGTCAGAAGCCACTCCTTTGCGGATGAATTTTCAAATGCCAACTGGATACTGCTTTTCAAAAAATATTTGTCTCCAGGCATATTTACCACAAATGTACCCAGATCAAGATAAAGAGGATCTGCAAGTGGTGGCGGCCCCTCTCGTATTACTTTATTTGCTGCGGTTTCTTCTTGTGCATTCAGGACAGGAGTAAATACAAAACACAATAGCAGCAATATACTGTGAGACTTCTTAGCAATGTTTACAAATAGCCTGCGGTGAATTTGTTTTTTTATTACTTTGTGTTCCCCTTCATCCATCGCAGTTTCTTATCTCACATAATTCAAAGGCAGTTCTGACTTTCTCCGATGTTTTAATTCAATACGTGTTGACTGCCTTCCAGTATGCTGTCAACTGAAAACATACTGCTGTCACTGTACTACAAATTCTTCAAACAAAACTTTTTTGATTGGCTCAGGATCTTCCCATTCAGGTTTGCTTGGGAAAACCTGACTGATGCTGCTGATTAAGCGTTGTCTCAATGCTTCTCTGGCATCCGATTGTTTTACTTCCTCAACAGACAATTCCTGCAATTCAGAAAGTACAATGTCTTTTACCTCAACTAAACGAACTGTAAGGTACGCTGCCGCGCTGGGTTCACTCAACATCAACTGTATTGTGGTTTTTAAAAAACGACGACCGTCTTTCAGGTTTACTACAAAACTTTCCAGGGGCAGAAAAACAGGCTCAGCCATGGGTTCTGCCACATCTGTCACAGGCTGTTCTTCTTCGGGCAGCTGTTCTTCTTCATCACCAGACATAAGTAAAAAAACCACTATGCCGATGACCAGTAATAGTACGACTGCGACAATAATTATGATCAGTTTCTTTTTACCACCGCCACTTTTAGTCTCGCCGTTACCGCTTCCCCCTCCTCCACCTTCTTCTACTTCTTCTGCCATGTCATCTCCGTGTGTGTTCTATGAAATTTATTTTGCTAAAATAAAATCTGCATTTTGGCAGCAATATATAAACTCCCTGTTTCAATCCAGCAATTAATTAATTACAGCTGTCGTCTGAAGTTTAATTCCTTTGGTGTATAAAACATCAAACATATCTCAGCTTGATGAAACCCATACACGTGGTGCACCTTGAAAATAAAGTTCAGGATATTTACTGCGTGCAATTTTTAGCATTGCTAAAAATTTAGGCACGTACTCATAAGTTTCTTTGCGTAATTTAAGTTTCCAGAAATTTCTTGTTCCTTGTGATTTCATTTGGCGCTCCATGTAGTTGGGACCTCCGTTATACCCAGCCAAAGCAAGCTCCCAGTTTTTGTTGAACATGTCTCCGAGCTTTCTCAGATAACGTGCTGCGGAATGTGTAGCTTTTTTCCAATTAAGTCTGTCATCGGAAATTAAGTTCACTCTCAACCCATAATCTCCCGCGGTAGCCCTTGTAAACTGCCACATTCCTCGTGCGTGTCCGGAATCCGCATGTTTATCAAAACATGATTCTAGTATTGGTAAATGTGCAAGTTCCGGAGGCAGTTTGTACTTATAAAAAACTCTGTGGATGTAATATAGATATCTTTTGGAAGCAGCTCTGTCTAAACAGGTTTTGACATGGTTGTTATTATCATAAACTTTAACGTATTCATTTATACGTATATTGGATTGTTTCCAAACACCGTCACTGTCGTATTGCCTGTCATCTGTTTTCAGGACTGGTTTGATGCTGCACCCTGCAATTATTAATGAAGAGCCAATGAGCAGATACAGGTTTGCAAATTTTTTTTTCTTTTTTTTATTTGGTATTAAATGTAGTGATGTCTGACCAGGGTTTCGCAGGTGAATATCTCGCCAATCTGAAGACATGAAAAATTTTTATATGCCTGATATTGCTTATCTTTATTGTTAAATACTCCAAACACTGCAGAACCGCTCCCAGAGACTAATGCACCAAATGCACCATTTTCGAGCAATAACGATTTCAATTTTGATAATACGGGATATTGAACCAGCAGAGATGATTCAAACTGATTTTGCATTTGAGATTTCAGCTCATCAAATGAGGATATTTTTGGAAAGATTGCCTGCATTTTCGGAAGACAATTTTGGTAGGCCTCTAGTGTGGAGATTGAAAAAGATGGCTTTATAATTAGAACATGAAATTCAGGATATTCGTCCAAGGTTTTGAGTTTTTCACCACGACCACGAATTTCAGCAGGTGCAGGCTGAAGGAAAAATGGCACATCTGAACCTAAATCAAGCGCCATTTCGTGAAGAGTTTCCGGAGGAAACAAACCATCAGAGTCAGAAGATTTTCGATAAATATAATTCAGGGCTTTAATTGTTCCTGCCGCATTTCCGCTCCCTCCGCCAAGTCCTGCACCTGAAGGTATCTGTTTTTCCAAAAAAATATCCTGATTTACTTTGATGCCGCTATATTGCTCAAAAGACTTCACGGCATGAACAACCAGATTGTCTTCATGGGATGCAGAAACAGCTGCACCGCGACACTGGAATCTCAGTCCATTATTTTTATTTGGTGTAAAGGTTAATGAATCATATAAACTGACGGGCACCATGTGCATATATAATTCATGGAATCCGTCTTCACGCTTACCTAATATATAAAGTATTGGATTTATTTTTGCCGGTGTCCGGATTTTCATTCAATCCACTCCGCATGCCCAGCTCAGCCACTGGACATCTTGAGGATTTTCCAGCAATGGAGATATTTCACGCAAAACACGATCATGATATTCATTCAGCCATTGTATTTCTTCAGGTAAAAGTAAATTTCTGTCAATCAACCTCTTGTCATATGGAATCAGTGTCAGTGTTTCAAAACATAGCCATCCTTTTCCTGCAGGATGAACTGGATATCCTTCAGCTTTTTTAACAATATGCAGATTCTCAATTCGTACACCTCCCCAACCTGTCTCGTAAAATCCTGGTTCATTGGACAAAATCATTCCAGCCTGCAGAGCCACATCATTGGAAACCGGTGAGATTCTCTGCGGTCCCTCATGCACATTCAGAAATGCCCCTACCCCATGACCGGTACCATGTCCATAATCCAAACCTGCATTCCAAAGACATGAACGAGTAATCGCATCCAGAGAAGCACCGTTTGTGCCTTCAGGAAAGACCTGGCGGGCCAATTGAATATGTGCCTGCAGTACTAAAGTATAGATTCTTATTTGCTTTTGATCGGGATTCCCTAGTATTACAGTGCGAGTTGCATCAGTAGTTCCGCCTGCACACTGTATCCCGGAATCAACCAGTAACATTTCTCCGGATTTGATTGCATTTTCAGAATCATGATCCCCGTAATGAACAATTGCTCCATTAGCACCTGATCCCACAATTGAACTGAAACTAAGATCAGAATAATCCTCTGACTTTTGATACTCCTCAAGCAGCCAGTCTGCATATTTCTTTTCTGTTACAGGATGTCCTGCATCAAATGCACTTAGCAGTCTGTTAAAACTCCTGACCACTCCAGCACCTGCCTGCTTATGAGCATTTCTTGCGGCGTTTAATTCGGAAGAATTTTTTACAGCCTTTTGTAAAACTATCGGGTTTTCTTTTTCGTAAACCTGGGACTCACTAAAAGCCAAACGAGTGCCCATTGTAATTGATAACGGATCCAGCCAGACTTTGATATTTTCCTGTTCAGCAAGTTTTTTTATAAAACTCTGGTATTCAGAATAGGGGCGGAAATCCCAATCCGGACAATTTCCGTTTAATTTTGTTTCCGGATGGTGACAGAAACATATTGCACGATCCGGAAATATTGCTGCATATGCTTCGAATACCGGATTATGCTGAATATCACTTCCTCGTAAATTTGTCAGCCAGGCAATATCATCAAGCATGGTAAGCAGCAAAACATCCGGACGTGAATTTTCACTTGAACCGTTGTTTTTCAATTCCTTCCGTACATCCTGCAATTTTTCGGTACTCTCTTTTCCGGTGTATTTTAAAGGCAGAGGATAAATCTCATTTTTTGGAGGAACAGGTCGGTTCGACCAAACTGCGTCAACCAGGTTTTGAGAGACTGGTTCAAGAGAATGTCCAGTTTTACCTAATGCATTTTTGTAGCGTCGCCATTGTTTAGGACTCATCACAAACGGATCCGCACCAACTTTTAATGCTTTGTTAGAATGTTTGGCAATCCATGTATGCGGTTCATCAACACCTTCATTTCCAAGTTTGTTTATATCAAACAATTCAGTGCATGTTTGTTCGGCCTGTAAATGGTAGCGTGAATCAACAAAAAGCTGGGACCGACCCTCCACGCAAAATACAGCAGTTCCGGCTGAACCTGTAAAACCTGAAGAGTTGTTACTGACAGTTGAAGCTTCAAGGCGCCTGTTGTGCGGAGGCACATATTCGTTTAAATGCTCATCAGTTGTGGTAACGATCAGCATGTCCAATCCTTGTCCGCTCATTTCTTCACGCAGTTTATTTAACATATCTTTATATTCTCAGGTTTGTATTATCAGATTAAATTAAACAGATTTGATCATAAATTGTTAGATGTTGACAAGCCAAGACAATTTCAATATCACCTTTACTTGCAGCATTTTTCCAGTCTCGCATATATTCCCGAATTCATGAATAATTTTGTTCTTCCCACATATCTTAATGCGGAGCAAAAAATTCATCTGCGAGGAACAGGTAGTTTTTTAGTGATTGTACTTAAAATGAAGCACTGTGAAATGCACAGTGCTTAGAGGAAGAGTATTCTGATTATGATCAGGAAATGTTTGGACCAGCCTGTACAATTTCCTGGCTGGATCCTTCTTCAAACTGTTTGAAGTTATCCCTGAACATAGTTGCCAGTTTCAACGCGGCTTCATCGTATGCATCTCCATCAGACCATGTATTTCTTGGCAGCATGATTTCACTGGGAACATCTGGACATTCTGTAGGAACATCAAACCCGAATAAATCATTCTTAACTGATGGTGCGTCTTTCATTGTACCATCAAGAATTGCGTCAATAATTGAACGTGTATATTTCAGAGACATTCGTTCACCTTCTCCGTATCCGCCACCACTCCAGCCTGTATTCACCAGCCATACCGAAGTTCCGTTCTGTTCGATACGTTTTGCTAACAGTTCGGCGTATTTGCTGGGATGCCAGACCATGAACGCGGCCCCAAAACAGGCTGAGAAAGTTGCTTCCGGCTCAGTCACTCCCATTTCCGTACCGGCTACTTTCGCAGTATATCCACTGATAAAGTGATACATTGCCTGAGATGAATTTAATTTACTAACCGGCGGCAGCACTCCGAATGCGTCACATGTGAGGAAAATAATGTTTTGCGGATGACCTCCTACACATGGAATTTTTGCGTTCTTTATATAGTCAATCGGGTACGAAGCA
Source organism: SAR324 cluster bacterium REDSEA-S27_B3 (assembly GCA_001627865.1). Classification (GTDB taxonomy): domain Bacteria; phylum SAR324; class SAR324; order SAR324; family NAC60-12; genus Arctic96AD-7. The sequence goes on from LUQO01000047.1 coordinate 85,836, forward strand.
CGTGTGTTTTCTGTATGAGAAGTCCCATCGAAATCAACAACGTGTGTGTCTTTATCATAATCTACATTTTCCAGTACGGTTCCAAACTGGATGGCACGAAAAATGTCAGGTTCTTTCTCTTCTGTAAGATTGATGCATTTTGCATAGCATCCACCTTCGATGTTGAAAATGCCGTCATCACTCCAGCAGTGTTCATCATCTCCAATCAATTGACGTTTAGGATCCGCGGAAAGGGTAGTTTTACCGGTTCCGGACAATCCAAAAAATAGCGCCACGTCATCATCCTCACCCACATTAGCTGAACTGTGCATTGAAAGAATACCTTGTTTTGGCATGATATAGTTCATGATGCTGAAAATACCTTTTTTCATCTCACCGGCATATTCTGTTCCGAGAATCACAAATTCTTTGCGATCAAAACATAACTCCACACTTGTTTTTGAAGTCATGTATTTAGTCAACGGATTAGCAGGAAATTGTCCGGCATTAAAAATCACATAATCAGGATCTCCAAAATCATCAACTTCTTCAGAGTTGGGGCGAATTAACATGTTATGCATAAACAAAGCATGGTAGGGGCGTGTGGCGATAATGCGCACTTTGATCCGGTAATTTGGATCCCAACCCGCAAATCCATCAACAACATAAATTTTATTGTGTGTGTTCAAATAATCAATGGCACGCCCCCTTGAAATCATGAATGTTTCTTCATCCATTCCAATATTAATATTTCCCCACCAAACATCAGAATTGATGCTGGGATGTTCAACAATTCGTTTATCCTTCGGGCTGCGTCCTGTCTTTTCATAAGATGAGACTATCAATGCTCCGACAGAAGAAATTGAGGCGTCAGGTTCATGTGCCAAAGCCTCCTGATACAATTGTGGAGGAGTGGCATTCCGTACCACTGTGTTTACGTTAATTCCGTATTGTTCCAATGAAATTGAGGTCCCGCTCATTATTACTCCTGTCTATTGCTTTTACTGTAAAATATTATGCAAGATGTTACATTGATTTCAAAATCATCACAAGCAAAAGAAGTAAATTTCATACAATAATTTTGTTTTATTGTACTTTTTTTCGCAAACTGCATTTTCCAGGGTGTGTCAGATTAAGACAACTTCAAGATAAGATTTTATTGCAGAATGAGCAATAAATCCTATTTTTGATTATTGTCAAAAAAAAATGTATTAAAGATGAAGTTTGAAGGAAGGTAAAAGTAAAAAAATGTTGCAGTGATGTATTTCAGCGGATTACTATTATCCGGAATTATTTCAGTGGCATGGATGACATTAAAATGTCGTTCTTTAAGGTAACTCTGTAGTTCAATTATCAGGGAGGAATTTGGATAGCGACTAATATGAAAATTTTAATCGATCACTAAATGCTTGCTGAGCCAGTCGGACAATGCCTTGGAAACCTGACGCAATTCCGGATCATCCGGCAGGTCATAATCTTCGATCGTGGAAATAGCGCGTTTTAATTTTTTAGAAGCAACCAGTACGGACATCAGACCGGATATTTTCAAGGCTTTACGCTGTTCATCCGGAGTCCGGTTTGCTATGTCCTCGTCAAGGATTTCTATGGTTTTTTCATAATCCTGCTGCTCATTACTGTCTGAAACCTGTGTAATTAAATCTGTATATGGTGGTATTCTCGCCGCAACCAGTTTTTCTTTCTGTGTCAGTTTGATCGCCAGTGACAAAGCCATGTTTTCTATTTGATCATCTGGGGTCCTGACTTCCTTCGAAATTCGTGATGCCATGTCAGTAATTTGATCATCTGGTGTCTTTATTTGGCGTGATATTCGTTCAGCCATGTCCTTTACCGTTCCACCATCAAAGGTAATCTGATCTGAAATCTGATCCGCCATTGCCTGTATTTGATCATCTGGGGTCCTGACTTCCTCCGAAATTTGAGTGGCCAATGCTTTGATTTGATCATCTGGTGTTCTGACTTCTCGCGAAATTTGAGAGGCCAATGCTTTTATTTGATCATCTGGTGTTCTAACTTCACGCGAAATTTGAGAGGCCAATGCTTTTATTTGATCATCTGGAGTCCTGACTTCACGCGAAATTTGAGTTGGAAATACGCTCAGCCATGTTCTTTACTGTGCCACCGTCAAATGTGATCTGATCAGATATCTGATCGGCCATTGCTTGAATTTGATCATCCGGCGTCCTCATTTCTTTCGAGATTCGCGTAGCCATTTTCGAAATCTCTTCATCTGGTGTCTTGATCTGTTTGGAAATACGTTCAGCCATGTTCTTTACTGTGCCACCATCAAATGTGATCTGATCAGATATCTGATCCGCCATTGATGCTATTTGATCTTCGGGGGTTCTGATTTTTTCAGAAAGTTTTTCAGCCATTTCTTCCTGGTCGAACATGTCTTCCAGTTTACTCTTCAATTTCTGGTCTGACTCATCCATCAGTCTTTTCAGAACTTCATAAAGCAATTGAGCTGAATCCTCGCGCATCAGTCGCTCTTCAGTTTCGTCAATGAAAAAAGTGAAATCGTGGGCATCCGCTAAAGCTTGAGATTTGCGGCCGATTATTTGCCCATTTTTGAAAGAACGAAAATGAATCAAATTCTCCCCTTCCTGGGGCTCCTCATATATTTCCACCATGAACTGATTCCCGTTTTCATCTGAATAAAGCTCGGAGTACAGCTTTTTTGGCGCGCTGTCGATCACGACAGTGGAGATTGTATCAGTCGTTTCCTGCCCAAATGCAACTGCGGAAAACCCAAACATTACTGCAATAGACAGTAAAATTTTCAAAATTCTTTGCTGCATCTGCATTGATATTTTATTCAGTGTGAATTTAGGTACAGAGGTTATTTTTACTTTTATCAAACCTGTTTTTATAAATCAATCCAAAATTTGTTCCTTTAAGCATTTTTTATACATCAATAACAATATATTTCAGTTGCTTGAGCAGGAAATAATAACAGCTTTTGGAATTAGTGATTCTGAAAATTTTTTGATATGTGAATTCAACTCTGTGGAATTAAGTTAATCAAAAGCTTTTCAACCAGATTGTCTTGGAAAGGGCGAATCAGCAGTATTTTTCAACCTCCGGGAAAATCTAATAATATCTGACAGCAATCTTTGAGGTGTGCTTCTTATGCTTTTGTGTAAGTCAGGAAATTAAGAATATTCAGGTCAATCATTCAACAGGTCTGTCTGGATCGGTAATCCAGTCACTCCAGGAACCGGCGTATAGACGGGAATCTCCCATTCCGGCATGGTACATGGCCAGAATGTTGTGGCAGGCAGTGATTCCGGAACCGCAGTAAGAAACAGCTTTTTGAGCAGGAGAACCTTCCAGCAGTTTTTCATACTTTTTTCGCAATTCTTCTTTAGATTTCCAGTTACCGTCTTTGTTAAGATTTTCAGTAAAAGGAGTACTGAATGCTCCCGGAATGTGTCCTGAGATTGGATCAAAAGTTTCATTTTCCCCACGGTAACGATCAGCACTGCGTGCGTCAAGAACACACACTTCCGAATTATCCAAATCATTCCGGACATCTTCCGCATCAACCAGCCATTCCGCTCTTGGCGATGCAATGAATGCCTTTGCTTCCGGAACAAATAATTCAGCTGTGACAGGATGTCCTTCCTTAATCCAGCGGGGCCATCCTCCATCCATTACAGCAACCGCATCATGTCCCAGCCAGCGCAGCATCCACCAGAGTCGTGCCGCGTGTGCTCCTCCTGTATCATCATAAACTGCAACTTGCACTGATTGATCTATCCCCCAGGATGAAAACTTTTTTACTACTTCCTCAACGGAAGGAAGGGGATGTCTTCCGGTTTTTCCGGGAACATGCGGAACGGCAAGATCAAGATTCGTGTGCGCGTAAATAGCACCAGGCAGGTGGGAAACCTCAAACTCCTCCTTTTTTTGATCCGGAGCAGTGAGCACATAGCGGCAATCAATGAAACGCCAAACAGGATTTTCAAGTTGCTCCTGGACAATTTGGGGTGAGATCAGTGAACTGTACATAATATTTTCTTTATTAATGATGCTGTAATCATATAAATATTATTAAGGGGAATCCATTATTATTTACGTCCTAAATACACCCCTGAAAGAATCAATACCACTGCTGCCATTGTGTTTACAGAAATTGATTCCCCGAGAAACAGTATGCCAAATAGAATTCCGAACATTGGAATAAGAAAGGCTACATAGGATAAAAAGACTGCTCCAGCACGGAGAATGATGTAATAACGCATCAGAAATGCAATTCCGGTAGAAACAATCCCAAGATGAATCAGTGCCAGAATGCTTTCCGTTTCAAGCTGCAGATTCCAGGGACGCTCTATGAAAAGCCAAAGCGGAAGTGCAATAACTGAGGCAAAGATAAAAATTGAGGCGCTGACAGAATCTGCTGATGCCTCCTCCACTCGTGTGGCAATCACTCCGGAAACGGTATAACCGAGTCCGGCCAAAATCACTGCTGCCTGTCCCCAGAAATTTCCATTTGTTGAAAAAACAGCATTCTCACCAAAAACAAAAAGAACACCTGTAAATCCAACCAGTATCGCTGCCAGCTGACGCACTGTGAATTTTTCATGTTCACTGAAAAAATGTCCCAGGATCAGTGCGAATAAAGGGGTGACTGACAGTAAGATTGACGCCAGGCTGCTGTCTATTTGCTGCTGCCCCCATGGGATCAGAAAAAAAGGCATTAAAACTCCCAGAATCGCCATCCATCCGATTTTACTCCAGTTTCTCCATCCACTTGGAAATGGAGTCCTGCGTATCAGAGTCAGGATCAGTAAAGCTGCTCCTGCCAGTAATATTCTAACACTCATTACTGTCAGGGGAGTTACCCCGATCAGGGCAATTTTTATAGCACCAAAAGAAGATCCCCAGAGAGCCCCAAGGACAAACAATACTATGTAATCAACGCGGTCAGGTTGTCGCGGCATGTGGACTGAATCAGAAGCAAATGCTATGTAAGGGCTTTGCGTAACTGACCAGCCCGAAACTTTTATATCATGTAATTGGGAACTTTATGCAGTACATGAATCTACCACATAAGTAAGTTAAAGAGAATGATAATTTTGATCAGTAATTATTTGAAACTACTTGACTTTTGTTTTTTTATCGTTCACTATCAACCGGTTGTTGAATACAAACCCTGCTGGTACAATGGTTTCGATTGGAAAAAAATTAAGTCTCCTCACGCTTATTATAATCGTGCTGACACTCATCCTGAGTAATTGCGCGAAACCTGACAGCAGCAGCGAGAGCAGTTCTGTTGCAGACAACACAACTACAACTTCGGACAATACTACCACTTCTACCACAGATACAACTGCACCTGTAATTGCGGAAGTTACAGCAGTTACAACCCCAACCAATGACAATACACCAAACTACACTTTTTCATCAGACGAGGCAGGCACCATCACATACGGGGGTTCCTGTTCTTCAAATACTACTTCTGCTGTCTCTGGTAATAATACTATTACTTTAGTCTCTTTGAGTGATAATACATATTCAGACTGTACTATTACAGTTACGGATTCTGCAGGGAATGTAAGCAGTACCCTGACAATAACTGCTTTTACTGTAGATACCACCGCACCGGTTGTTGCGGAAGTAACAGTTGTTACAACTCCGACTAATGACAGCACACCAAATTACACTTTTTCATCAGACGAAGCAGGCACCATCACTTATGGAGGCTCCTGTTCTTCAAGCACCACTTCTGCATCCGTCGGCAACAACACCATCACATTGAGTTCCTTAAGCGATGAAACATATTCAGACTGTACTATTAAAGTTACTGATTCATTAGGATATGTAAGCAATACTCTGACAATAGCATCATTTGTAGTAGATTCAACAGCAGCAACACTGAAAGAAGTAACAGCAGTTACAACTCCAACAAATGACACTACCCCAAACTACACTTTTTCATCTTCTGAAGCAGGTACCATCACATACGGAGGTTCCTGTTCTTCAAGTACCACTTCTGCAACAGCTGATAACAACACTATTACTTTAGCTATTTTGAGTGATAATACATATTCAGACTGTACAATTACTGTTACAGATAATTCAAGCAACAGTGTCACATTGAATATCAGTTCATTTGTTATTGATACAACAGCACCAACTGTTTATTCAATTTACCCCACTGACAACCAAAGTGGGGTTTCACTAAGTGATAACGTCTCGGTAACTTTCTCTGAGGCAATGGACACCACTTATGTCACAACTAGTACATCAGACACATACTGTGCAGGAACTATAAGGGTCTCTTCTGATAACTTCAGCAATTGTGTTAGGATGTCTTCCTCTCCAGCAAGTTCTAATTCAAACAAGACTTTTACACTTGACCCATATGACAATCTTTCATATTCCACTACTTACAAAACAAGAGTCACAACTGGAGTCAAAGATACTGCAGGAAACACATTGAGTAATCAGTACGAAACATCAAGTGGCTTTACGACCTTTTCAGAAACTACAGCGCCCACTGTCGATTCTGTCAGTCCGGAAGACAATTCAACTAATGTTGCTGTCTCTACCACTGTTGCGGTGACTTTTAGTGAATCAATGTCAACCAGCACAATTACGACAAACACAGATAACACAACCTGCACAGGAAGCTTTCAACTCTCCTCCAATAATTTTACCACTTGCATAAAGATGTCTGCCGCTCCTTCAGCTTCCAACAGTGACAAAACATTTACTGTCACTCCAGACGATAATCTCAGTAGAGGAACTAACTATAAAATACAGATAACTACATATGCTGCAGACACTTCAAGTAATTCTCTTGCAGACAATTACACAACATCAAACGGATTCACTACATATGGAACAGGAACAATTAGAGGTACTGTCAGATATGACAATAATACTGCTGCAGACAATGTCAGTGTAAGTTTTGCTTTGTCTGGAACAATTGTGGATAATGCCACTACAAACACTAGCGGGGATTACAGCCAGGATAACCTCAGCCTGGGTAAATATACCCTTACCTTCACAAAGAGCAATTTCGATAATACGAGTTTGTCAGCTACTCTTGAAACAGATAACCAAACAGTTACTGCAAATGCGACACTTCTTGCCGAAGGTTGTGATAATGGAAATATTGCCGGAACAATTTCAAATGCTGTCACAGGCAGTAATCTTTCAGGTGTTTCTCTAAACGTAAGAAGCGGTTTGAACGTAACTAGTGGAACCGTTATGGCAACAGCCACTACAGACAATACTAACAGTGGTGCAAATTACTCTTTAAGCAGCATGAGTGCTGGAGGATACACAATTGAGGCAAGCAAATCCGGATACATAACAGCATACTTTAACGTCAATGTCTGTGGGGACAAAACCGGACAGAATGCTTCGATTAGTCCTACATTGAGCAGCGGATCCATGCGTATTGTGCTGTCATGGCC
>LUQO01000048.1 GCA_001627865.1 SAR324 cluster bacterium REDSEA-S27_B3
GAATTGATTTCTTCATTAATACTGATGTTCAGCCTCTTATTAATATGCTCCACTGGAGTATTTTTTGCTGAAAACGAAGCTCAGCCGGAAAAGTTTTCCAGTATCCCTTCAGCTATGTGGTGGGCAGTGGCTACTTTGACAACTGTTGGTTACGGTGACATTTTTCCGGTAACTTCTCTTGGAAAAATTTTAGGATCAATATCAGCAATCTTTGGAATTGGACTTTTTGCTTTACCTGCGGGTTTGCTGGCAACTGGTTTTTCTGATGAAATGCAAAAAGATAAAACGTTTTGTCCACATTGTGGAGTAAAATTGTAATGATTTAAGCATGATTAAATTTTCAAGAAGGATAAATCCCTGGGTTTATTACCAGGTTTCAACCCAGGGACGGACATCGATTTCGAATGTCCACGCGCTTCTTTTCTGGCTGTGAATTGCCCAATAAGTTTCAGCAATGTCATCAGGCTGTAGCAGCCCATCTTTAGGCCGTTCCTTAACCATCTCCGGGAATCTTTCTCTAGTCCACTCAGTATCAATAGGACCATCTATCACCACGTGGGCAACATGAATGTTTTTCGGCATTAACTCCTTTGCCATACTCTGTGCGAGCGCGCGCAGTGCATGCTTGCCACCAGCAAATGCTGAAAATCCTTTACTTCCCCTGACGCTTGCTGTTGCTCCGGTAAAAAGCATAGTACCACACTCTCGCTCGACCATGCGGCGGGCTACTTCACGGCCTGTCAGAAAACCTGCCAGGGCGCACATCTCCCAAACCTTTGTGTAAACACGAGAAGTTGTTTCGAGGACTGGAAACATTACATTGCCGCCAATGTTAAACACGAAAACCCCAATGGGGCCGATTTCATTCTCAACCCAGTCAATCAGTTCAACCACCTGTTCCTCTTTGCGCGCGTCACTGTGTATACCGGTGGCTTTTCCTCCGGAATCTTCAATCTGCTTTACGAAACTGACAATGTCACCTCTTCTGCGTGTTCCTACAGCGTGAAAGCCCTCTTTCGCAAAACGTCTTGCGAGAGCACTGCCCAGATAGTCTCCCGCTCCAATTATCAGCACAACTTGATCTTTACTCATGCTTCATCCTCATTTATTAAATGTAACTGATTCTATTGCAGCTTTTTTCCCTGCTATATATCTCTGAAAGCAGTGTTAACAGTGTTTTAACTAAAACAGGTATAATCAAGCTTTGTGACAAAGAGAAGAGCAATAAAGGAAGAGCGTTAATTTTGAAAGGACTCAATTTTCAAATGTTATGGAAATACCTGGTAGTTTTATACCATACAAGTTAGTTGTCCAATTTTGGCCAGCATTAATCGAAAGAGCATCTGTCAATGTGCCTGTAGTAACCAACTCACCAGACTGCAGAGGTTCTTGTTCTGAATATCTGTTGATAACTTGAAGTAAATACAAAACGGACTTCAGAGGACTGCCTAGCACGTTGGAGCCTCTGCCTTGCGCACACAAATCTCCATCGCATGACAAACTGATTTTGAAATTTTCAAGATCTGATAATACTTCTTGCCCGAGATTATTTAACTCCTGTGGTTCACCTACGAACAGCTTTGCATGTAGACCGGAATTTACAATTGTATCTGCTGTTTTGAATTCCCAATTAGGAAAATGAGACTGCACTATCTCAATCCCGTGAGCTATCCAGTCAATACAGCCTAAAATTTCTTCAGGTTCAGCTTCCAATGGCGGTGTAGAGCAGAAGTGCAAGACGATCTCCGGTTCAATCTTCGGTTCAGAGAATCCTTTAATATTGCACTTTGTATGCTGGCAGTTCAGCCGCACGACCGTCGTATCGTAAATGTAGGCCCAAATAGGTTCAGAAACGTTATAAACTGACCACAACTTTGTATTTGTGAATCCAATTTTTCGACCAATCGGCTTTGCTCCCTCGTTTATCCTCATCTCGTGAATTAAATTTGCCACAGCATAGGCCTTTGCATTACCAAAGTCTTTATTCAAAGATGTAAGCGGGACAATTTGTTTGCAATGATCCTGTGCGTACTTCAAATCATTAGCAATTGCTTGAAGATTTAATCCCTTTCCTTCGATGTGATTTCCTGAGCGAACATCGTTTTGAAAGAATTTTTGACTTTGATTTGAAAAGTTGTTCTTAGTCATAATTGATTTTCAATACTTTTACTAATCCATGTTTTGCTACTTTCATAGCAGTTTCACAATGAAAGAAAAAGACTATGTGCTATGAATGTAACTAACTGATATTATGGGGATCCAGTTGGGATTTGTACCCCGAACCTGGTGATTGGTAATCCGTGTACTGTATGTTATAGTGATTGCTTTTGAAAGCAGTTAAATAATATACTTCCGTATCTTAACCCTCCTTGTAACTTATTCCAAGTGTTACTGAATAGTACTGAATATTATGGCTGATTGACACCTGTATGGACACCTAAAAAAGTCCCTGATTTATACCCCTGAATGATCGGCTTAGGCGAGCTGATTTTCTACATTATTATCAGTATTTCCCCAAAAAATGATTCACCTTCAGTTTCCTCGTGTGTGCGTGTAGTGGATTTTTCTTGCAGTCAATACCACAGGTTGGCATTATTAAATGTAATTTCATAACTCAAAATTAATTACTCTCACATAAAGTACTAATAATTCATAAAGGTATTAAAACCAGAGGTAAGACAAATAATAATTTGGCTCAGGGAATGGTTATTCAATTAATTCGAGTAAAATATGATCAAGATATTCAACTCGACTGTCTCATGTTTTGTCGTGTCGTCCCGAACGTATGTGAAAGATATTGTAATATATCAACACTTTATCAGATCTTTCCCTTCGGTCGAGTTTACAAGCAGTAGACATCAATATCAGTATCTTATGAGAACTCGTGACTCACGAGATATGCAAAAGTGTTTGAGTGAAAAGCTAAAATTATAATAAAACAAGTTGTTCTAATTACCACTGACTCCTGAATACTATATACTATTGCGAGTCTTGTTCAAGAACTGCCGTCAAACCATCCACAACATCATCTAAAAGGACGAAATGCATCATCATCAAAGCGGACGCCACTTTTTGCAGATTCCCGGACCAACCAATGTTCCGGACCGTATTCTCCGTGCCATTGAACGGCCTACCATTGACCACCGTGGTCCGGAGTTCAAAGGACTGGGGTTCGAGGTTCTGGAAGGAATCAAAGAAGTTTTCCAGACTAAACAGCCGGTGATAATCTATCCTGCTTCCGGGACAGGAGCCTGGGAAGCCGCGCTGGTTAATACACTTTCGCCCGGAGACAAGGTGCTGATGTACGACACGGGGCACTTTGCCAGCACATGGCACAAGCTGGCAGAAAAGCTGGGACTTGATGCCCAGCTGCTTCCCGGCAGTTGGCGGGAGGGCGCAAAGCCGGAAGTAATCGAGCAGGTTTTGGTTGATGACAAGAACCAAACCATCAAAGCCGTGTGTGTGGTTCACAACGATACAGCAACCGGAATCACCTCCGACATCCCGGCAATTCGAAAGGCCATCGACAGTGCCGTTCACCCTGCCCTTTTCCTGGTAGATACGATTTCTTCGCTGGCATCCATCGACTACCGGCATGATGAATGGGGTGTGGATGTAACTGTAGGCGGTTCACAGAAGGGTTTGATGCTGCCTCCGGGTTTGAGCTTCAACGCAATTAGCGAAAAGGCGCTTTCCGCCTTTGAAAAAGCCAAACTGCCGCGCTCTTACTGGGAATGGCAGGACATGCTCGAGGCCAACAAGCAGGGAGTATTTCCTTTCACTCCCGCAACCAACCTGCTTTATGGCCTGCGGGAATCTATCCGGATGCTGCTTGAGGAAGGACTTGATCAGGTGTTTTCAAGACACAGGAGGCTCGCTGAAGCAGCACGCGCTGCTGTTCAGGCATGGGATCTGGAACTGAATGCACTCATCCCCAGTGAATACAGCAACTCGCTCACCGCAGTCGTGATGCCTGAAGGACATGACGCGGATGCATTCCGCAAGGGGGTGCTGGAGTGTTTCAACGTCTCTCTGGGCAACGGGCTTGGACGTCTCAACGGCAAGGTCTTTCGCATTGGTCACCTGGGCGATTTCAACGAACCGATGCTGCTCGGCACATTGGGCGCCATCGAAATGGGATTGGATCTGGCTAAAGTCCCTCATCGCCCTGAAGGCGTGCGTGCCGCGATGAGTAACCTTGTGGAAAACAACCGCTGAGTGCTGTCCGGATTGAATCGATGGTCAGTTTAGAATAATCTGGGCTAACAGCAATTAAATGCACTCGATCATCAAGAAATGCACCAGTTTCGCAGCAGACTGATCGGATGCAGCGCCATACGTCCGGAACCGTGCTCAATCTGGTGGCGGCAGCTGGTTCCACACGCGGCTATATGATCACCAGCTGCAACCTGACGGATTCGGGGCAGCAGCGAGAGTTCGGCCATTTGTATGGAAACCTCGTAATTTTCGGCCTGATAGCCGAACGACCCTGCCATTCCGCAGCAGCTTGAGGGGATGGTCTCGACCTCAATTCCGGGAACACTTTGCAGCAGCTTGACGGTGCTGTCCATTGCGTCAAATGCTTTTTGGTGGCAGTGCCCGTGCAGCAAGACTTTTTCTGATTCTGTAGTTTTGAATTTGAAATTCAGCCGTCCCGCCTGATGTTCCGCCAGCAGATAGGACTCCAGTAATTGAACATGATCAGCAAGTTCCTGGGACTGCTTTCCCGGAAGCAGAGAGGGCAGCTCATCCTTGATTGTGAACACGCACGACGGTTCCAGCCCGACGATGGGCACGCCACGCTCAACGTAAGGCGACAAATATTCCAGCAATCGGGCCGCTTCCAGTTTGGCTTCGTCAATCAATCCGGAGGATAGAAAAGTGCGACCGCAGCAAAGGCGGCGCTGTTTGTTGACAGCTCCGGACACAATAACTTTCCGATCATCTGCTTCCAGCACAGCCAGTCCATCCCGCAGGACGTTTGGCTCGAAGTAAGTATTGAAACTGTCAGCGAACAGAACCACTTCCGGACCAGTGGTTTTGTTTGAGATCTCTTCCGGACTGAATGGTTTTGAGTGCCATTTTGGCAGTTCGCGTTTGCCGCTGAGTCCGAGCAGTTTTTCTGAAATACCGGAGAGTCCGGGAATCATGTCACGCAAGTTCGCCAGTCCACCGAACTTCGAGACCTGTGGAGCATAGCGGGGCATATAGGCAAACAGTCTTTCCCGTAGCGAAATACCGTGTTTCCGATGATAATGGTATAGGAATTCAGTTTTCATGCGGTTCATGTCCACGCCTGTGGGACATTCCCGCCGACACGCTTTGCAGCCAACACAGAGCTGCATGGTTTCATACATTTCCGGAGAAGAAAACGCCTTCTTCCCCAACTGTCCGGATAAGGCGAGTCGCAGCGCGTTGGCGCGTCCGCGGGTGAGATGTCGCTCGTCCATGGTTACTCGGTAGGATGGGCACATCACCTCTGTGTTGAATTTGCGGCAGGCGCCGTTGTTGTTGCACATTTCCACCGCACGGTCAAATCCACCCCATTCGGACCAGTCAAGTCCGGTTGGCATATTGGATTGCTGGTAGTCCGGACTGTAACGGAAAAGGCCGCGGTCATCCATCCTGGAAGGCTGCACGATCTTGCCCGGATTCAATAAATCACAGGGATCGAATATTTTCTTGATTTCCTCGAATGCTTTCACAAGACGTCTGCCGAACATCACTTCGTGGAACTCCGAGCGCACCAGGCCGTCCCCGTGTTCTCCGGAATGCGAGCCCTTATACTCCCGTACGATTGCAAAGGTTTCTTCCGTGATCGCCCGTAGCTGCTTGGCGCCTAATTCCTGCTTCATGTTTAGGACAGGGCGAACGTGCAGGCAGCCCACGGAGGCATGCGCATACCATGTTCCGGTGGTGCCGTACTTCGCGAAAAGTTCGTTGAGGCGGCTGGTATATTCCGCAAGGTCTGTCAATTCCACCGCGCAATCCTCGATACAGGAAACCGGTTTGCCGTCGCCTTTCATGGACATCATGATGTTGAGTCCTGATTTGCGCACATCCCAGACTTCCTTCTGGAATCCCGGATCAATTGCTTCCACTACTGAATCTGGAAAACCGTGCGCCGACATCAATTCGTCCAGTTCACGCAGCTTGAGTTTGAGAGGATCAAACTCTGTTCCCGCAAACTCAACCAGCAGCAGCGATCCCGGCTTGCCTTTCACAAATCGTTTCAGTTTCTGCTGAAACTGCGGGATCTCGGCGGCAAGTTCGAGCATCGTCTGGTCCACCAGTTCCACCGCGTCTGGACCCAATTCAACGAGGTGCTGAGTAGTTGACATTGCTTCGTAAAAGGTTGGGAAGTGACAAACGCCAAGCACCTTGTGTTCCGGAATCGTTTGGAGATTGAGATGAATTTTATTGGAAACCGCGAGGGTACCTTCTGAACCTACCAGCAGATGTGCCAGATTAAGCGAAGACCTTGCCTCTGAGGTCAATACATCCAGATTGTAGCCGCCCACACGGCGCTGCACTTTGGGAAAGCGTTTGGCCACTTCTTTGGTTTCGCGGGTTCCAAGTTCCAGCAGCTGACTCACCATTTGCTGCTGCCATTCCGGAGCAGCGGAGGCTGTTCCGTTTCCCAATTCAGCAAAGTGCATTTGGCTGCCATCCGCGAGCACAGCGTTCACGGCCAGTACATTATCCACCATCTTGCCGTAACGGATTGATCGAGCGCCGCAGCTGTTGTTGGCTGTCATTCCGCCAATGGTCGCCCTGCTGCTGGTGGAAACATCAACGGGAAAGAACAGCTTGTGTGGCTTGAGCAGAGCATTCAGCTGGTCCAGCACGATTCCGGGTTGAACCACTGCCTGACGTTTTTCCGGATCAAGCTTAATGAGGCGGTTGAGATGCTTGCTGACATCAACGATGATGCCTTCGCCTACGGTTTGACCACACTGCGAGGTGCCACTGCCCCGCATTGTCACCGAAACACCGTTGTCGTTTGCGATACTGAGGGTGGCAAGCACGTCCTCCTCTGTTTCAGGCACCACAACGCCCAGCGGTTTGATTTGGTAGATCGAAGCGTCGGTGCTGTAAAGTCCACGTGAAAACTCATCAAACAGTACTTCAGCAGTCGTTTCCTTCCGCAGACGTTTTGCCAATGAGGAGTCTTGTGTTGAATTTCTTATCATCTAAGAGACATGTCAGGTTGAAAAGCAGATCTATTTTAAATACTCAGTCACAGTTCTTCTAATACAACTGCGAGTGTTATGTTCAAGTATGAAAAAAGGAAATGTTCACATCTTTCCGGATGACTTGGCGAATGATGATACGGACAATTCGACTGCATCTTTTTGCGCCATGACGCAGGTACTGGGGTTACTCACAGGAGAAGATGGGGTTAGTTTGCCTTTTGTTCTGTTAGAGCAACTTCTTGACCATAAGATATCTCAAGTGTACGATCAACAGGTTCATGAAATTATTTAAACTTATACCACTTATTTAATAATTTTTTATCAGGAGGTCCTATTACCTTGGCAACAGTATCTAGATACAATTTATGAGCAAGTGGAAGTTTCGAAGCAATTTGTGATGAAGTATGTAGATTAAATTCATCATTTTGACCTCCCACTAAATAAAAATAATTCCACTCAGCTAATATTACCCAATATGCAAATTCTTGAGCCGTTACCTTTGCATAACCTTTACGGTCACGATTAAGTAAATCTGAATAACTAGATATATTATAATGCCCCTTATCGACTGCTTCTTGCATCGCTAAATTAATTGGAGAATCCTTTTTATCCCAACGCCATTCATCGGGGAAAGCATAATAAAAACCAACAGTGGTAATTGTATGTAATAGATGTTCAACAATTTCATTAGCTTGTCTGTGAATTTCGTGATTTTTTTCTTTCTCCCAAATAAAATCAACGTGATTATGCTGATATTTGCCTCTTCGTGGACAACAATCAAAACCACGGTTGAAATCAGGACTTATTAAACCAATCCGCTGATACACATAAAATTTTTGAAGAGTTTTAAGAAAATGTTTTTGAATAATTGGATCAATTATTTTTTTTGCATCAAACATAGATTCGTATATTAACGCTACGTCTTTTATAAAAGTATCTGAGACTCTTTCTAAGGAAAATATTCTAAGGCTAATTGTATCAATATATCTTGTATAAGGTTTAAATTTATTTTCACTTATTAATGATCCTTTCTTATAAAGCGGACCATAGCCATCCTTCCATTCTCCTTCATAACTACTTCCATCAGAATAAGTTTCTGTTCCTTGACCATCTTGTTTACCATCCTTAAATTCCCCTTCATACTTTCTTCCATCAGAAAAAGTTAATGTACCTTGACCATGCCGTTTTCCGTCTTTCTTCTCACCTACGTAAACACCTTTTTCTGCACACCCTAACAAAAACACAGATAACAAAATATGAATTACAATTTTCAGATTTTTCATTTCAATTCTCTGGTTTGGAAAATTTATGGGAAATGTTCTATCTCTCCCATTGAATGTAATAAGTAACATGAATGTTTCTAATTTTGCAAAATATTTTAGTATACAAAATGTGAAGATTTTACTTGGAGTGTGTCTGACTTTGAAGAATTAGTGGGGTTTACTTACACGAGATGATGGGTTGGTTTTTTTCTTATGGAGTTTTGCTGCAATTGTTTCAGGAACTATTATATTGAAAATCTAAATATGAGAAATACTATTGGTGATTTTGTTATCTCATAGTTGTAATTAAGTGTGTACCCACTGTATAACCAATTTGCATTTCCTTTTAAATAATCTAATGGGTAACTCATACCTAGCCCAAAAAGCATTTCATCTTGTATTTCCATACCAGTAAAAATACTTGGCTCAAGCATAAAACCGAGACTTGAAGAAGCGTTAGGACTTAATTCGGGATGATCTATTTCTACTGTAACTAAATTAAATCCAGCTGCAATTTGTCCCTCCAATAGGAAATTATCATTACTATACAAAGTATGATCATAACGTATATATGGTGTGTTTTCTGTCACTTTTATTGAAAAATATGATGTTGCTGTAGAATCTTTCCCGTTATGCTCACTCATACGGATTCCCCATGAAATTCCATGAGCTGCAATATACACAAATCTAATGTCATTTCCTTCAAGATCAGCTTCTCCTTCTCCAGAAGCCGAAAGCCATGTCAAATCTGAACTTAATTTATATTTACTGTTTACACCTACATCCAGTTCTAGTCCTGAAGTAAACTTTTCAGGAATCTTGTTTGATTCAGTGCTTGTTACTTGCTCAGTCAACGCACCCTCAGCTATTTTGTCCCGTAAGGCCCACAATTCATAGTTTTTGTACTGTTTTAATTCTTCCTTGATATTCTTTAACCCCTGATCTGTCAAAGGTTCAAACTTCCTTGAATAGTTAAACATCTGCGTTGTCCCTTTAAATTCTTGAGAATATCTTAATTCATAGGGATAAATCAGCACCTTTCCCTCTTCAAGAACAAATGGACGATGCCGCATTCTCTCGGTATTTGGATTTACATTTCTGACGTTGATAGGATTTTCAGTCATTGAAAAAAGACGATGTTCACCAGGGGAGAGTCCACTGACGATGGTTAAACTATTTCCATCTTGTTGTAAATTCGATCTTACACTGAATAATTGATCATTTTGTGGAGAATTGTTCCCGTACCAAGAATCCGAATCTGGTTTGCTTTGAAAATTAAATATATAATCAAATTTTCGTTCCATCTGAGTCTTGTTGATCACCTCTGCTGGAATAACCAGAATTGATTTTATCTCTTTAGATGGTTTGGGTAATTGCTTTGCACAGCTGGCAATTATGACAGTCGATACAATGGCCAGAAATGTTTTCAAATATCTCATTTCGAAGTTCAGAATGTAGAAAAGTGAAAGTTGCAAAATTTCAAACCGCATTGACAAATACTTTGCATCAATACTAGTTCATTATATTAAACAAATGTTTCTTTAAAATGGATATTATACATATTTTTTAATTTGACAAGATTTTTTTCTTTAGAGTTGTAATGACAATAATAAAGGGATTTTACTTGGAGGGTGTCTGACTGTGAAGAATTATTGGTGGTTGCTCGCAGGAGGTTGAAGCTAATGAATTGATAAAATGGCTCGACAAAAAGGAAGAAAAGTCAGGAACTATGGACACCAAGGCATTATAGTGAAAAGTCAGATTCTCTGTAACCCGTTGGTATTTGTGGCGCACCAGACAGGACTTGAACCTGTAACCTACTGATTAGAAGTCAGATGTACTGGGTAAACAGGGATAGACTGCAACAAATAAGGATAATAAAATCAATATGATATAAGTTAAAATATATTAGGGGATATTCCGCAATATGGCCTGTTTTTGTAAGCTAGTGGCACAAAATTGGCACAAAAATTTGCCCTCGTGCGTGCATGTAGTGATTATTCTTGCGGTCAATATCACATATCGGCTAACCAAGAAGAGATTCTATGAATAGGTGTTTCATTTAAATATAACTCCACTCAAAACTCTACCTTTTCTGTATCCGTATTTATAATAAATTGTTCAGTTAAAACGCAAACCATTCTTATATTCCCCTACAAACTTCTTATCAAAAAAAAATCTGTACCTTGTACATGATATTTCCATCCTTCCGTTCTCCTGCATATTTTTTCCACTAAAATAATGAAGCTAGATATCAATCTAAAAAGTTGCTTCACTGGTTCTGTTGTTTGCAGCAAAAACTTAAAAATAATTTTGTATTAATTTGAAAAGATCATTTTACTGAATTGTATCTCCAGTGTTACTTGTATGATCACTCAATTGATTGATTGCATTGAAACCACTAGAATTATCGAAAGTAAAGACAGTCCAGAGACTACCATTATCGTTTGGAACATTATAGGTAGTCACAGTATTATTAAAGTAAACTGTGACAGTAGTGCCAGATTTAGATAAATTGTCAGGACTAGTAAGACCCTTGTTAGAGTAATCATGTACACTGTAACGATAGGTCCCGCTCCGAACTTTAGAAATTGTTATAGTTTCAGTACCTGGTGGTCCATCCATATCATCTTTATCCAGTGACACATTGTCACTCGCTTCTTCAGTTGTACATCCAGTACTCGTGTAATTGTCTGTGCAATAGTAATAATTATCCACTGCATCCCAACTACCAACTCCGTAATATCTTGAGGCATTCCAATAAATGTGAAAACGGCCACTAGCATTGTCAGGACCAGTGAGGTGAGAGTCCAAAATAGAAACAACATTATTAGTAAGATTGTCCCAGTGCAACACAATTCTCATTGTTCCACTACTCATATTCTGGGATATCGATGTATTTTGACCGGTCAAGTTTCCACAGACATTGACGTTAAAGTATGCCGTTATATATTCGGATTTGCTTAGCTGAATTGTGTATCCTCCAGCGTTCATGCTGCTTAAAGTATAAGTGCCATTATTTGCGGTAATGGCAGTTGTACCCGTTGTACTCCCACTAGTCACATTCCAACCATTTCTGACACTAATAGAAACACCTGAAACAGCACTTCCGCTCACTGCATCTGTTATTGTTCCGGCAACAGTCCCAACTGAACAATTGTCTGCAAGTAGGGTCATATTTGCAGTAACTGTTTGGTTATCTGTTTCAAGAGCAGTTGATAAACTAGCATCATTGAAATTGCTCTTCGTGAAGGTAAGTGTATATGTACCCAGGCTGAGGTTATCCTGGCTGTAATCCCCACTATTGTTGGTAGTAGTATTCTCTACAATTGTTCCAGATGCAGCAAAACTCACACTGACATTTTCTGCGGCAGTATTATTGTCGTATCTGACAGTACCTCTAATTGTTCCTGAACCTGAAGAATTATCTGAACCCGAAGAATTATCTGAACCCGAAGGACTATATCCTCCTTTTTCATAATCGCTTGCATCGCCATATTCACTATTTTCGGAACAATTGCTCAAGCAAAATGCTGTCAGAATAAGAACAAGCGGGAAAAAGGGATTGAATTGCTTTAGTGAAAACATTTTTTCTTATCTGACAATTTCAGCTGAAAATATTAATTCAAAACTTTCGTTGAACTTTTAGAATGATGCTGAAATTTACCATAATCTGGTATGAATTAAAAGAATATTAGATTTTACTTGGAGGGTGTCTGCCTGTGAAGAATTAGTATGAGTTGCTTTTATGAGGTGATGGGGTTGGTTTAATAATTAATTTTAGTGTATCGTCCTTGGTATTTTACAGATAAAAATAAAATACTTATTTTTTTATCAATTGGGGAGAAATAATTTATTGTATAATTCTTTAGAAGCGGTATGTATAAGTTATAACGTCTGATCCAGTTAATCCTGTAGTAAATCGGCCATACTTCCCATCAAGGGTTTTTAGCTTATCATCTTTGTATAAACTGTTTATTTGTGCAATATCAATACTAATAAATGTCCAGATCGAATCTTTAGAAATTCGCTCCCAAAGTGTGAAAGTAACACCAGCTGATATAACAACCTCTTTATAGGCAACGCTCTCCAGATTATTAGGATTGTTGCATTTTCCTTCATGGCTGTTTGCCAATTTCTCTTTATCCTGGCTATCCTTCTCTGTTTTAACTGCAACATCATAAGAATCACAAAAATTGATTTTTATGTTATTATCCACCAAACCTAAACCGAAGCCCAAACCAGCTTTTAAGAATCTATGCATTTCACCAAGAGGAATAAAAAACCCCCACATATAACCTAATGCAAGAGCACTTCTTTTAAGGTCATGAGTTATGGCCCAGTTTTCCGGAAGGGTACTTAGTTGAGAAGAACTAAAATATTTAGGTAAAAAATTCTCCTTCAAATAGTCTCTTGTGCCAGATTTTTGTCTCAGGTAAATAGTAGTTCTTGAATTATTAAATGCTGCATCCAATTGAGATGAGATTGATTGATCTGGAAGAGGTGGAATATTGTTTATTTCATCTCCAATAGAAAAATCAAAATATGCCTGCCTGAATAACCAGCTGGACATCAAAGATTCAGGAAATATTATGGCAATTGGGAACTTCTGTGTTCCTGCAAAAGAACCTGTATATTCTGTATTAATTTTAGTATTATATTTTGTAATTTCATAATCCTCTATTAAAAACTGGTCCTGTGAAAGAACGGTAGAGTACCTTAATCTAATTCCGTCAATAGTCTTATCCTGAGCCTGAATGACACTCGTGGGAATGATCAATAAAATGATTATCAGGAAAAAATTAATTCTATTTAGAATCAACCTACCTAAGTTAACTCTAATCTCTAATATAATGAAAGTTGAAATATAGGGTTGAAATTTTTTAATTTTAACCTCTTTAGATAGTGGGAAATTTCATGGGTTAAAATGCATAATTAATTCCTAATAATTTTTTGTTGGGATTTTTGCTGGTATCAAATATTTTCGGTCTGTTGATTTTGTTTTATACACTGACTAAAAAATTGCTAAATATCCGCAATCTATAAACTAAAGAAGATATATGCAAAAGAAAATTTGGGGATTTTACTTGGAGGGTGTCTGACTGTGAAGGATTAGTGGGGGTTAATTAATTGAGATGATGGGCTAATAATTTTATTGCTCTAAATAATTACTTCAAATCCTTCAAATTGAGGGTGTTCAAGATAAATATCGCTATGTGCTCCTGCCCCTTTATGCGCTTTTCTGAAGGCCTCTGACTTGGTCCAATTCTCAAAGTCCTTTCTAGATTCCCAAGTTGAGTGTGAGGCATATAAAGTATGGGTGTCTTCGGTCTTGCCTTTTACTAAATGAAATTCAATAAAACCTGGGACATTACTAAGATGTGTTTCTCTTTTTTCCCAAATATTTTCAAAATCACTCTCTCGGTTTAGAGCAATCTGAAACCGGTTCATTGCAATAAATTTCATTTTTTCCAATATGATTAACTATATATTTAATCAAAAATATGATTGGTTAATTTGAGCTAGACGGGAAATGACATTTGATCTGAATAATGAATGATGAGTGGGGAAGTCAACAAACAACAAAAAATTTGCATCTATATTACAGTAAGTCATGACTTCATGACTTTTTTAACCTGATCTGGCGTGAATGGTAGGTGTCTCAGGCGGGTTCCACTCAATGCAGCCACTGCATTAGCTACTGCTCCACCAGTAATTGGCAAGCCGGTTTCACCGATTCCAGACGGACTTTCATTTGAATCAATGATCTTCACATGAATTTCTTCAGGTGCGTCTGATATTCGCATTACATGATAGTCATGAAAATTGGATTGTTGAACCTTTCCGTCTTTAAAAGTTATTCGTTCAGATAGAACACTGCTTAGCCCGTAAATGATCGCACTTTCCATCTGGGCCACAGCATTGTCAGGTTGAACTACAATGCCTGCATCCAGAGAAGACCATATCCTGTGAACCTTTATCTTTCCTGATGATTTCTCCAGGGAGACCTCCACAACGCCTGCTGCCAGCGAACCACTGCGTTCGGCAAATGAAATTCCAAATGCATGGCCATCTGGAGGTTTTCTTCCCCATCCTGCCATATCTGCTGCAGTTTCAAGAACCTTCAAGGCTCTTGGTGAATTATGCATCACCTGCCTGTGGAATTGATAAGAATCTACTCCCTCTGCTTCTGCTATCTCGTCAATGAAGGATTCAATTGCAAACTTGGTAAAACCATGACCAACAGCTCTCCAGTGTTTCAACCTGACACCGTGACTCAACCCCAGTATTTCAATGTGCTGATTAGGAATATCGTAAAATGGAATTTTTGCTCCTGAGCTCAACAAACGTCTACCGTCCCCTACTATGCTATGTTTCCAGGCGATGAGTTTTCCATCAGCATCCAAACCAGCGACAAGCCTTTGCAGGCACATTGGCCGAAACGCTCCATATTGAAAATCATCCTCCCGGCTCCAGATCAGTTTAACTGGTTTTCTGACAGTCTTTGACAACTCTGCTGCTTCTACAATGTAGTCAGACATTGATCGTCGGCCAAAACCTCCCCCAAGGAAACAGGGATGTAGCTTGATTTTGCGAGGATTTGTCCCAAGAAGTTTGGCCACAGCCTTTATGGCACCTGAAGGTGATTGTGTACCAGCCCAGATTTCAGCACCATCACCTGCAGGGTTTACGGAAACTATTGCATTAAGTGGTTCCATTTGGGCATGGTAGACATGGTCACTAAAATAATCAGACGAATATATCCTGTGAGCATTTTGAATTGCAGCATCTGCGTCGCCTTGCTGATTTAAGACATGACCCCCTTTTTTTCCAGAACCGACAATATTTTTATATCCTTCCAAAATCTTCTCGCTGTCAAACATTTCCGCAGGTGAACCCTTGCTCCATTTGACCTTCAGTCTACGTTTTGCAGAAATAAGGTTTTCGTAACGTTTTCCAAGGATTCCCACTCCATGTTTGAGACGGACTATTTTTTGGATACCTTGCATCGACTTGATTTCTTTTTCGTTGAAACTTTCTGGCTGATTACCGTTAACAGGAGTACGCAGTATTGTGGCATAGAGCATATCTGGTACATTGACATCCATACTGTATATTGCACTTCCATCTACCTTTTCAGGAATATCAACACGAGGAACATATTTCCCGATAAGCCTAAATTCTCCCGGCTTCTTCAGGCTCTTCTCAGGAATCTCTGGAATTTCTTTTATGGTCTCTGCGAATGAGGCTATTTCTCCGTAACTGATTTTCCGGTTTGAAGCGCTGTGAATCACCATGCCTGGTTCGGTTTTCAACTCTGTCAAAGGAATTTTCCATTTCATAGACACATTTTTTAACAAAACGTATCTTGCCTGAGCTCCGGCTTGACGAAGGGGCTTGAAATACCCACTTACGGTAAAACTTCCTACAGTAATCATGTGATATCCTCTGCCTCCCCAACCAGGTCTTCCGTATATTTTGGGATCAATTGGAGAATGTTCAACTTTAACTTTACTCCAGTCAGCATCCATTTCTTCAGCAATCAACACAGCAAGTGCTGTCATTGACCCCTGGCCCATTTCAGCAGAAGGATTTAGTATAGTTATTGTTCCTTCAGAATCTATCTTAACCCATACAGTGATATTTGAACCTTTGTTCTTTGATCCTTCAGAATCTTCATTTGCTGAAGCCCAGTTTCCATTTATTAAACCACCTATAGAAATCATAAATGTAAATCCACCAGTACCAGCTATAAACCGGCGCCGGCTGAGTCTTGGCGTATGATTATCTAAAATATCAGGTTTTTTCATCACTTATCCTTCGTTAACTTTGGCTGAAGCAATTTTAATGGCGCGTATGATTCTTAAATAGGTTCCGCAACGGCAGATGTTTCCGTTCATGTACGCTACGATCTCATCCCGACTGGGATTCTTATTTGATTCCAATAGTGCGGCAGCCTGCATAATCTGGCCAGACTGACAGTATCCGCATTGTGGGACTTGTGCCTCTACCCAGGCTTTTTGGAGTGGATGGGACCGGTTTTTTGAAAGGCCTTCTATAGTAGTTACCGATTTTCCTGCTACAGCCGAAACTGGTGTTATGCATGCCCTGATTGGCTGACCATCCAAGTGAACAGTACAGGCACCGCAGAGTCCTGAGCCGCATCCGAATTTAGTTCCAGTCAGGTTCAGATGTTCACGCAGCACCCATAATAAGGCTGTTTCCGGCTGCGGATTGAGCTTGGTTTTAGATCCATTCAATTCAAATTCGATAGACATTCAATACCTTTATTTTCATACAGGGTCTGCTTTACGGTACTACTTTCCTGATTTTTATATAAACTATGCCATGAGTGATCACAATGCAAGCTAAATTTTGTTTGCTTATGGAGATAGGAGAAGGCTATTTGGTTTTGGCGAAGTTTACTTTTATGTTGATATGACCAGTTCAATTGGCAGGTGTCTACTTAGAAGAATTAGTTGGGGGTATCTGATGGAGCATCTAGGCACAAATGAAAGTAACTACTTTCTGTACTAATTTTGTCCTGCTGATAACACGTTAAAAGTTGCATTTACTACTTTTCAATAAAAGTGTTTTAATAATGAATTGGCTGTGATACCATCTCACGAAAACGTTAAACATATAACTTAATTAGGAGAGATAAAATGAATATTTGTATTGTGTCCACTTTCAGTTGCACTTTTGAAGATTTTGAAGCTATGGTAAAGGAAAGTGAAGAAGCTGTTAGTGAATTTATTTCTGAATATGAGTTGGTAAAGGTTAATGATCATAAATCAATTTTTATGTGCAACTGCTCTGACATGGAAGCCTTTGAAGCGTTGATGTCATCTCCAGAGATGAAAGAGTGGGACAAAGAAAATAACTGCGTTGATATTATCTACTCACTCGAAAAAATCAATTAGTTATGAAAGGGAGCTAAATAACTACTCCACTTTACTCCACTTATAAAAACAATGTGGAGCAACTCAATCCCAGTTAAACACTGACAGGCTCCACGTTGCTCCACAACTCCACGTCTTTTTTAATATTATAATAATGATGGTCACGTAAAAACTATTTTTGACAAATAGTTAATTTTAATTAAATATATATGTATTCAAAATATGAAAATTAAATTTAATTGTATAAAAATTTATTTCTATTATAATGACCTCGGTTTCAAAATTTATTAGAGAAATTAATGATCCCTGAGCAAACAATAGAAGCACTAAGAATGGGTTTTGGACACTTGGGTTCAGCCAACTCTGATTTGAAGACTGTTCATACAGATACTTTAAGTACTTCGTTTGAGCAAGAAAAAGACACAATTACATGTTTTGTTCTTAGCTCCATTTCTGAAAAAGTTTTGGAAAACTTTAATTCAACTGGGCGTGTTAGTTTTTTTGTAGGTCTTCCAAGCCATGAAGCTTACCAATTTAAGGGTGAATTTATAGCTACTCGTTCTCTTACAGATGAAGAATTATCTCATTCAGAAAAATTCAGAAACAATTGTATAGAAGCATTAAGCAGTATGGGCACTCCTGCCGAAGCAGCAGGCAAAATATTTGGAAACTCGCCCGATCTTGGTGTAACATTCAAGGTAGAGCATATCTATAAACAAACTCCTGGCCCAGAGGCAGGTCAAGAACTTCCTTTTAACTGAGGAGACAATTATGATAACCGAAGAACATCTACCATGCTTGCAAGGTATGTTTCCAAGCTGGATGACTACATGTTCTTCCAAAGGAGAACCTAACACAACTGTCATTTCCCAAGTTTGGTATGTTGACGAAGAACATGTGGCACTATCCTTCCAATTTTTCAATAAAACCAAAAAAAACATCACAGAGAATCCCCATGCTTTTGCCACAATTGTCAATCCTGGAACTATGGAAATGTTCGATCTTGAATTAGAGTATGACCACTCTGAAACTGATGGAGAATTGTTTGACGATATGGACATGAAACTGGAGGCAATCGCCTCCATGACAGGTATGACTGGAATCTTTAAACTTCAGGCGGCAGATATTTACAAAGTCAATTCCCTTACTCCACGAGTTCCTTGAAGTTGATCTCTAATAGCGCTCCTCCTACTTAGGGCTTCCTGAAAAAGTTACAAATTTGAATAAGAAGCATTTGAAGAGTCATTTTCTAGAGCTGTACAAAACAAATTAAGCATTGCAGAGAGTAATA